>NZ_JAIEQY010000149.1 GCF_019747315.1 Roseococcus sp. | reverse complement strand
GAGAACGCCACGGGTGTCGTCTACCAGGCCACCGCGAGCGACCCTGATGCGGGCACGACGCTGACGTGGTTGCTCGGTGGTACAGATGCGGCGCTGTTCGACATCAGCGCCGCAGGCGCGGTGACCTTCAAAATCGCGCCGAACTTCGAGGCGCCGGCCGACAGCGGCGCCGACAATGCCTATGACATCACTGTCACCGCCTCGGATGGCACACTGAGCAGCGCGGCTCGTGCGGTCGCCATCATGGTGACGGATGTCCTGGAGTCGGTGACCGGTGTCGGCGGCGCTGGCGCTGACCTCCTGATTGGCAGCGCCCTCAATGACACATTGAGTGGTGGGGCCGGCAACGACACGCTGCTTGGCCTCGAGGGCAATGATGCGCTCAACGGCGGGATTGGCGCGGACCACATGACCGGCGGAGCGGGCAATGACACCTACACCGTGGATAACTCCGGCGACGTCGTGGTTGAGGCGGCCGGTGGCGGGGACGATCGCATCGTCGCCTCGATCAGTTCCGTGTTGGGCGCCGATCTGGAGCGATTGAGCCTGTCCGGTGCGGCAAATCTGAACGGCACCGGCAATGCACTGGCCAACCGGCTGGATGGCAATGCGGGCGCGAACATTCTCGATGGTGGCGAGGGCAATGACTCGCTCTTCGGCCTCGGCGGCAATGACAGGCTGATCGGTGGCACCGGCGCGGACTGGCTGGATGGCGGCCTGGGTGCCGACAGCATGGAAGGTGGCACCGACAACGACACCTACATCGTGGACAATGCCGGCGATATCGCGACGGAAGCGGCCGGTGGCGGTTCTGACAGGGTGCTGGCCTCCATCAGCTACACCCTGGGCGCCGAGCTGGAACGGTTGGCTCTGGCCGGCACGGCCGACCTGACCGGCACCGGCAATGCACTGGCCAACCGGCTGGATGGCAATGCGGGCGCGAACACGCTCGATGGTGGCGAGGGCAATGACTCGCTCTTTGGCCTCGGCGGCAATGACAGGCTGATGGGTGGCACCGGCGCGGATTGGCTGGATGGCGGCCTGGGTGCCGACAGCATGGAAGGTGGCGCCGACAACGACACCTACATCGTGGACAATGCCGGCGATAACGTGACCGAAGCGGCCGGTGGCGGTTCTGACAGGGTGCTGGCCTCCATCAGCTATACCCTGGGCGCCGAGATGGAACGTTTGGCTCTGTCCGGCACGGCCGACCTGGCCGGCACCGGCAATCCACTGGCCAACCGGCTGGATGGCAATGCGGGCGCGAACACGCTCGATGGTGGCGAGGGCAATGACTCGCTCTTTGGCCTCGGCGGCAATGACAGGCTGATCGGTGGCGGCGGCGTGGACTGGCTGGATGGCGGCCTGGGTGCCGACAGCATGGAGGGCGGCGCGGGCGCAGACCGCTTCTGGTTCCGCGATGTGATCGAGGCCGATGGAGATGTCATTGCTGACTTCAGCATGGAGCAGGGCGACAGGATTGATCTGCGTGCCATGGATGCCGGCGCGGATGCTCTGGGCGATCAGTCCTTCGCCTGGATCGGCGGAACTGCGTTCAGCGGTGTGAGCGGCGAACTGCGTTTTGCCGACGCAATCTTGGAGGGCGATGTAAACGGCGATGGCATGGCTGATTTCCAGATCGGGTTGGGCGGTGCGCCAACCCTCCTGGCTGCGTCCATTTGGCTGTGACGTAGACGATGGCGATTGTTTCTGCAGGCCTCCCGCCGTGAGACCGCTTAGAGACCGTTTGGGATTGCCGGCGGCGGGGGCTACGCGAGGGATTTTTCGTCCCTGCAAGGCGCTGGACGCCGCCGATGCTGGTGGCGTCGGCAAATCCGGCAACGCCGCAGGGGTGGAGAAGACCCGCGCAGCCGACCCGCAAGCAATCCCAAGCGGTCTCTTGGATTGAGCACACCTCCTCCGTCAGACACTACGCCTCAGAGAAAGCTGGATCACGGATCCCACCGCTGCAGGTGAGGGCATTCAAACGCTCGCGGAGCAGCCGCCGCGGGAGGCTCTTGTCCCTGATCTGTCCTCGCATTTGCCTGGCCATGGACGGGATCTGCGCCTTCTGGCCCGGCCCCTCGGCCGAGGTTGCGCCAGGCTCGCCGCAACAATGGCCGAGGCGACCAACCCGGCGGCCCCTCGCGAAGATCCCCTCGCCGACGACCATCGCGGCAACCCAAGGGCAGGGACCACGTTGACCGCCCACCGCCCCCCTCATGCCGTCCTTGATCTGAAAGAAATGATGCTCCTCCTGCGACGGCCCTCCTGGCAGCAACACGGCACCGCGCGATGAAGGCGGCGCTTGTGGTCAATGGCAAGGCCGGGAGCCTGGCAGGTCTGAAGGAACCGCGGGCCGCCCTTGCCGCCGCGCTGCGCAGTGGCGGCTTCATGATCCGCGATGACATGGACGAAGCGGCTTCGCTGGATGCGCAGTGGGCCGCCGTTGAAGCAGGTGATGCCCGGGTGGTTTTCGTGGCCGGCGGCGACGGGACCTTGCGTGACGCCGCGTCGCGGCTGATCGATGGTGAGCGCGGCCTGGCGCCTCTGCCAGGAGGGACGATGAACCGCGTCTGCGCCCGCCTCGGCCTGATCATGGATCCCGTCGAGGCGGCGAAGACCTATCGCCCCGGCGCTTTCGTGACGCTCGATGTCGCGACCGCAAATGGCGAGGTCTTCCTGTACCAGAGCATCGTGGGCGCCCCGACGCGCCTGATGCGGATCCGCGAAATGCAGCGCGGCGGCGGTGCCCGGGGCTGGTGGCCGCTGGTGCGTGCCGGCCTGCGCGAGCTGGGACGGCCCTCCTCACGCGGGCTCTCCATCCGCACCGGCGTCCGGCAGCGGGCAAGAGGCCATGCCGCCGTGGTCACTTTGCCCGAGCCCGCAGGGCCGCCCCGCTTGACCTGCCATCTCGCAAGGCCCGTCGGAATCTACTCAAGGCTGCGCCAGGCCGTTCGCTGGTTCCGGGGTGAGCTGGGCAAGGACGCCGAGGTCGCGACGCATTCAGATGGCCGGCTGGTCGTCCATGGCCGCACGCCCTGGCTTCGCCTGAGCCTGGATGGGGAGATGCGGCTCGTGCAGGGGCCGCTGAAGTTCCGTCTGCACCCGGGCCGGCTGAAGCTGCTGGTGCCGCCAGAGGGCGCCGGATGACGCGGATCGCTCATCTGTCGGATCTGCATTTCGGTGAGGCCGACCCAGAGCAGGCCCTGCGCCTCGCCGCCGATATCCGTGATCATGCGCCGGATGCGGTGGCCGTCAGCGGTGACCTGACGCGGCGCGCCGAGACCCGGGAATTCGCCGCCTCCGTTGCCTTCCTGGAATCGCTGGGCGCGCCGTTGCTGGTGGTTCCGGGCAACCATGACATCCCGCGCTACGATCTCTTTGCCCGCTTCCTCCACCCCAAGCGCCGCTGGTTCACGTCGCGGGCCTCAGGGTTTCAGCAGCATCTGGAGCTGCCAGGGGTGCGGCTGATCGGTCTCGATACGGTCAGTCGGGCGCAATGGCATCTGGACTGGGCGGCGGGCGCCATTCCGGCGCACCGGCGTGCCCCGCTGGGCTTGGCGCTGGGCCAGCCGACCGAGGGGCTGACCCTGCTGGTCTGCCATCACCCCTTGCGGCACCCCAGCTGGGCCGGTGCGCGGCGCGCGCCCCGGCACGCCGAAGCCACCATCGCCCTGCTGCGCGCCAGTGGGGTTGCAGCCGTGCTCTGCGGCCATCTCCACCGCGCGGAAATGACACGTCTGGGCGGGACGGGGCCGGTCCAGCTCGTCGCACCGAGCGGACTTTCGCCGCGGGGTTCGGGCCGGCCGAATGGCTGGAATCTCATCACCGTCGCTGACGGGCAGATGGGCGTCAGCCTGCGCGAATGGGCGCAGGGGGCCTGGAGCGCCGGCCCGCTGACGGTCAGCTGATCGCGCCGATTTCCGGCGGAGGGCCGCAAGGCAGCGAAGAGGGCCGGCCTGCGAACTGGCCGGGATGCTCGGCAGGGAAGGCGGCAGCGACGCCCTCTGTGGTCTGCTCGCGGTCCAACCGGCTGCTGTGAGCCGTCCCAGTCGGCCAGGCCTGAATTGCCCCCTCCCGCCTACCCCGTGGCGAGGAAGTCCAGCACCGCCCGGTTGAAATCGTCGGGGTTGTCGAGGTTCAGATTATGCGTCGCCTCCGCGATGGTCACGCGCCGCGCATCCGGCATCACCTTCTCCAGCGCATCCAGGATGGTGGCGAATTGCGGCTGGCTGCGGGCACCGCCCAGCAGCAGGGTGGGGGCGCGCACCGCCTCGGCCGCCGCGCGCGAATAGGGGCGGCGCTGCTCCTGCGTCTGGCCCAGCAGGGTGCGCGCATTGTCGCGGGCCTGCGCGCGCCGATCCTCCGGCCGCCGCTCCCAGGCGCCGGGGCCGCCAGTGTATTCGGCGAAGAGGGTCAGGCCCTGCTCCACCTCGCCCGCACCAATCAGCGCGGCGGCGGCGGCGAAGCTCGCGGCCTGGGCGCCGCTGGCGGGCGCGCCGCCCAGGCTTTCATCCAGCTCGCCACCCGGCTCGGCCAGCACCAGGGCCTGGACCAGCTCGGGATGCAGTTCGGCGACGCGGAAGGCGATGTGGCCGCCGCGCGAATGGCCCAGCAGCCGCACCGGGCCGCGGCCGAGCGCGCGGATGAAGCCCGCCACATCGGCCACATGGCGGGCGATGGTGAAATCGCCCCCCTCCTCCCACTGGCCGGGCCAGCAGTGGCGCATGCTGAGCGCCATGACGTGCCAGGCCGCGCCGAAGGGCGCCATCTGCGGGGCGAAGCTGCGCTGGTCGCCCAAAGTGCCATGGACGAGGAGCAGCGGCGCCCCCTGCCCGGCTTCGGCATAGGCGATCGGATGACCATCCACGGGAATTTCCGGCATGTCGGCGTGTCCTGGGTTGCGGCGCGCATCCTGCGGCCGGCGAGGCGCGGTGCCAATCCGCCCTCAGCGCTGCGGCGGCTCCCGGCTCAGCCCCTTCAGCGCCAGGGCCTGCTCATACTCGGCCCAGCGTTCCGCCTGCTCGCGGCCCAGCCGATACAGCACCTCCCAGGAGAAGATGCCGCTGTCATGCAGGTCGTCGAAGGCGATGCGCACGGCGTAGTGTCCCACCGGCTCGATCCGCATGATGCCCACATGCCGCCGCCCGGCGACGATGACCTTCTGCCCCGGCCCATGGCCCTGCACCTCGGCCGAAGGCGATTCGACGCGCAGATATTCGGCCGGCAGCGCGAAGCGGCTGCCATCATCGAAGGCGACGTCGAGGGTCTTTTCGGCCGAGCGGTAGCGCAGCTCGGTGACGGTCGGCACGCCGCCTAATCCAGCTTGCGCGCCTGGTCCGGCAGCATGATCGGAATGCCGTCCCGCACGGGATAGGCAAGGCCGGCCGCATCGCTGATCAGCTCGCCCTTCTCGCGGTCATAGCGGAGCGGCTGCTTGGTCACCGGGCAGACCAGGATCTCCAGCAGCTGCGGGTCCACACCTGCGGGCATCGGGGCGGCGGACGTATTGGATGTCTCGGTCATGCGGTTTTCTAGCTCGGCCGCCCCCCGGGCGGAAGCTCCCCATCCCCATGCGCCGCCATGCGTAGCAGCGCGATGAGACTTTCGGCGCGGTCCTTCAGCGTGGGCGCTTCCAGCAGGGCCTGCTTCTCAGGCACGCCAAAGGGGCAGACCATGGCGAGGGTGGTGACCAGCGCCGGGCCGCCCATCTCCTCGATCGCGTCCCAATTGGCCTCGATGCCCTTGGCCGAGAAATAAGGGCGCAGCGCTTCCAGGATCGCCTCGCGCGCCACATCTCCGGGCGCATCGGGCTCCAGGTCATCGGCATAGGGGCCGTAATCGGCGCGGACCCGGCGATAGCCGCGCCGCATCTCGATCTCCTCGGCCACACGGAAACGCGTGACGCCGGTCAGCGTGATCAGCAGCCGGCCATCCTCCGTCTCCGAGAAGGAGGAGAGGCGGCCCAGGCACCCCACCTGGAAGACCGTGCTGCCGCGCTCGCCGCGCGGCTGAGTCGGGTCACCCTGGATCATGCCGAACATGCGCCCGCTCGCCAGGCTGTCCAGCGTCATCGCCATGTAGCGCGGCTCGAAGATGTTCAGCGGCAGCTTGCCGCCGGGCAGCAGCAGCGCGCCCGAGAGCGGGAAGATCGCGATCTCGGCCGGGAGCTGCTCGGGGCCCGGTTGGAAGGGATCCATCCTCAGCGGAACAACAGGGCGGAGAGGCCCCGCCGCGCCTTGAGGGTGACGGGGTCGGCGAAGCCCCAGGCCTCGAAGAACTTCAGCAGCTGCTTGCGCGCCGCCTCCTCGTTCCAGGCGCGGTCGCGCTTGATGGCCTCCAGCAAAGCCTCGGCCGCCTCCATGCGCTGGTCCATGCTGTTCAGCGCAATGGCGAGTTCGATGCGGGCCTCGTGATCATCCGGATCGGCCGCCAGGCGCTGCTCGAAGGCGCCAAGCTGGGATTGCGCGGCGCGGCCGGCCTCGGCCAGCTCGATCTGCGCGCGGACCGAGCTGATCTCCGGGTGTTCCTTGAGCTTGTCGCTGAGGCTCTCCAGCATCTCCTTGGCCTGGTCCTCCTCCTCGAGGGCGATCAGGCAGCGGGCCAGGCCGGCGAGCGCCTCGGCATTCTCGGGCTCCTGCTGGCCGAGGGCCGCGTAGATCTCCAGCGCGCCGGTCGCATCGCCCTGCTCCAGCAGGGCCTTGGCCTCGGCCACCAGCTCGGCCGAGGGCATCTGGCCGCCGGCGGTCTTCAAAAGGTTCTCGACGAATTTCTTGAGCTCGCCCTCGGGGAGCGCGCCCTGAAAGAGATCGGCGATCTGGCCCTGCCAGAAGGCGGCAACCGTGGGGACGGATTGCAACGGCAGGCCCATCTGAGTCAGCTGCTGGACCAGCTGGCGGTTCTTGTCGATGTCGATCTTGACGAGCCGCACGCGGCCGCCGGCGGCACGCACCACCTTCTCCAGCGTCGGCGTCAGGGTCTTGCAGGGGCCGCACCAGGTGGCCCAGAAATCCACAAGGATGGGGACCTCGCGCGAGGCTTCCACCACATCCTTCATGAATGTGCGCTGGTCGCCATCCATCACCGGATCGGCACCACCGGCATTCGGTTTATTGGGGTCGAGAATCACTTCCATGGGGATCTGTCCTGGCGAGGGCTAGAGATGTTGCGGTCAGGGCATAAGACAAGCGGCGGCAAATGTCTCGCACCTCAATCCGGCAGGCGAAGGATCGTGACCTCATGGCCCAGCCCATGGAGGAAACGCAGCAAATCCCTGGGATGGATGCCGGTGGAAGCGGTGTTGACGAGCGGGTGGAACCAGACCAGCCCCTCGCTTTCCGCCAGGGCAGCATCCAGCGCCACGCGCACCTGGCCCGGTTGGGCGTTGACCAGGCCGAAGGGCGTAACGCTCCCGGGTGTCACGCCCAACGTCGTCCACAAGGCCTCGGCATCGGCCATGCTGACCTTGCCCCAGCCGGCGGCGCGGGCCAGCGCATTGACGCTGACCCGCCGCGCCTCCTCCAGCACGGCGAGGCAGAGCTGGCCGGTCTTCACCTCCCTCAGGAAGAGGTTTTTCGAGTGCCCCCCCGGCAATTCGCCCCGCAGCGCCTGGGATTCGGCCACGGTGAAGACCGCCGCGTGCTGCACGGTGCGCGTCTCGATCCCGGCGGCGGCGAGGCGTGCCAGCAGCCCCTCAGCTGTCTCCACGGGGCGTTTCCATCAATCCAGCTTGATGTTGTTGGCGCGGACCACGCGGCCCCAGCTCTCCGTCTCGCCGGCCAGCCATTGGCGGAAGGGCGCGGGCCCCATGGCGCGGATCTCGGCGCCCAGTTCGGCCATGCGGCGGGCGACATTCGGCACGGCCAGCGCCTGGCGGAAGGCCTCGTCCAGCCGGGCGATGATGGGCGCGGGGGTGGCCCCCTGCACCAGAACCCCCTGCCAGGTGCCGGATTCCCGGGCCGGCCAGCCGAGCTCGGCGAAGGTCGGCAAATCCGGGAATTCCGCGAGGCGGCGCGGGCCGGAGACCGCGATGCCGCGCAGCCTGCCATCCTTCACGAAGGGCGCCGTCGCCGTCGCGCCATTGATGATGAGCTGCGCCTCGCCGCCCGTGACGGCCGCCAGCGCGGCCGCCCCGCCGCGATAGGGCACCTGGGTCAGCTCGGCGCCCCAGGCCTGGGT
The DNA here is from genome assembly GCF_019747315.1 of Roseococcus sp. GTDB lineage: Bacteria > Pseudomonadota > Alphaproteobacteria > Acetobacterales > Acetobacteraceae > Roseococcus. The sequence continues at coordinate 2,902 of NZ_JAIEQY010000149.1, read as the reverse complement.
CAGCATCAGCGCGGTCAGGTGATTGGCGGCGCCGACGCCGGAATGCGCGACGTTGAGGCTGTTCGGCGCACGCCGGGCCAGGGCCACCAGCTCCGCCGCATTGGCCGCGGGGACCGAGGGGTGCACGGCAAGGATATAGGGCGCGTAGATCAGCAGGTTGACCGGCGCCAGGTCCCGCGTGGCATCGAAGGGCAGCCGGCTGAACAGGGCGGGGGCGGTCGCCAGCACGCCGGTGTCGATCAGCAGCAGGGTCTGGCCATCGGGCGCGCTGCGGGCCACCAGCTCGGCGCCGAGATTGCCGGCGGCACCGCTGCGATTCTCGACCACCACATTCTGGCCCAGCAGCCGGGTCAATTCGGGCGCCAGGATGCGGCCCAGGATGTCGCTCGTCCCGCCGGGCGCGAAGGGCACGACCAGGCGGAAGGGGCGGTCGAAGGATTGCGCCCGCAGCGTGGAGGGCGAGGCCAGGCCAGGCAGGGCCAGGGCAGGCAGGGCCAGGAGGTGACGGCGGTTCATGAGGTTTCCCCAGTTTGGCGTTGCCCGATCATGGACCGAGCCGCGCCTCCCCTGCTACCCCATCCTTGCGGCGCGGCCTTTTGCCCGGCCGTTCAGCCCGTGTTCACCGGCGCTGATCATTTCTTGTGATCAAAATGCTGGTTACACTGCGGATCGAAACGATAGGGTTGGGGATGGCGTCCGGCTTCAAGGTCCAGAATATCCACGAGATCGTCGGCGCGCCCGTCCTGACGAGCCGCTTTTCCAAGGCCGTCGCGGAGGAGCACCTGCCCTTCTTCGGCGGCCGCAGCGCCTTGGCGTCGGAGGATCACCGCGCCCCCCTCGCCCCGCGAATCAGCCCTGCCATCACCGAGCCGGGCCTGGCCGAGCGCTGGCGCGGCTATGACCGGCAATACCGCGCCGATGCCCGGATTTCCCGCTTCTGGGTGACCGAGGTTGAGGAGGCGACGGTCTATCCCCCCTTCGGCATCGTCGCCGCCCGGGGGCGCCTGGTGCGCGACACCATCCGCAACGGGGACATGCTGCGGACCATCTTCCAAGGCGTTCCTCCGGACCGCTTCAAGGAGGCGATGCTCTCGCCCGAGGTGGAGATCACCGGCGCCACACCGCCCGCGGTGCGCCGCGTGCCAGGCCAAAGCTTCCTCCTCGGCTCGGGCGTCTATGAGAACTACTTCAACTGGACGCTGCGCTACGCCTCGCGCGTCGCGATGTTCCAGGCCATGCCGGAAGGCAGCCGCCTCGTCGTCCCCCCGCCCAACATGCGCTATGTGCGGGATACGCTGGAATTCATGGGCGTCCCGCAGGAGCGTGTGGAGCATCTGGACGGGCCGGTGGTCTTTGAGCGGCTGACCGTCATGTCCCCCTTCGCCTTCGGCCGCTACGAGATTTCACCGCTGATCACGCTGACCCTGCGCGAGCATCCGCGCGTCACGGAATTGTGGCGCCGGCCCAAGCGGAAGCTCTACATCCCCCGCCGCAACGTGAAGATGCGCCAGGTGGTGAATGAGGGTGCCCTGGAAGCGGCCCTGAAGCGCCTCGGCTTCGAGGTCTTCGACAATGGCGAGCACAATGTGCGCGAGCAGGTGCGCGCCTTCCGCGATGCCTCGATCATCGTCTCGCCGCATGGCGCGGGCCTCTCCAACATCGTCTATTGCGATCCCGGAACGCCGGTGGTCGAGCTGGTGCCCGAGGGTTACGACCAGGGCGTGACCTCCTATCGCAGCCTCTCCGACCTCTTCGACCTGCGCTACACGCAGCTTTTTGCCCGCGAGGCCGCGCCGGACCGCAAGGGCAATCGCTGCAACGCCGACATCGAAGTGGACATCGCCGAGCTGAACCAGACCCTGGCCGAGTTGCTGGCTTGAGCGGTGCGGGCGGGGCTGCTTTCGAAGCGGGCCTGTCCGGGCGCCGCGCAAGGCGGGCGGCGCTCGCGCTCTATCGCGGCATGGCCAGCAAGAGGCAGGGCCTGGAGGTGAATGGCATCTTCTTCACCGGCACCGGCCTCGCCGTCGCGCGCATGGCGGCGTGACGGCGCACCCGCGCCCGCTTGCCTCCGCCGCGCCATTGGTCCTATCCGAAAGGACGCACGCGTCCACGCGCGAAGCTGTCCCGGCCGCTTCGCCCCTCGTCCCAGGAGTTCCTCGACCATGATGCAGCCCGGCGCCGAGGAATTCGTCAAATCGCTCATCGAGTTCGCCCTGAAGGACAAGAAGAGTCCGCGCCGCTGGCACATCACGCGCCTCTACATGTATCGCCGGCTGGAGAATGCGCTGAGCGCCCATGACGGCCCGGACAAGACCTGTCTTTCCATCGCGAAGTCGGAGGATTTCGCCCAGATCATGGGCCTGAATCAGGTGAGCTTCACCAGCGCGATCTACCCCGCAGTGGATATGCGCGCCCTGCCCTACCCCGACAATCACTTCGACTTCACCGTGGCGGACCAAGTGCTGGAACATGTGGCGGGCGACCCGATCGCCGCCTTCGCCGAGACGGTGCGCGTGACCAAGCCAGGCGGCTTCATCGCGCAGACCACCTGCTTCTTCAACCTGATCCATCAGGCGCCAACCGATTACTGGCGCTTCACGCCCATGGCGCTGCAACTGATCTGCGAGAAGACGGGCGTCGAGCCCGTGCTGATCGGCGGCTGGGGCAACCAGCTGGTCTGGAGCTACATGTCCATGGGCTATCGCATGGCGAAGGTGCCGGAAAATCCCGACAACCCGCTCTACCAGCTCGGCATGCGCAACGAGAAGAAATATCCCCTTTCCACCTGGGTGGTGGCGCGCAAGCCCGAGGCCGCTCCGGCCGATTAGCGGGGCACGGTCTCCATCACGGCCGGCCGGACCATGACGCGCCGCCCCGCCTCGCGCGAGGCACGCAGGGCATC
>NZ_JAIEQY010000194.1 GCF_019747315.1 Roseococcus sp. | reverse complement strand
CGCGGATCAACCCGGCCACTTCGCCCGCCTGCTCCTGCTGCACCCAATGGCCGGCGCCCGGCACCAGATGGCAGCCGCGCAGGTCGCGGCAACCCTGGCCCTGCATCAGCTCAAATTCGCCGGGCTTCTGGTGGATGCCCCAATCGCTGCTGCCCGCGATGAAGCAGGCGGGCACCTCGATGCCCCGTCCGGCGAAGAGGCGCATTTCGGCCGCCGCCTGGCCGCTGGTGGTGCAGCGATAGGATTGCAGCCCGCCCTGGAAGCCGGTGCGGCCATACTCCTCGGCATAGACGGCCATCGCCGCCTCCGGCAGCCAGGTGTTGGCGGCGATGGTGGCGGCATCGGGCATCTCGGCCGCCACCGTCTCCGCCATGCCGATGCCGGCGGGCATGATGTAGTAGGTGGGCATCACCGCCAGTGCCTCGGCGGTGAAGGAGTCCAGCGGATAGGGCTTGTTCCCGGCCCAATCGGCGCTCTTGTGGTGGTAATAGGCGCGCAGGAAGGCGTTCAGCCCCTGCGGCGCGTGATGCATGTCGGCATCGGCCTCGCGCGTCGAGTAGAACCACTGGTAGTGCCGCCGCGGCGGATCGAGCCGCGCCAGCGCCGCGTGCAGCTCTGGCGAGGCCAGGCCCGCCAAGCCCTCCGGCGCGCTCTGCTCGCCCATGGGCCAGGCGCGCGGCCCACCATAGGGGGCGCTCATCATCACCACGGAGCGGAACACATCCGGCCGCGTCAGCGCCGCATTGCCCGCCACGGGCGCGCCGAAATCATGGCCGATCACGCAGGCCACCCCCCGGTGGCCGAGTGCCGCCACCAGGGCCAGGGCATCCCGCACATAGCCCAGCGGGCGATAGGGGGTGAGATCCTCGTCATAGACCGGCACCGGGCCTTCGGTGCGGCCATAGCCGCGCTGGTCGGGGGCGACGACGTGAAAGCCGAGCTCCGCCAGGGGCAGCATGATGTTGCGCCAGGAATAGGCCAGCTCGGGGAAGCCATGCAGCAGCAGCAGCAAGGGCCGCCCCGCCTCGCCCGCCTCCAGCACATGCATGCGCAACCCGTTCACGTGGTTGATGTGGCGGGCGCGCAGCCCCTCGGGCAGGTGCGTGGCAGGGAGCGGTGCGAGCATGGGTGTTCCTCCGGTTTTGACGGAGGGTAGGCCATCCTCGCGGGCGCGGGGAGCGGGGGAGAAAAGAGCCTCCGGCGGCCGGGGCCGAAAGGCCCCGGACCCCATGAGTCAGGCGGGCAGCGTGGGGTAATCCGTGTAGCCCTTGGCCCCGCCGCCGTAGAAGCTGTCCTTGTCGGGGGTGTTCAGCGCGGCGCCCTGGGCCAGGCGGGCGGGCAGGTCCGGGTTCGCCAGGAAGGGCACGCCGAAGGCGACGAGGTCCGCCCGGCCCGAGGCGATGTCACCCTCGGCCCGGGCGCGGTCATAGCCGCCATTCAGGATCAGCCTGCCCTTGTAGTTCGCGCGGATCAGGGCCGCCACGTCGAAGCCGGGATTGGTGTTGAAGATGTGGAGATAGGCGAGGTTCCGCTTCGCCAGCTCCGCCGCCACATAGGCATAGGTCGCGGGCGCATCCGGATCCTGGATGTCGTTGAAGACACCACCCGGCGAGAGCCGCACGCCCACGCGGTCCGCGCCGATCGCCGCCACCGCCGAATCCACCGCGCCCAGCAGGAAGCGCGCGCGATTCTCCAGCGAGCCGCCCCAGGCATCGGTGCGGTCATTGACGTTCGGCGCCAGGAACTGGCTGGGCAGGTAGCCATTCGCGCCATGCACCTCGACACCATCCAGCCCGGCCTCCCGCGCCAGCGTCGCCGCGCGGCCATAGGTCGCGATCAGCGCGGGAATTTCCGAGGCCTCCAGCGTGCGCGGCGTGCCATGCGGCTTCATGCCCGCATGGGTGTAGATCTCGCCGGGCGCCGCGATGGCCGAGGCCGAGACGGGCTGCGCGCCATCCAGGAAATCGGGGTGGGAGATGCGGCCGGTGTGCATCAGCTGCACGAAGATATGGCCGCCCTTGGCGTGCACCGCGCTGGCCACCTGGCGCCAGCCCTCGACCTGGGCGTGGTTGTAGAGGCCGGGGATGTCAATGTAGCCGCGGCCCGAGGCGTCGGGTGTCACGCCCTCGGTCACGATCAGGCCGGCGCTGGCGCGCTGGGCGTAGTATTCGGCGTTCAGGGCATTGGGGGTCTGGCCGGGCGTGCGGTTGCGCGTCATCGGCGCCATCACGATGCGGCTGGGCAGGTTCAGCGCACCGACGCGGATGGGGGAAAACAGGGACATGCGAGGCAATCTCCGTGGCTTGGGGCGGAACATGCCGCCCGGTTGCGACGGGATATGGGCGCGCAAGCTTGCCCTTGGAAATCAGCAGGGATGATGACGCACATTCATGGGGGAAGGGGCCCTGTGGCCTTTACCCGCCCTTAACCCCTGCGCCCTAAGCCTCACGGCGTGGAACCCATCACCGCCCTGCCGCCAGCCGGCGCCCCGCCCGGCCGTGCCCGCACCGCGCCGGCCGGCAGCTTCACCATGGCCCTCGCGCAGGCGCACGAGGCCACGCCGCGCGTGCGGGGCGTGGCGATTTCCGGCGTCGGCGCCCGCGCCTGGGAGGCGGCGCCCAACCCCGAATTCCGCCAGCGCATCGCCCAGGCCGAACGCAGCGCCGAGCAGCCGCGCGATGGCTATGGTGTGCGCAACCCGCGCTCCGGCGCGCTGGGCCGCTACCAATTCCTGCCCAACAGCCTGCTCGACCTCGGCTGGAGGAATGCCCAAGGCGGCTGGACGCCCCTCGCCGAGCGCCATGGCGTGCGCAGTGAGGCGGATTTCCTGGCCAACCCGGCGGCGCAGGAGGCAGCCATGTCGCATTTCCTCCGGCGGGTCGAGGTGCAGCTGGACCGCAATGGCGCAATGACACGGCAGGGCAGCGCCGTGCGCGGCCTGAATGGCGAGGAGATCACCCTGACCGAAGGCGGGATGGTGGCGGCGGCGCACCGACGTGGCTCGGGCATGCTGGCGCGCTACCTGGCGCACCGGATGAACACGCCGGAGGCCACGCTCTCGGCGCGGGAGCGTTCGGCTTTCCAGGCGGTGGAGCGGCGGCTGCAGGATTTCGGCCAGGTGGCCTATGCCAGCCTGCGGCCGCAGGGGAACCGCGCCTTGGCCGCCGCACCACCGCCCGGCGCACCGCCCTCGTAATCATCGCCCTTGCCCGACTCCGCTGCATGGCCACATGGGTGGGTGATGCTGCACATGCTGAAACTCTCGGTCGGCCCCAAGGATGTGGCGCAGCTGCGTGCCATCCAGAAGCTGCGCGGCGTGGCCGATCCGCCGTTGCGCCACCAGACGCGCATGACGCCCAAGCGCCGCGAGGAGATCCTGGATGGCGGCAGCATCTACTGGGTGGTGGGTGGCTTCCTGCAGGTGCGGCAGCGGATCATCGACATCATCGAGGATGACTGGGGCGATGGGACGGCCTGTTGCGGCCTGGTGCTGGACCCGAAGCTGGTGATGGTGGAGGCCCGCGCCACCAAGGCCTTCCAGGGCTGGAGGTATCTGTCTGTGGAGGACGCGCCCGCCGATGTGGTGGAAGGCGCCGCCGCCTCCGGCATGGAGGCCCTCCCCGCCGCCCTGAAGGCTGCGCTGCGGGAAGCCAGACTGATTTAATTGTTGGGGTCCGGGGCCTTTCGGCCCCGGCGGGTCCAGGGCGGAGCCCTGGCCTTAAAATTCCCGCCGAGGCGGCCTGCGGTCCCGCGGCGGCGGCGCCGGCTGTGCCAGATCCGCTTCGAGTTCCTTGATCTTGGCCTTCACGGAATCCCGCAGGGCCGGGGTGGCATGCGCCTTCATCCCCGCCAGCACTTCCTTCAGGTCGCGCAGCTGCTTTTCCTTCTCCACGCGCGTGCGGGAGATGGGGCGGTTGTCGCTGAGCTGGCCTTCGCGTGAGCGCATCGCTCAGACTCCCAGCATCAGGCGGCGGGGGTCTTCCAGGGCTTCCTTGACGCGGACGAGGAAGGAGACGGCTTCCTTGCCGTCCACGATCCGGTGGTCATAGGACAGGGCCAGGTACATCATCGGCCGGATCTCGACCTTGCCGTTGATCGCCATCGGCCGCTCCTGGATCTTGTGCATGCCCAGGATGCCCGATTGCGGCGGGTTCAGGATGGGCGTCGACATGAGCGAGCCGTAGATGCCGCCATTGGTGATGGTGAAGCTGCCGCCCGCCATCTCCTCCAGCTTGAGCTGGCCGTCGCGCACGCGCTTGCCGAAATCGGCGATGGACTTCTCGATCTGGGCGAAGCCCATGTCGTCGGCATTGCGCAGCACGGGAACGACCAGGCCCGAGGGCCCGCCGACGGCGATGCCCATATGGACGAAGTTGCGATAGATGACCTCGTCACCCTCGATCTCGGCATTGACGGCCGGGAATTCCTTCAGCGCGGCCACGCAGGCCGTGACGAAGAAGGACATGAAGCCGAGCTTCACGCCGTGGCGCTTCTCGAAGGCGTCCTTGTATTCGCCGCGCATGGCCATGACGGCGCCCATATCCACCTCGTTGAAGGTGGTGAGCATGGCGGCGGTGTTCTGCGCCTCCTTCAGGCGGCGGGCGATGGTGGTGCGCAGGCGCGTCATCTTCACGCGCTCCTCGCCGGCTTCCAGGCCACGGGCGGGCTTGGCGGCGGCCGGCGCGGCCTTGGCGGCGGGCTGGCTCAGGAAGTCCAGCACGTCGCCCTTGGCGATCCGCCCATCCTTGGCGGAGCCCGCGCCGATCTGGGCGGCGGTGACGTTGTTCTCGGCCATCAGCTTGGCGGCGGCGGGCATGGGCGCGTGGCTTGCGGCCGGCTGGGCTGCCGGTGCGTGCCCGCCCGGCGCGGTGCCATGCACCTCGGACGCGGCGACGGAGCCGCCGCCGGTGCCGACGGGCTTGGCGGCGGAGGTCGGCGGTGCCGCTGGCTTGCCCGCACCCGCGGCGATGCTGCCGAGCACGGCGCCCGGCTCGACCTCGGCGCCGGTCTGGGCGGCGATCGCCTCCAGCACGCCGGCGGCTGGGGCATTCACCTCGACCGTCACCTTATCGGTCTCGAGTTCGACCAGCGGCTCGTCGGCGGCCACGGCCTCGCCGGCCTGCTTGAGCCAACGCGCGACGGTGGCGGTGCTGACGCTTTCACCCAGGGTGGGCACGAGAATATCGGTTGCCATGGTTTTCCGCTTTTTCCTGGAACTCTCTTAGTCCAATTGGGACGGGCGCGTCAGCCGGTAACGCGCCCGCATTTGCCTCAGAGGCCGAGCGCCTGCCTGACCAGCGCTTCCTGCTGGGCCGCATGCACCTTGGCGAGGCCGGTGGCGGGGCTCGCCGCCTCCTCGCGACCGACAAAGACCGGGCGCCGGCCGGGGGCGCCAAGGTCGTTCAGCACCTTCTCGATCCGGCGATCCACGAAATGCCAGGCGCCCATATTCTCGGGCTCCTCCTGGCACCAGACGATCTCGGCATTCTTGTAGGGCGCCAGCGCCAAAGCGAGGCTGTTGGCCGGGAAGGGGTAGAGTTGCTCCAGCCGGATCAGCGCCACGTCGTTCACGCCCTTGTCCCGCCGCTCCTGCAGCAGGTCGTAATAGACCTTGCCGGTGCAGAGGACGACGCGCTTCACCTTCTCCTCCGGGGCGATCGCCTCCATCTCGGGGATGACGTAGCGGAAGGCGGAACCCGGGCCGAATTCGGCCAGGCTGCTGACGGCGAGCTTGTGGCGCAGCAGCGACTTCGGCGTCATCACCACCAGCGGCTTGCGGTAATTCGCCTTCAGCTGGCGGCGCAGGGCGTGGAAGTAGTTGGCCGGCGTCGTGAAGTTGCAGACGCGCATGTTGCGCTCGGCGCAGAGCTGCAGGTACCGCTCCGGCCGGGCGGAGGAATGCTCCGGCCCCTGCCCCTCATGCCCGTGCGGCAGCAGCATGACGAGGCCCGACATGCGCAGCCACTTGGTTTCGCCCGAGGCGATGAACTGGTCGATGATGACCTGCGCGCCATTGGCGAAATCGCCGAACTGCGCCTCCCAAAGCACCAGCGTCTTGGGGTCGGCCAGGGAATAGCCGTAGTCGAAGCCCAGCACGCCGACCTCGCTCAGCAGCGAGTTGAAGGCCTCGAAGCGGGCCTGGCCCCCATTCAAGCCATCGGGGCGGATCTGGTTTAGCGGCGCGTATTCGCGCTGGTCATTCTGGTCCACCAGCACGCAATGGCGGTGGCTGAAGGTGCCGCGCTGCACATCCTCGCCCGAGAGGCGGACGCGGTGGCCTTCCAGCAGCAGCGTGCCGAAGGCCAGCGCCTCACCCGTCGCCCAGTCGATGCCTTCGCCGGTCTCGATCGCCGTCTTCTTGGCTTCGAGCTGGCGGACGATCTTGGAATTGGCGTTGAAATCGCCCGGCACACGGCACAGCGCGCCGCCCACCTCGCGAAGCGTATCGAGGCTGACGGCGGTCTCATGCAGCTGCTCGACCTGCTCGGTGCTGCCCACGGCCTTGAGGCCGGTCCAATGGCCTTCCAGCCAATCCGCCTTGTTGGGCTTGAAGCTGGCCGCGGCCTCGAAGGCGTCCTCCAGCTTGGCATAGAAGGCGTCCTGGATGGATTGCGCATCCTCGGCCGTGACCGAGCCCTCGGCGGCCAGGCGCTCGGCATAGAGGGTCCGCGTCGTCTTCATCTGGCGGATGCGGTTGTACATGGTGGGCTGGGTGAAGGCCGGCTCGTCGCTCTCATTATGGCCGTGGCGGCGATAGCAGACGATGTCGAGCACGATATCCGCCTGGAAGCGCATGCGGAATTCGGCGCAGAGCTGCGCGCACCAGACCACCGCCTCGGGGTCGTCGCCATTCACATGCAGGATCGGCGCCTGGATCGCCTTGGCGACGTCGGTGCAATAGAGGCCGGAATAGGCATGCGCCGGGACGGTGGTGAAGCCGATCTGGTTGTTGGTCACGATATGGATCGTGCCGCCGGTGCGGTAGCCGATGAGCTGGCTCATCGCCAGCGTCTCATAGACCAGGCCCTGGCCGGCGAAGGCGGCATCGCCATGCAGCAGGATGCCCATGACGCTGCTGCGCGTCTTCACATCGCCCGCCATGTCCTGCCGCGCGCGCACCTTGCCGGCGACGACGGGGTTCACCGCTTCCAGGTGCGAAGGGTTGGGCTGGAGCGAGAGATGGACCTTGCGGCCCTCGATCTCGACATCGGTGGAGGTGCCGAGGTGATACTTCACATCGCCCGAGCCCTGCACGTCATCCGGCTTGAAGGACGAGCCCTTGAACTCCGAGAAGACCTGCATGTAGGGCTTCTTCACGACGTTCACGAGGACGTTGAGCCGCCCGCGATGCGCCATGCCGATGGCGATCTCCTTGACCCCCTCGCGCGCCGCGGTCTCGATCACGGTCTGCACGGCGGGGATGGTGCTCTCGCCGCCTTCCAGGCCGAAGCGCTTGGTGCCGACATATTTCTTGGCGCAGAAGGCCTCGAAGCCCTCGGCCTCGGTCAGCTGGAGCAGGATCTGGCGCTTCTGGGCGGGGGTATAGCCATTCACCCAGGGCGCGCCCTCGACGCGCTGCTGGATCCAGGACTTCTGGTCCGGGTCCTGGATGTGCATGAATTCCACGCCGATCGGGCCGCAATAGGTGGCGCGGACGCGGTGCATGATCTCGCGGACGGTCGCGGTCTCCAGGCCCAGCACGTTGTCGATGAAGATGCGGCGGTCGAGGTCGCTCTCGGAAAAGCCCCAGAACGGCGCGGAGAGTTCGGGATGGGCCGGGGGCACCTGAAGGCCCAGCGGATCCAACTTGGCTTCAAGGTGACCGCGCACGCGGTAGGAGCGAATGAGCATCAGCGCGCGGATGCTGTCCAGCACGGCGCGGCGGGTCTCTTCCGGGTCGGTCGCGCGGGCCTGGCCAGCGGCGGGGGCCGGCGCCCCGCCCTTGGGGGCGGGCTTCACATCCTCGGGGGGCGCGAATCCGCCGCGCGGGCGCGGCGCCCAGGAGGCGCCCATGGCATCGGTCAGCACGGCGCGGGCATCGTCGTTCAGCGCGGCGAAGAGCTCGGCGAAGGAGGCATCCACTGAGCCTGGATTCTCGACCCACCGGGCATAGGTATCGGCGAGATAGGCGGCATTCGCCCCATTCATCGCGCTTGCGAGGATGTCCACTCCAGCCATTTCTTCTTCACGGACCCGTCTTGCGGCGGCCCGGCCCTTTTGTGTTCACGGCGACACGCGCCGCAGCCCCAACACTGCGGCGAGTAAGATCACCATAGCCCTAAGGCCTGCGCGGAGGCAGCCCCTCCCCGCATGGGAGGGGCGAAGAAATTGGGACTCTGCGTATGCAACCCCAGCGGAGGGTCAGCCAACCGGGTTGGTCAGCTCGCCGATGCCCTCGACCGCGATCTTCACGACATCCCCGGTCTTGAGCACCTGGGGCGGCACCATGGCATAGCCCACGCCCTCGGGCGTGCCGGTCATCACCACATCCCCCGGTTGCAGGGTGAAGCCCTTGGACAGGTGGTGCAGGATCTCCTTCACGTCGAAGATCATCTTGCTGGTGCGGCTGGATTGCCGCTGCTCGCCATTGATCCAGAGCTGGATCGCCAGGTCGCTCGCATCCAGCTCATCCGCCGGAATGATCCAGGGGCCGAGCGGGCAGGAGCCGTCCAGCGACTTGCCCTTGAACCACTGCCCGTAGCGGCGCTGCAGGTCACGGCCCGTCACGTCATTGGCGATGGTCCAGCCGAAAACGTGGCTCAGCGCATCCTCCTTCGCGATATTGGCGCCAGGCGTGCCGATGATGAGGGTCAGCTCCGCCTCGTAATCGAGCCATTGGGTCACGCCCGTCGCCCCATGATCCGGGATGGTGTCTCCCGGGGCGATCACCGTCTCAGGCGCCTTCGTGAAAAATTGGGGGAATTTCGGCAATTCGGAGTTGGTGATGCCGCGGGTGCGGTCGCCCTCGGCCACATGGTCCATGTAGTTGCGGCCGACGCAGAAAATGTTGCGCGCGGGCCGGGGGATGGGGGCCAGCAGCTTCACGGCCGAGAGCGGCAGGCGGGCGGCGGCGGGCGGATTGGCCACCAGGGCGCGGATGGCGACCAAGGCCGGGGCGCCGGCGGCGATGATGGCGCCCATGTCGGCCTGGGGCAGGCCGGCGGCGGTGAGGTCGAGCACCTCGGAATCGCCCAGCATGGCGCCCGGGCGCGAGGCCGAGCCATTGGTAAAGGTGATGAGTCGAAGGGCCATGTTTGTTTCTCTCCTGAGCAGGCGGACAGGGGAGGGCTTGAGAAAAGCTTTGACAAGCCCCCGAGAGTTGTGTTTCAAAATGCGTGATAACTCGATTTTCTGGAACGATCCGAACACAACCATCGCGCTAGATGGGGCGGCAACGCCCGGTCCGGCCGCCTCCACCCGGCATCCCCCTGCCGGCTCCGACCGCCCGCCTGCCCACCAATCTCCGGATTCTCCCTGGCCGAGGATGGATGTCTTGACCCTGGTTCCCCCCGCGACGCTCTCGCGCCGTGCCGCCCTCCTGGCCCTTCCGGCGGCAGGCCTGGCCTCCCTCCTGGCCCCGGGCCTGGCGGCCGCCCAGGCGCCGAGCGACATGCAGCGGGCCGAATGGCTGGCCTTCCGGGAGCGCTTCATGATGCCCGACGGGCGCATCATCGACACCGGCAACCAGAACGTCTCCCACACCGAGGGCCAGGGCTGGGCCATGATGTCGGCCGTCCGCGCCGATGACCGCGCAAGCTTCGAGCGCATCCTGCAATGGACCGTCGCCACGCTCCGCCGCCCGCAAGACGAGCTCTTCTCCTGGCGCTTCCGCCCCGGTGCCAGCAACCCGGTGGATGACCCGAACAACGCCACGGATGGCGATCTCTTCATCGCCTGGGCGCTGCTGGAGGCCGGCGAGCGCTGGGGCAATGCCGAGCATACCGCACAGGGCACCGCCATCGCGCGGGACATCCTGCGCCTGCTGGTCCGCCGGGCCGGCCCCTATGCGGTGCTGTTGCCGGGGGCGCGCGGCTTCGAGCGCGCGGACCACACGGTGATCAACCCCTCCTACTACGCTTTCCCGGCGATCCGCGCGCTGGCGCGCGCCGTGCCGGACCCGGCCTGGCTCCGTGTCGCGGTGGATGGCGTCACGCTGATGCGCCAGGGCCGCTTCGGCCGCTGGGGCCTGCCGCCGGACTGGCTGGCGGTGAGCCGGGTGGATGGCGTGCTGACCCTGCCTGGAGATTGGGCGCCGCGCTTCTCCTACGACGCGGTGCGGGTGCCGCTCTACATGGCCTGGGTCGGCATGGGGCGGGAGCCCGGCCTCACCGGCCCCGCCGATTTCTGGAATGACCCGCGCCACCGCCACATGCCAGCCTGGACGGATTTGACGACCAATTCCACCTCACCCTATGCGGCCTCGCCAGGGATCGCCGGGGTCGCGGCGCTGGCCATGGCGCGCCGCCCGGCCGGCCCGGGCCGGGCCAACCGGCTTGCCATGCCGGGCACGGCGGTTCCCGCCATGCCGGACTACTACTCTGGCGCGCTCAGCCTGCTTTGCACTCTCGCGGCGCGCGATTCTGGTTTGAGTTGAGGCAGACGTCGCCCAAATCGCCTGTGAAACAACAAAAACAGGGTTTCCCGGGGAAGGCTTTGCGGGCATTCTCCGGCGCGATTTGAAATAGGGATTGGCGCGTTAGATGGGCCAGGAGCCAGACGTGGCGCGCGTGGCCGCAGCCATGAATACACCAGGCTTGAAGTATCGCAGCTTCGGCAACCTTCCGGTCCGCGCCGACGCGGCGCGGGAAGACGCGACCCTGCCCGGGCCCGAAGAGGTGCTGCGCGAACTGCGCAGCGCCGCTGCCGCCGCACGCGAGGTGCCGCCCGAACCGCCCGTGGCCGAGCGCGCGACGGCGCTTGCGCCCATGATGGCAGTGCCGCCGATCGAGGACACGCTCAACCCCTACGCTCCGCCGCCGGCGCCGCGTTTTCGCCCGCCGCCGCCCCCGGCCCCGACGCCCCCGGCCCCGAC
>NZ_JAIEQY010000357.1 GCF_019747315.1 Roseococcus sp. | reverse complement strand
GCCCCACCCTTTCCTTCGGTGACGCCCCACCCTTTCCTTCGGTGACGCCCCACCATGTCCTTCGGTGACGCCCCACCATGTCCTTGACCCCGCGCCGCCGTGACCGCCCGCCTTCACCATCCGGAAAGTCCGGGGGCTGTAGGCATGGCGGGCCTGTTTCTTGGAGCGTGTTCGGGATGTCCCTGCGAAAGCTTTTGCTGGTCCTCATGGCTGCCGTCTTCGCGACCGGCCTCGCTTTGGTTCTCACCGCGTCGCTTCGTGAGGCGCAGAACCACCGCGCGGCCACGGATGCGTTGCAGCGCACCGAGCTCGCCGCCGCGCTGATGCGCTTCGGCCAGACCCTGGGGACGGAGCGCGCCTTTTCGGTCATCCGCACCAGCCTGCCCGTGCCCGCAAGCGCGGAGCAGCTTCGCGATCTGGAGGGCTTTGCCCGCGCCAATGACACCGCCCTTGAGGCCGTGCGGGCGGCTTATGCGGCGATGGGCGCGCCGGGCTACGCCCAGCATGCCGCGGCGCTGGAGGCTGGGATGGCCAGGCTGCGCGCCGCCCGGCCGGTGATCCTGGCCCAGGCGGCCCGCCCGGGTGCCGAGCGCGCCATCCCGACGGATCAGGCGCCCGCGCCCATCTTCGCAGCCATCAGCGGTGCGGTGGACGCGGCCCTCAACCAGGCCCATGGTGATGTCACGCGCCGGTCCGACGGCACTGGCAGCGCGATCGCGGTGGCGCGTGCCGGATGGGAACTCGCCCAGGCCACCACCTCCGCCATCCTGCCCATCAGCGCGGCGATCCGCAGTGGCCGCCCCCTGACGCCGGCGGAGATCGAGACGGTGCTGACCCATGAGGGGTCCAAGACCGTCCTCTGGGCGAATATCCAGCGCATGGTGGAACTGCTCGGCCGGCCCGAACGGCTGGCGGCGGCCGAGGCCGACCTGCGTGCCCGCTTCTTCGACGACGCGAACCGGCGCATCGCCGCGCTCTTCGCGGCGGGACGCGCGGGTGGCACCTATCCCATGGGGCTCGATGAATACGCGCGCTTCGGCCCCGCCGCGGCGGGCCTGCCCTACGTCATCCGGGACGCCGCCCTGCTGGAAGCCCTGGAGCACGCCCGGGGGGAACGCGGCGCGGCGGCCCGGGCGCTGATCTTCGCGATCGTCATCGGGCTGGCCTATGCGGGGCTGATCGCCCTCACCGCTGTCGTCGTCCTGCGCCGCCTGGTCACCCCGGTCGTGGCGCTGACCGGCACGGTGGCGGCCCTGGCGGAGGGGCGGAATGACGTGTCCGTGCCCTGCACCGCACGGCGGGACGAGATCGGGCACATGGCCCAGGCCATCGAGATCCTCCGGCGCAACGCCATCACCGCGAGCGAGCTCGCCGCCGCCGCGGCGGCCGAGCAGGCGACCAAGGTGAGCCGCGCCGAGCGCACCGATGCGATGATCCGCAGCTTCGAGGCGGAGATCGAAACCGTCCTGGCCGACCTCTCAAGGGCGGTCGCGCCGCTCGACGGCACGGCGGATCTCATCGGCCGCACCTCGGTCGAGACGCAGTCGCGCGCCGAGGACATGCGGGATGCGGCAGGCGTGGCCGAGCAGGACATGCAGACCATCGCCGCCTCCACCGAGCAATTGTCGCTCTCCATCGCCGAGGTATCGCGCCAGGTGGCCGACAGCGCGAACCTCGCCCGTCGCGCGGCCGACAACGCGCGCGCCACCGATGGCGTGGTGGCGGGCCTGGTCGAGGTCAGCAGCCGCATCGGCGATGTGAGCGGCATCATCGCTTCCATCGCGGGGCAGACCAACCTGCTCGCGCTCAATGCCACGATCGAGGCGGCGCGCGCGGGCGATGCCGGCAAGGGCTTCGCCGTGGTGGCGGGCGAGGTGAAGTCCCTGGCGGCACAGACCGCGAAGGCCACCCAGGAGATCAGCGGTCAGATCAGTGCGATGCAGGCCGAGACCGACCGCGCCGCGCAGGCGATCCGCGGGATTGGGCAGGTCATCGAGGAGCTGAGCGACATCGCGGCGCGGGTGGCCGCGGCCGCCGAGGAGCAATCGGCCTCCACCCAAGGCATCGGCCAGGCCATCGCCAGTGCCGCGGACGGCACCCAGAAGGTGGCCTTCCGCACGGCGGAGGTCCTGCAGGGGGCGGGGGCTGTGGCCAGCGCCGGTGCCGGCCTTCGGGAGAGCTCGCAGCGCCTGACCAGCCAGGCGGAAGTGCTGCGCCGCAGCATCCATGGCTTCCTTGGGGGAATCCGCGCCGCGTGAGCGGGGGGGGGCGCAAGCCGCCCCCGCCCGATCGGCCGAGCCTAGCGGATCAGCCCCGTCATGGGGCTGGACGCATCGGCCTTGTAGTCGCGCGGCATGCGCCCGGCGAGGTGCGCGGCGCGGCCGGCGATGACCGCGTGCTTCATGGCTTCCGCCATCCGCACCGGGTCCTGCGCATGGGCGATGGCGCTGTTGAGCAGCACGGCGTCGCAGCCCAATTCCATGGCGAAAGCGGCCTCGCTCGCCGTCCCGATGCCGGCATCCACCAGCACCGGCACCTTGGCCTGCGCCTTGATGGCACGGATCATGTAGGGATTGACCACCCCCATGCCCGAGCCGATCGGCGCGCCCAGCGGCATGATGGCCACGCAGCCCATCTCCTCCAGCCGCTTCGCGGCCACCGGGTCATCGGCGCAATAGACCATCACCTCGAAGCCATCGGCGATGAGGGCGGCTGCGGCCTCGAAGGTCGCGGCCATGTCGGGGTAGAGGAAGGGGGGCGGGCCCAGCACCTCCAGCTTCACCAGGTTCCAGCCGCCCGCCTCGCGCGCCAGGCGCAGCGTGCGGACCGCGTCCTGCGCGGTGAAGCAGCCGGCGGTGTTGGGTAAGTAAGTGTAACGGTCCGGCGGCACGAAATCCTGGAGCATCGGCGCCGAGGCATCGCTCAGGTTCACGCGGCGGACGGCGACAGTGACGATCTCGGCCCCGCTCGCCGCGATGCTGTCCCGCGTTTCCTCCAGCGACTTGTAGCGCCCCGTGCCCACGATGAGGCGGGAGTTGAAGCGGCGCCCGGCGACTTCCCAGCTGTCTTCGGTCAATTCTCAGCCACCCCCGATGAAATGCACGATTTCGATGGCATCGCCATCAGCCAGTCGCGTGGTCTCGTATTGGGAACGCGGCACGATTTCCAGGTTGCGTTCCACCGCCACCTTCCGGGCGGCGAGGCCGATCTCGGCCAGCAGATCGGCCAGGCTGCTGCCGGCCGGCAGGTCCCGCCCTTCGCCATTGACGGTGAGCTTCAGGCGTTGCGCCAGCTCGGACATCGCACGCTCTCTCCCGCGCTGGGCGAAGGGGGCGGGGATGCGGCGAGGCGCCGGATTCCCATCCCTTCGCCGGCATGATCCGGATCAGGTTCGAAGGGTCACCGCGCCGTCGCGGAATCTCAGCCCCCCATCCCTTGCTTCGGGGCGGGGGCTCCCCCTGGTCTCATTCCATCTGGTGATGCGCGGCACGGGGGTCAATGACGTGCCGCGCCGCCAGAGGCTCAGGAGATGCCGCGCCCGGCCGCGGGGCGCAAGATGGGGGCGCGCTTGCCGCTGCCGCGCCCCCCATGCTAGCCCGCCCTGTCCTGAAGTTTTGTGACCATCCGGAACCGCCATGAACCTCATCGCCGTCTTCAACGGCCCCAACCTCAACACGCTGGGCACGCGCGAGCCGGAGAAATACGGCACGGCGACGCTCGACGATGTGGAGAATCTCTGCGCGGAGGCGGCCGAAGAGCTGGGCCTGGCGATTGATTTCCGCCAGTCCAACATGGAAGGCGAGCTGGTCTCCTGGATTCAGGAATGCCGCGGCCGCGCCGCCGGCATCGTGATCAATCCGGCCGGATACACCACCACCTCGGTCGCCATCCTCGACGCGCTTCTGGCCGTCGGGCTGCCGGTGATCGAAGTCCATATCACCAATATTCATCGGCGCGAGGAGTTCCGGCACCACAGCCTGGTCTCCAAGGCCGCCACCGGCGTGATCGCCGGCCTGGGTGTGGCGGGCTATGCGCTCGCGCTGCAGGCCATGGCCAATCTCGTCGGCGGAAACGAGGATGACGACGCATGACCAGCGGCATTCAATTCGACGCGGATGCCATCCGCAAACTCGCGGATATCCTGCGTGAGACCGACCTGACCGAGATCGAGCTCTCGGAAAAGGATTCACGCATTCGCGTGGCCCGCATCATCCCCGCGGCGCCGGCCGCCCCCGCGCAATACTACGCTGCCCCGCAGATGCAGATGCCGATGGGCCAGATGCCCATGGCGGCGGCGGCGCCCAGCGCAGCGCCTGCCGCGGCCGACCCCGAGGCGCTGGACCTCAAGCATCCGGGCCTGGTCACCTCGCCCATGGTGGGCGTCGCCTATCTCTCGCCGGAGCCCGGGGCGCCGCCCTTCATCACGCTCGGCGCCAAGGTCAGCCAAGGGCAGACCGTGCTGCTGATCGAGGCGATGAAAACCTTCAACCAGATCAAGGCCACGCGCTCCGGCACGGTGACGCGCATCCTGGTGGATGCCGGCACGCCCGTGGAATATGGCGAGCCGCTTGTGCTGGTCGAGTAGAAGATGACCCATACCGCCCTCCAGGCAGCATCCGGCCGCAAGGCCGCCGGCGGCGCCCAACTGAGCTTCTGGCCCGGCGCACCCGTGGCGCGCCGAAGCCAAGCCGGCGGAGCCGGCGCGTCGCGCCAAAGGCGCGCTTCCAGCGCGTCGCGTTTGAGGGCGTAGAGACTCATGCTCAAGAAGATCCTCATCGCCAATCGCGGCGAGATCGCGCTGCGCGTGCATCGCGCCTGCCAGGAAATGGGCATCCGCACCGTCGCCGTGCACAGCACCGCCGATGCCTCGGCCATGCATGTGCGCCTCGCCGATGAAAGCGTCTGCATCGGCCCGCCCTCGGCACGGGATTCCTACCTGAACGTCGCCGCCATCCTCTCGGCGGCCGCGATCACCGGCGCCGATGCCATCCATCCCGGCTACGGCTTCCTCTCGGAAAACGCCCGCTTCGCCGAGATGGTGGAGGCGCATGGCCTCACCTTCATCGGCCCCACGGCCGACCACATCCACATGATGGGCGACAAGATCGCCGCCAAGGACGCGATGCGGAAGCTGAATGTCCCGCTCGTCCCCGGCTCGCCCGGCGCGCTGGACAGCTTCGAGGAAGCACGCGAAATCGCGGAGGCGATCAAGTATCCCGTGCTGATCAAGGCCGCCGCCGGCGGTGGCGGGCGCGGCATGAAGGTCGCGCGCTCGGCCGATGAGCTGGAGGAGGCCTGGCAGGTCGCCCGCACGGAGGCCAAGGCCGCCTTCGGCAATGACGCCGTCTATATGGAGAAATACCTGGACCGGCCGCGCCATATCGAGCTGCAGGTCCTGGCCGACACCCACGGCAATGTCGTGCATTTCGGCGAGCGCGACTGCTCGCTGCAGCGCCGCCACCAGAAGCTGGTGGAGGAGGCGGGCTCCCCCGCGCTGACCGGGCCCGAACGTGACGCGCTGGGCGCGCAGGTCACAGCCGGGCTGCGGCAGATCGGCTATCGCAATGCCGGCACCCTGGAATTCCTTTACCAGGACGGGCAATTCGCCTTCATCGAAATGAACACCCGCCTGCAGGTGGAGCATCCCGTGACGGAAATGCTCTGCGGCGTGGATCTGGTGCGGGAGCAGATCCGCATCGCCGCCGGCGAAAAGCTCGGCTACGGGCAGGATGACGTGACCTTCAACGGCCACGCCATCGAATGCCGCGTGACGGCGGAAGACCCCGAGACCTTCGCGCCTTCACCCGGCAAGGTGAACACCTATCACGCGCCGGGTGGCCTCGGCGTGCGCGTGGATAGCGCCCTCTACTCGGGCTACGCCGTGCCGCCGCATTACGACAGCCTGGTGGCGAAGCTCATCGTGCATGCGCCCACGCGGCCCCAGGCCATCGCGCGCATGCAGCGCGCCCTGGATGAGATGGTGGTGGACGGCATCAAGACGACCCTGCCCCTGCACCGTCGTATCATGGCCGATGCCGAGTTCCAGTCGGGCGACTATACGATCCACTGGCTGGAGCGTTTCGTCGCCAAGGGCATCTGAGGCGCGGGTCCAACCCGGCACGGGCGTCACCGTCAGGCCGGGCGGCACCTCCAGGCATTCATGCGTCATGACCAGGAAGTGGCGGGGGCGTTTTCGCGCCAGGTGCTGCACCGCCATCAGCGGGTCTTCCCAGTCCTCGGTCAATGTCACCGCGTGCTGCGCCAACCGTTCCTCGAAGGCCGGGCTGCCGGCGCGCGACGGCCGCGAAGCGCGGCAGCATCGCGGCCAGGCGCTGGTGGCGCCCCGGCCGAAGCCGGCCGATGGCGGTGACGGTGATCCTGGGGCCCATGGCACATTCCGGCTGTGACGTCTCGGTACGCGCAACGCGTCGGATGCTTGGCCCTCGCAAATCTCCGTCCCGTGCCGAGAAGGTTTCGATTCATCGCCCGGCTGGAGTAGGGTGGCCATGTGGAAGATCTGCGCAGAGCCGCGTCGCCGTTCCCTGCCCCGCCGCCTCGCGCGCCACGGGAGCCCTTCTGATGTCCCGCCGCCAGATGGAAATCACGCCCGAACTCATGCTGCGGGCCTATCGCATCGGGCTGTTCCCGATGGCCGAAAGCCGCGAGGCCCGGACCCTTTACTGGCTGGACCCGGAGCAGCGCGGCGTGATCCCGCTCGACGGGTTTCACCTGCCCCGGCGCCTGGCGCGGCGCCTCCGGCAGGCGCCCTATCGCATCACCGCCAACCAGGCCTTCCCCGAGGTGATCACCGAATGCGCGGCGCCGCGGCCCAGTTCCACCGACAGCTGGATCAATGCCGAGATCCGCGCCCTCTTCCTTGCGCTGCACGGCCAGGGCCACGCGCATTCCATCGAGGCCTGGGAGGGGGAGCGGCTGGTGGGCGGGCTTTATGGCGTTTCGCTCGGCGGTGCCTTCTTCGGCGAGAGCATGTTCAGCCGGGCGGATGACGCCTCGAAAATCGCGCTGGTGCATCTGGTGGCGCGGCTGCGGTTGGGCGGATTTACCCTGCTGGATGCGCAATTCCAGACGGCGCATCTGGCCCAATTCGGCACGGAGGAGGTGCCGCGCGCCCTCTACAAGCAGCAACTCGCAGTGGCGGTGGAGGTGGAGGCGCTGTTTCCGGCCGAGCCTGATGCCGCCGCCTTGGCTGCGGAGATTGCGGCGCTGCGGGAGGGGTAGCGGCGCGGCCAGCATGGTTCGAGGGTCGCTGCCGCTCGAGCACCCCGGCAAGAACCTCAGGTTCTTGCATCTCCGAGCCGAGAAGAAACTATAGATATTTGCCGCGCTCCAGGATCTCCAGCGTGTATTCCTTGTAGGTCAGGCCCAGCTCCTCGGCCCGGGCCAGGCGGCGCAGGGCGACTTCGCGCGGCGGGGTCTTCCAGGCCTTCTTGTGGGCGCGGCGCCAGACCCAGCTGCGCCAGGCCGCGCCCTCATCCTCCAGCGGCGGCCCGCCATTATGTCCCATGCTGGTCATGTCGGGATGATTCCACTAAAGTGCCATTATGTCCACTATCATGACAGGCTTGGATGACCGCCTGGCGCTGCGCATCCGGCGCGAGCGCGAGGCACGGGGCTGGTCCATCGCCACCCTGGCCACTGAATCCGGCGTCTCCCGCGCCATGATCAGCAAGGTGGAGCGGGCCGAGGCGAGCCCCACCGCCGCGCTTCTTGGCCGGCTCTCCGGCGCCCTCGGCCTCACCGTTTCGGCGCTGCTGGCCAGGGCGGAGGCGGATGCGGGGGCGAGCCACCTCCGCCAGGCCGCGATGCAGGAGGTCTGGACCGACCCCGAGACCGGCTACCGCCGCCGCGCCCTCTCGCCGCCCGGCGCGGAGCCCGAGCTGGTGGAGGTGGAACTGCCCCCCGGCGCGCGGGTAGCCTATCCCGCTGCCTCCTACCGCTTCCTGCGCGGCCAGGTGGTCTGGCTGCGGGCCGGCCAGCTGGTGATCCATCAGGGCGAGGAGGAAACGGCGCTGAGCCCGGGCGATTGCCTGGCCTATGACCTCGCCGCGCCGCGCGATTGCGGCTTCCACAACCCCTCCGCCACGGATTGGTGCCGCTATCTGGTGGCGCTGACGCGGAAGTAGCGCGGCGTGGCTCAGCCCGGCTCGTGCAGGTAGCTCTGCATGCCGCGCGGGTTTCGGGGGAAGGACGACCAGGGGCTCAGCGCCGGGATCTTCCGATGCCAGCGGGGAATGAAGACCAGGTCGAAGTGGGAGAGGTTCCCCATATAGTAGTTCAGGTCGATCAAGTCCCAAAGGATGAAGCCATGGGGCTCCAGCGCCGCAACCCGTGCGGCGAGCTGGCGGATCGAGGCCTCGATGACCAGGCAGGACACATGCTTCAGCGTTGCCTTGGCCCCGGCAAGGATGCGCGGCTCATCACCATCCACGTCCAGCTTGAGGAGATATGGCCGCGCCGGATTGAGGGCGGGCAGCGCCGCATCCAGCGTGACTTCCCGGACCTTCCGCTCTTCCAGCGCCGTCGTTGGCGAATCGGGCTTGCTGTCGTCGCGCAGGGAGCTGGTGAAGATCCCGGTTTGCGGCGCATTGGACCGCAGCCGCAGGACCCCCTCCCCGTCGCGATCCGAGGCAGCAGCCTCAAGCAAGGTGTAGTCCATGCCGGCGTAGTTCTGGTGGATGTAGGGGTAATTCTCCGCCACCGGCTCGATCAGGATATGCCGCTTGTCCGGGAAAGCGCTCATGAGATCGGGCGTGCGCCGCTGGACGCCCACATCCACGATGGTTTCGATGGGCAAGCCGCTCTCCCGCAGGAAGCCCAACGAGCTGCTCTTGGTGGGCAGGCGCTTGGAACTTGGCTGCATCCATCCCTCCATGGCGGTTCCTGGAGTTAGGTGAAGCGCCAAAAAGGGTCAATCGCGTCCCTGCCCCGCCACAGGGAGCCCCGCGCCTCGCCAAAGCCAGTGGATTAGGGAAAGCTTCCGCAAGCCGGATGACCGGCCGCAGGAAGAAGGTTCGCCCGCATGACACAGCGCTTTCCAGGGGCTCGCATCCTCGTGACCGGCGCCGCCCAGGGCATCGGCCAGGCTGTGGCACGCGCCTTCACGGCCGAGGGCGCCCGCGTCTGGGCGCTGGACCGCGATGCCGCGGGCCTGGCCGGCGCCGAGGCGGTGCAGCGCCGCACGCTCGACCTTTCCGAGCGCGCCGAGGTGCATCGCGTGGTGGCCGAGATGGCGGCGGCGGAGGGCGGCATCGATGTGCTCGTCTGCTCCGCCGGCGGCGTGCGCGGCCAGGTGGGGGGACCGCTCAGCGAGGTGACGGAGGAGAACTGGCACGCAATCTTCCAGGCCAATCTGGAAAGCACGCTCTGGTGCGTGCAGGCGGCCACGCCCGTCATGCAGAAGGCGGGGGTGGGGCGCATCATCACGATTGCTTCCGGCGCGGGGCTGCGGCCGAGCCTGACGGGCATCCAGGCCTATACGGCGGCGAAGCACGCGCTGGTCGGCCTTACCAAGCAATTCTCCTTTGAATTCGCGCGCCATGGCATCACCGCCAATGCCGTGGCGCCGGGCTTCATCCTCTCCAACCCCGCCTCGCAGAAGCAGTGGGAGAGCTACGGGCCGGAGGGTCAGGCGCGCATGGTGGAGGGCATCCACCGCCGCCGCCTGGGCAAGGCCGAGGATATCGCCAACGCCGTGCTGTTTTTCGCCAGCCCGGCCTCTGATTGGGTGACGGGGCAGATCCTCTCGGTGGATGGCGGGCGGAACTGAAGCAGTTGGGAGGCCTGCGCCTGCCCTGACGGGGTTTGCAGCGCCGGGCACTTCCCGCAAAGTGGCACAACAAAGAGGGAACCGAACCATGGCCAAGGCCCGCCGCGTCATCATCACCTGCGCCGTCACCGGCGCCATCCACACGCCCAGCATGTCGCCGCATCTGCCCATCACGGCGGCGGAAATCGCCGAGGCCGCCATCGGCGCTGCCGAGGCCGGGGCCGCCATCGTCCACCTGCACGCCCGCAACCCCGAGGATGGCAGGCCGGACCAGTCGCCCGAGGCCTTCGCGCCCTTCCTCGGCATCATCAAGCAGGCCAGCAATTGCGTGGTGAACATCACCACCGGCGGCGCGCCGACCATGACCATCGAGGAGCGCGTGCGCCCCGCCGCGCTGCACAAGCCGGAAGTGGCCTCCCTCAACCTCGGCTCCATGAATTTTGGCCTGTTCGGCATGCTGAACCGCTTCAAGGAGTTCAAGCATGAGTGGGAGCCCGCCTATCTCGCGAACAAGGACATCATCTTCCGCAACTCCTTCCAGGATATCGAGTATATCCTGACCACCTGCGCCGGGAACAACACGCGCTTCGAGTTCGAGTGCTACGACACCTCGCACCTCTACAACCTGAAGTATTTCTTCGATCAGGGCCTGGTGAAGGCGCCGCTGTTCATCCAGACGGTGTTCGGCCTGCAGGGCGGCATCGGCGCGCATCCGGAGGATGTGATGCACATGAAGCGCACGGCGGATCGCCTGTTTGGCGACAACTACCAGTGGTCGGTGCTGGGCGCCGGGTCCAACCAGCTGAAGATCGCGGCGATGGCGGCGGCGATGGGCGGCAATGTGCGCGTGGGCCTGGAGGACAGCCTCTGGGCCGGCCCCGGTCGGCTGGCCACCAGCAATGCCGAGCAAGTGCGCCTGGTGCGCCAGATCATCGAAGGGCTTGGGCTGGAGATCGCGAGCCCGGATGAGGCGCGGGAGATGCTGTCGCTCAAGGGGGGCGATCAGGTCGGATTCTGAGGGAAAAAAGGCGCCTCCGGCGGCCGGGGCCGCAAGGCCCCGGACCCCATGAATTGACGTCAGCCGACTTCCAGCACACGCCCCTACCGTGCTTCCAGCACCCACGTCTTACCGTGCTTCCAGCACCCACGTCTTACCGTGCTTCCAGCAC
>NZ_JAIEQY010000062.1 GCF_019747315.1 Roseococcus sp. | reverse complement strand
GGTGCTGGCGCGGTAAGTCCATATAGGCCAGTACGTCGTGCTCGGCGGCGTCCATCAGTTCGGCGGGCTTGCGCACCTTGGGGCGGAGCTCGTCAGCAAGCGGTTCCGCTTGTCGGCGCAAGACGCGACATATCTGGAACTGCCTCAGCGAGGGCGCTTACCCCTGGCGACGCCGGATCGCGATTTGATCTCCGCCGCGGCAGCCCTTGGCGTTGAGCGGCTCGGTTAGCGATCCCTCGCCCATCGCAAGAGGCAACGTGAAGCCCACGACCAGAGGGGGCCGGGCTGGATGCCGCTTCCGTCCCCCCCAAGCCGGAGGCAATCGTCAGCATCCCGACACGGTAACGTGGCACGTCGCGCCACGCCCGCAGGAGGCCTGGGCCTCCCGTTCCGCATCGTCCAGTTCCATCCCGGTTGCCGTATGGATCAGCCCGTTTGGCACCTGCACCACGGCCACACATGCATTGAAGGCGGCCACCGCCAAGCGGCAGGCCGCGGCACTCGCCACGGCGGTGCAGGCCGAACGGGCTGTCTGCTGCGCGAGCGCGGCAGATCGCCCGCCCGCCCGAAATCCCTCCGTCATCCGCGGGAGGTCCACCACGAAGATCGCCAGGTAGCGATCATGCCCGCCGCCCCCCCCCGCGCCCGCGACGCCCTCATTGCCCTGCAGGCAACGGGCGATGCATGCTTGCCGCATCGGCCCGCTGCGCAGCTCGCAGGCAGCGCTGCAACGTGCCTGCAGCATCGCGCCCAGATCACCGGGCCTGCGAGGCAGCGGCTGGAAGCAGGTGCCAGACTGGCGCGGGCAGAGGATCAGATCGGCCACGCCGCCATCCCGCGAAGGGGCGATTCTCCAGGCGGTCCGATCCTGGCAGCGGACATCCCAGTAGGCGCGTCCGGCGGCATCAATCCCGGCGAAATACGCGCCGGAGAGGTCTTCACATCCGCCATCGGTGGCCCGGATCAGGGGCAGGAGCGCAGCGCGTTGGTCCCGCAGGGACAAGGCGGCGATGCGGTCATGCGCCGCGTGATCATCCAGCACCACGACACCCGCCTCCGGCGTGGGGCGGCCCTGCGCCGTGGCGTCAGCCGGCGGCCAGCCCAAACCTAGGAGTGCCAGGGCGCAGAGCAGGCGAAAAGCTGCCGGTATCATGGCCGGACTCCATGCCACGCCGAAATGTCCTCATCCCAGCGGCGCAGCATCGTCAGGGTCTCCTCCAGCAGGAGGGGCGGCGCAAAATGCCCCCCGGCGATCAGGCCAGGCGTTCCAAGCCGCACCAGGCGCCGCATCTCCGCCTGCATTTCGGGGGGCGCGTGTTCCAGCGCCACATCCTCGCGCACCGGGCCCGGCCAGTAGAGGCCACGGGCGAAGGCCGTTCTCTGGAAGGGCACATCCAGCAAGGAGGCTATGGCTTCGGCAATGGTCCGTAATCGGGCTTCGGGCAGGCCGCGCAACACCGCGACGAACAGGCCCAGGGGAATCCAGTGCATATCCGCCAAGGGCGCCAAACCCGTGTTCGCGGGCAGGACGCCAGTGCCGCGCATCAGGATGTCCATGCCCACGGTGGTCGCGACCATGTCCACGCCTCCCTCCGCCAATTCCTGCATCGCGGCGGCCGTGGTCGTTGGATCATAGGGCACATGGCGGTCAAGTTCGGCGAGATACGCCCAGGTGGCCGGCCAGCCATCCGTGGGGTCGAGGGGGGTCCTGGTCACTCAGCATCCACGGAAGGCCCGCCACGAAGCAGCGCCCCGCCTCGCTGAATTCGGGCCGCGGGTAGAGGAAGCGGCCCGGATGTTCACGCGCCCAGGCCAGCAACTCCTCGGCGGTGCGCGGCGCGCGCGCGAGCCGTTCGGGCGCGAAGGCCAGCAGCGGGCCCCCCGGGGAGACCGTGATGATCTGCGCCTGCTCACGCACCGCGCCCCGCAACAGGCGGGCCAGGGGCCGCAGCAGCTCATCCATCGGCGGCAGCAGCGGGTTGATCAGGCGCGACATGGGGTGCCATAGGCCGAGTTCGGCGCCCATCATCGCCCCATCCAGGTTGGTGAGGACCACGTCATAAGGCGGCTGGCCGGCCTCCACGGCCGCGCGGATGGGGCCGAACAGCGCCTCGATACGGTCCTTGCGGCCTTGCACACCCTCCAGCAGCTCCGGCCGGGAGGCCGCGAAGGTGTCGAAGATGCTGATGCCGCGTGCGGTCTCCGTCGTATCGGGGCCGAGGTATCGGCGCTTGAACGCCTGCCAATCCTCCGCCGTGGGCGCGCTCTCACGCCCGGTCGGCGCCTGGGCGCGGAGGATAGGTGGGTTCGGCAAGCCTGGTGGCGGGACGGCGTACGACATGTGGGCGCTTTCTGCTGTGCCGCACTATTCGAGGCGGAGGCCACGTCGCTCGATGATGTCGCGCCACTTGCGATTTTCGGCATTGAGATAGGCGGGAAACTCCTCGCGCGAGCCGGTCCTGGGCACGATGGCGAGGGGAGCGAGGAGCGCGCGCACATCTTCCGCGCCCATGGCCTGCCGCGTCGCCGCCGAGAGGCGCGCCATGATCACCTCCGGCGTGCCGGCCGGCGCGAAGAGGGCAAAATCCGTGGTGGCGCGATATCCCGCCAGGCCCAGCTCCGCCATGGTTGGCAGTTGGGCCAGTTGCGGCACCCGCTGCGCCGACGTCACCGCCAGGGCACGAACATCGCCCGCGTTCAGCCGGGGGTCCGGGCCACCGCGGTCCGCGCCGCCGGACCTCGGCTACGCATCGCCACCGCGGATGGCGCAACCTGGGAGGCGCGCTGTGATCAGCGCCACGGGTACCTGGGGCCGACCCTTCATTCCGGACGTTCCCGGCCGCGAAACCTTCGCCGGCCAGCAGATCCAATCGGCGGCCTACCGGCCGCCAGGGATGTTTGCCGGGCTGTCGGTGCTGGTGGTCGGTGGCGGCAATTCCGGGGCGCAGATCCTGGCGGAAGTCTCCCGCGTGGCGGCGCGCACCGTGTGGGTCACCGAACGCGAACCCGTCTTCCTGCCGGGCGACGTGGATGGCCGCGTGCTGTTCGAACGCGCGACAGCGCGCTGGCAGGCCGAACGGGAAGGCCGGTCGCCGCCGCCGGCACAAGGCGGCCTGGGCGATATCGTGGCCGTGGCACCTGTGCGAGAGGCGCGTCTCCGTGGTGCTCTGGGCAGCGTGCGTCCCGTCGTCCGACTGGAGAGCGGCGGGGCCGTCTGGACTGACGGCACCCGCATTGCGCTGGATGCAATCATCTGGTGCACGGGCTTCCGGCCGGCGCTGGGTCACCTGGCACCGCTCGGCCTGGTGCAGCCGGATGGCCGGGTCCGGGTCGAGCCCGCAGGGAGGTCCACCGCGGAACCCCGCCTCTGGCTACTCGGCTATGGCGACTGGACCGGCATGGCCTTGGCCACCCTTGCTGGCGTGACGCGGGCGGCGCGCGACACCGTCGCACGCGTTGCGAGCGGCCTCACCTGACTCGAAGCCTTCATCCAAACGTCATCCCTCTCCTGCTTCCTTCGATTATGATGGAAGCATGGAAACCGAGGATGCCGCTTTCGCCTTCGCAGCCCTGGGCCAGGGCACCCGGCTCGACCTGCTGCGTGTCCTGCTCGACGCCGGGCCAAGTGGCCTGGCGGCGGGGGAAGTCGCGAGCCGGCTCGGCGTGCCCTCCTCCACCTTGTCCTTCCACCTCCGCGCGCTGGATCAGGCCGGGCTGATCGCCGCGACCCGGCAGGGGCGCAGCCTGATCTACGCGGTGCAATTCGCGCGGCTGCGCGCCCTGCTCGCCTTCCTGGCGGAGGCCTGTTGCGGCGGCGAGCCCGACCGCTGCGGCGATCTCGGCCGTATCCTTGACACCATCACACGGGAGAAAAACCCCATGCCGCATCCGGCCTTCAACGTGCTCTTCCTCTGCACGCACAATTCCGCACGCTCGATCATGGCGGAGGCGATTCTCGACAAGGTCGGCCGGCCGCGCTTCGAAGGCTGGTCCGCCGGCTCCGACCCGCGGCCCGAGGGGCCTTTGCCGGAGGTGCTGACCCTGCTCAAGACACTGGGCCACGACGTCTCCGAGCTCCGCTCGAAGTCGTGGAAAGAGCTGTCTGGCCCGGACGCGCCGAAGATGGATTTCGTGATCACCCTTTGCGACACGATCCAGGGCCAGACCTGCCCGGATTTCGGTGCCACGACCATCACGGGCGCCTGGCCGCTGCCAGATCCCTCGAAGTTCAGTGGCAGTACGGCCGAGCGGGCGACGCTGCTCAACGAGGTCTATGCCGGGCTGCGCCGCCGGCTCGAGGCCTTCATCAGCCTGCCCGTCGCCTCGCTCGACCGCATGGCGTTGAAGGCGCGTGTGGACGAGCTGGCCGACCCGCATGCGGTGATCCGGTGAGAATCTCGACAAGCCTGGAGGCGATGGCATGAGAGTTGGCATTTCCGGCATGGGTCGCATCGGGCGGCTGGCGCTGCGGGCGGCCATGGGCGCGGCGGAGCGCCAGGGTGATGATCCCCGCGCCGGCAACCGGCTCGAGGTCGTGCACCTCAACGAGATCAAGGGGGGCGCGGCCGCGATCGCGCATCTGCTGGAATTCGACAGCGTGCAGGGCCGCTGGCGCGCGCCCATGGCGGCCGAGGACAACGCGGCCATCCGCATCGGTCATCACCGCATGACCTATTCCGAACACGCCACACCCGGCGCCACCCCCTGGGGCGATCTCGGCGTGGATGTCGTGCTGGAATGCACCGGCAAGTTCCTCACGCCCGAAGCCCTGCAAGGGCATCTCGACTGCGGCGCGAAGCGTGTGATCGTCGCGGCACCGGTGAAGTTCGACAGCGTCCTCAACGTCGTCGTCGGCGTGAACGAGCGGCTCTACGACCCGGCACGCCACTCCATCGTCACCGCCGCCTCCTGCACCACCAACTGCCTGGCGCCCGTGGTGAAGGTGGTGCATGAGGCGATCGGCATCCGGCACGGACAGATCACCACCATCCATGATCCGACCAACACCAATGTCGTGGTGGACGCGCCCCACAAGGACCTGCGGCGCGCGCGCTCGGCCATGCTCTCCCTGCAGCCGACGACGACGGGCAGCGCCACCGCCATCGCGCTGATCTATCCGGAGCTGAAGGGCAAGCTGAACGGCCATGCCGTGCGGGCGCCGGTGCTGAATGCCTCGCTCACCGACTGCGTCTTCGAGATGCGACGCGAGACCACAGCCGAGGAGGTCAACGCCCTGTTTGCCGCCGCCGCCGCGGGGCCGCTCGCCGGCATCCTGGGATACGAGACGCGGCCGCTGGTCAGCGCCGACTACGCGCGCGACACGCGAAGCTCGATCGTGGATGCGCTCTCCACCATGGTCACGGATGGCACGCTGCTGAAGGTCTACGCCTGGTACGACAATGAGATGGGCTACGCCTGCCGCATGGTGGACCTGGCCTGCCACATGGACCGCGTGGGTCTGTGAACTCAGGCACCCGCAACTACGCCATCGTCACCGCCGCCTATTGGGGATTCACGCTCACCGATGGCGCGCTGCGGATGCTGGTGCTGCTGCATTTCTTCCGCCTGGGCTACAGCCCCTTCACCCTGGCGCTGCTGTTCCTCCTGTATGAGGCGGCGGGGATCGGCGCCAACCTGGTGGGCGGATGGCTCGCCACGCGCTTCGGCATCGCGCGCATGCTGGCGGTGGGGCTGGCCACGCAGGTCGCAGGCTTCCTGCTGCTCTCGGCCGTCTCGCCGGATTGGGGTGCCGCGCTCTCCGTCGCCTGGGTCGTGGTGGCGCAGGGCGTGTGCGGGGTGGCGAAGGACCTGACCAAGACGGCGAGCAAGAGCGCGATCAAGCTCACGGCCGGGGACGCCTCCGGCCGCCTGTTCCGCTGGGTCGCCTTCTTCACCGGCAGCAAGAACGCCATGAAAGGCCTGGGCTTCTTCCTCGGCGGCCTCCTGCTGGAGAGCCTGGGCTTCCGCGGAGCCCTGTGGGCGATGGCCGTCATGCTCTGCGTGATCCTGGTCGCCGTCGTGCTGTCGCTGCCGCCGCTGATGGGCCGGGCGAAGGCATCGAAATCCGCCAAGGAGCTATTCGCCAAGAATCGCGGCGTGAACATCCTGGCGGGAGCGCGCGTCTTCCTGTTCGGCGCGCGCGACATATGGTTCGTGGTCGGCCTGCCTGTGTTCCTCTACGCCTCGGGCTGGACCTTCACGATGGTCGGCGGATTCCTGGCGCTGTGGACGATCGGCTACGGCGTGGTGCAGGCCATGGCCCCAGCACTGGTGCGCCGCAGCGAGGACGGCCTGGGCACCGAGGTGCCAGCGGCGCGCGCCTGGTCCCTGGCGCTCACTCTCGTTCCGGCCGCGCTGGCGCTGGCCATGCTGGCCGGTGCACCGCGCGCGGATGTCTACGTGCCACTCGGCCTTTGCGTCTTCGGGGCGCTCTTCGCGGTCAACTCGTCGGTGCATTCCTATCTCGTGCTGGCCTATGCCGGCAGCGAGAAGGCGGCGGAGGATGTGGGCTTCTACTACGCCGCCAATGCCGCCGGCCGCTTCGCCGGCACCGCCCTTTCGGGTCTGCTGTTCATGCTTGGCGGGCTGCCCGCCTGCCTCATCGGCGCTGCCCTCATGCTGGCGACGTGCTGGGCGCTGACCCTGGCGCTGCCGAAGGATCGAAGCGCCACCCTGGCGCGCGCCGCTTGAGGGAGGCGGGCGCCACAGCATAGCCTCAACGGCAAAGAGGAGGAGGAACGTCGCGTAGGGAGGAGGCACCGCCCACCGCGGGCATGCGCCGCCGCGTCTTGGGCGCTGCGCTCGCCGGCACGCTTGCTGCGCCGCGACTGCAGGCAGCGCAGGCGGTCAGCTTCGGCCTTACGCCCGTCTTCCTCGATTCCGACATCGTGCTGGTGCGCCAGATCGAGGCCTATCAGGCCGGACGGCTCGGGCGGGCAGTGACGGTCGTGAAGCGGCGCACCTATCGCGAAGTCACCTCCCTGCTGGTCGCGGCCCAACTCGATGCCGCGTGAATCTGCGGCTACCCCTTCGTCCAGCACCGCGAGGCGCTGGAGGTGCTGGCCGTGCCCGCCTATCGCGGTGCGCCGGTCTATCAGTCCTACCTCATCGTGCGGCGGGACCGCGAGGCCACGGGCCTGCGCGTGCGGACGGCCAGCGAGGCCGACGGGCTGCTGCTCTCCGCGTCGGACGAGGGGCCGGGCCTTCCGCCGGAAGCTGCCGCCATCCTGATTGGCCGCGATGGCGATGCGCTGCCTGCGGCCGGGGGCTTGGGCATCTGGACCATTGCCCGGCTGACACGCGAATTGAATGAATTGCTGGAGAGCGAAATCTTCGGTCATGAGCGTGGCGCCTTTACCGGCGCGGCGCAGCGCCATGAGGGGATGGCCAGCGCGGCGCCGCCTACCAGACGCCGATCTGGGGACCGCGCGCACAGATCCGGAAATTCGAAACCGCGCTGGGGCTGTTCGAGTACAACCAGCTCACCATGCCGTTCAATGATCCCAACCAAATCCACGATGTCGAGAAGCTGGCGATCGTGGCCTTCCTGCTGGCCAGCCACGGGGCCATGCCGGCGGATGCGACACTCGAGTACGGCCAGGCGGCGGGGATCCGCCTTCGTGAGGCAAGCGGTGGGCATCACCAGCCCGGTGAAGCTTGGATTCAGCTTCTCAGCGATGCTCCAATTCCGGAGGTGGGATGGTCACAGCCAATCCATCGGCGGTCAGGCGGCTGCGGCGATGCAGCATGCGCGGGAGAGTGGTGGGGCGGACAAGAACGCGGGCGAGACAATCGGCTCCGATGCCCAAAGGCGCTTTCAGCAATGGAAGAAGCGAGAGCCCAATCCCCCCATCGCAGTCCCCATCCCCACCGATGGCGCCTGATGCGGCGCACAGAGCACAGACTGCCGTGCGCCGGCGCCCGGCTCAGTTCGTGCTGATGCGGGCCACGCGGACCACTTCGCGCCACTGCTCGATATCGCGACGGAAGAAGGCCTTGAACTCCGCCGGGGACATCCGGAGCGGCAAATGCACGATGTCGCGGAATCGCTGCTGCACCTCGGCATCATCAAGCACGGTGGCAACCGCGCGCGACAGGACGGCTTCCGCCTCGGGCGGAATCTGGGCCGGTGCCAACAGGCCAAACCAGGACTCAGCCGTGAAACCCGGCAGCCCCGCCTCGTCCAGCGTCGCCACCTGCGGCACGAAGGGCGAGCGCGCGATCGAGGCCACGGCGAGGCTCTTCAGCTGGCCGCCCGGCAGGTGCGGCAGCGCAGCACTCAGGCTGGTGAGATAGACGTCCACCCGCCCTGCCAACATGTCGGTGATGGCCGGTGCGGTGCCGCGGTACGGCACATGCACCATGTCAATGCCGGCCCGCATCTTCAGCAATTCACCGGCCAGATGCGGGCCGCTGCCGATGCCCGAGGAAGCGTAGGTGACCCGCCCGGGATTCGCCCGGCAATAGGCCAGGAACTCGGGGAAATTCGCCGCCGGCACATGGGCGGCCGCAATCAGGAAATACGGCGTCACGGCGAGGGAGGCGACAGCGCTGATATCGCGCAGCGTGTCATAGGGGAGGCTCGGGTTGAGCGCCGCGCTGCCTGAAGTGCCATTGGTGCCGATGAGCAGCGTGTAGCCATCCGGCGGTGAGCGCACGACATGGGTTGTGCCGATGACGCTGTTCGCGCCGCTCCGATTCTCAACGATGAAGGGTTGCCCCAGCAGGCCAGCGAGCTTGACGGCCACCAGCCGCGCAATGGCATCGGTCGGTCCGCCGGTTTCAAACGGGACCACGATCCGGACCGTCTGGCTGGGATAGCCCCTGGGCTGGGCCCGCGCGGATGCGGGAAGCACGCCCCCGCCCGCCACGGCCAGCGATCCAAGGTGGCGGCGCGACATGGTCTGACGCATGGCTGGGCTCCTTGGAGGCGTGTGGGCAGCCGGGGCGCCGGCCCGCGAGTGTTGCCGAATTTCGCGCAAGGTCCAAGCATCCTGATGGCCGGGCGCCGGCGGATATGCCAGCCTGAGCGTGCGCGGATGGGAAGCATCACATGGTGCATGACGTGATCATCGTCGGCCTTGGTGGGATGGGCAGCGCCGCGGCCTGGCAGTTGGCCCGGCGCGGGCAACGCGTCCTGGGCCTCGAACGCTTCGACATTCCGAACGCCATGGGCTCGTCGCACGGCGTCACGCGCATCGTCCGCCTGCCCTACTATGAGGATCCGGCCTATGTGCCGCTGCTGCGCCGCGCCTATGTGCTGTGGCGTGAAGCCGAAGCCGCGACGAGCGAGCGCTTGCTCTTCATCACGGGCTCGATCGATGGCGGGCATGAGGATGCCGAGGTTTTTCAGGGGGCGCTGAACTCGGCACGGCTGCACGGATTGCCGCATGAAGTGCTGACCGGCGATCAAGTGAACGCCCGCTTCCCCGGCTACCGCCTGCCCTCCGGCATGCGCGCGGTGTTCCAGCCGGAAGGCGGCTTCATCGCCAGCGAGCATGCCATCACCGCCCATTGCCGCCTCGCCCAGGCGGAGGGCGCCGATCTGCGTGCGCGCGAGCGTGTGCTGGGCTGGGAAGCGCGGCCCGGCGGCGAGGGCGTACGCGTCACCACGGATAAGGGCCAGTACGAGGCAGGCCGCCTGGTCCTGACGGCGGGCGCCTGGATGGCCGATCTTGCCCCCCTGCTCGCCGGGCGCGCCGTGGCCGAGCGCCAGGTGCTCGCCTGGTTGCAGCCGCACGATCCAGCATTGTTCCAACCCGATCGCTTTCCCGTCTTCAATCTGGCGGTGGAGGAAGGTCGCTATTACGGGCTGCCGATCCACGAGGTGCCGGGCTTCAAATTCGGCCGGTATCACCACCGCGCCGAAACCGGCCCTGCCGAGACGATGCGGCGCGAGGTGGATGCCGAGGATGAGGGCCTCCTGCGGCGATTCGCCCAGCGGTATTTCCCGGCAGGAAGCGGCGCCACCATGGCGCTGCGCGCCTGCCTCTTTACCAACACGCCGGATGAGCATTTCATCCTCGATCACCATCCCGAGTTTCCGCAGGTGACTCTGGCCTCCCCATGTTCAGGCCACGGCTACAAGTTCTGCTCGGTGATCGGCGAGATCCTGGCCGATCTCGCGACGGGCGACGGAGCGACGCGCCATGAGATCGGCTTCCTGCGGCTGGGGCGCGCTGCGTAACCCGCGACGCTCCGGGCAACCGCGCCGGGGGGGTCAGACCTCCCGCCCGGCCAGGAACCCTTCGTAGATCGCCTCTTCCGCGCTGCGCGGGGCCAGGCAGTCCCCCACCAGATGCACGGGGCAGGGCAGCCCTTCCAGCGCCTTCTCCAACGCCGTCTCGGAGGCATGGCCCGTGGCCAGCACCACGGTGTCAACGCCGTCCCGGATGATCGGCGCGCCCGAGGTCGCGTGCCGCAGATAGGCGGTGGTGCCATCCACGCCAAACAGGCTGGCATCCGTGACGACCTCGACGCCAAGCCGGTGCAGGCGGCCGATCCACTGGCTCCGCAGATAAAGTTGCAGGTTGAACCCGGCATGCGGCGCATTCACAGCGAGCGTGACCTGATGCCCGCCCAGCACCAGCCGCTCGGCCAGGCCCATCCCCACCCAATCGGCGCGCCAATCCGCAATCAGCACCCTGGCACCGGTATTGGCGCCGTGCAGCACGGCCCAGGCGCCGACCACATGGCCATCCTCTCGCCCCTCGATTGCGGGCTCATAGGGCTGCGCGCCGGTCGCGATGATCACGGCATCCGGCGCGAACTTTTCCACCAACGCGCGATCCACGGGCGTGTTCAGCCGGATCTCGACGCCGGCGGCGGTAAGTTCCTGCTGGAGGTTGGTGATGAGGCCACCAAATTCGGCACGCTCGGGCAGCAGCTGCGCCAGCAGCGCCTGCCCGCCCAG
>NZ_JAIEQY010000144.1 GCF_019747315.1 Roseococcus sp. | reverse complement strand
GCGGCCGAAAGCTCCTTCCCCGTCTCCGACTGCCCGGCCGAGAAGATCACGGGATGCCCCTGCGGCGGGCGCGGCGCGTTCAGCGGCCCCGCCACCTGGAAATGCTTGCCGCGAAAGTTCAGCGCATGGACCTTGGACGGTTCCAGGAAACGCCCGCTCGCCTTGTCCTGCGGGAAGGCATCATCCGCCCAGGAATCCCACAGCCCCTTCACGATCTCGGCGAATTCGCCCGCACGTTCATAGCGATCATCGCGCGGCACGTGTTCCTCATGCGAAAAATTCAGCGCATCGCCGGGGTTGGAGGTGGTGACCAGGTTCCACCCCGCCCGTCCCTGGCTGATGTGATCCAGCGAGGCGAAGCGCCGCGCCACGGAGAAGGGCTCGTCATAGGTCGTGGTCGTGGTGGCCACCAGGCCGATATGCTGCGTCACCATCGCGAGCGCCGAGAGCAGTGTGACGGGCTCGAACACGCCCGGCCGGTCGGAGGGGCTGGTTGCGGCGAAGAGGTCCGGCTTGTCCAAATTCCGCACGCCATTGCCATCGGCGAGGAAGAGCAGGTCGAACTTGCCTCCCTCGGCGATGTACGCCAGGCGCACGGCGTTGTCCAGGTTGCTGGCGGGCCTGTCCCAGGCGGTGGGGTGGCGCCATTCGCCCACATGGCTGCCCTGGGCATTGGCGTTCGCGGCCAAAATCATGTGCGAGGGGATCATCGGCATGGGCGCACTCCTGATGGGCCCAGCTTCGCGCCGGGGGCCCTTGACGCGCAAGGCCCGCACGACGCGCAATGCGCGCATGAATCGTCGCACCCTGCTTGCCCTCTCGCTCCTGCCGGCGCCCGCGCTCGCGCAAGGCTTTCCCTCACGCCCCATCCGCATCCTCGTGGGCTTCGCCGCCGGCGGCTCCACGGATGTCTTCGCGCGCAGCCTGGCGCCGCGCCTGCAAACCCTGCTGGGTCAACCGGTGGTGGTCGAGAATCGCCCCGGCGCCGGCGGCAATATCGCGACCGAAGCGACTGCCCGCAGCGCGCCGGACGGCTATACCCTGCTGCTGGGCACCATCGGCCCGCTGGCCATCAACCCCACGCTCTACGGCAACCTCACCTTCGACCCCCTGACCGACCTCACCGCCATCACCCTGGTGGGCGAGGTTCCGAATGTCCTGGCCGTGCCGGCCGATCGCCCCTTCCGCAGCGTGGCCGACATCATCGCCGCCGCCCGGGCGAGGCCAGGCGCGCTGAATTTCGGCTCGTCGGGCATCGGTTCGGCCGGGCATGTGGCGGGCGAGCAATTGAACCTGATGGCGAATATCCAGACCGTGCACGTCCCTTTCCGGGGCGGCGGCGCGCTGATGCCGGAGCTGCTGGCCGGCCGGGTGGATTTCGCCTTCACCACGGCACTCAACGCCATGCCCCAGGCCGAGGCCGGGCGCCTGCGCGTGCTGGCCGTGCCCAATGCGCGCCGCGTCTCCCTGATCCCCGAGGTGCCGACCGTGGCGGAAGGCGGCCTGCCCGGCTTCGATGGCATGGATTGGGCCGCGCTCATGGCCCCGCGCGGCCTGCCGGCGCCGATCCTCGCGCAGCTCAACCAGGCCGCCACCACCGTGCTGCGTGACCCTGAGCTGGTGCAGAACATGACCGGGCGGCGCCTCGTGCTGATGCCGACCACGCCCGAGGAAGCCGGCACCTTCCTGCGGGCGGAGACGGCGCGCTGGGCGCCGGTGATCCGTGCCTCCGGCGCGCGGCCGGACTGACCTCTCAGGCGGCCGCCACCGGCCGCCGCACTGCGGAAATCTTCTGGTTCATATAGACCCCGGCCAGGACGGGCGCGTGCTGCGGTGCCGCACCCGGCG
The DNA here is from genome assembly GCF_019747315.1 of Roseococcus sp. Taxonomy (GTDB): domain Bacteria; phylum Pseudomonadota; class Alphaproteobacteria; order Acetobacterales; family Acetobacteraceae; genus Roseococcus. The sequence goes on along the minus strand of NZ_JAIEQY010000144.1, from coordinate 9,028 downwards.
CCACCGTGCCGGGCAGGGCTTCGACCGGCGCGTCGTAATTCGGGTGGCAGAAGAAGCCGAGCGAAAGCCGCGGTTGCGCCCAGCCGGCCCCCTCGGGATTGGTCACGCGATGCACGGTGCTGACCCAGCGCCCATTGGTCCATTGCTGCATCAGGTCACCGATATTGATCACATAGGCGCCGGGCGGCGGCTCCACGGGCGCGAAGCTGCCATCGGGGCGCTGGACTTCCAGGCCCATGCCGCCCTCGGCGGGCGGCATCAGGATGGTGAGGCTGCCGAAATCGCTGTGGGCGCCGGCGCGCAATTGGCCAGGTGCGGGCGGCGTGGTGCGGGCGCCGTAATGCAGCGCGTGGAGTGCCGCGAAGTGGTTGTCGATCTTGTCGTCAAAGAAGTGGAAGGGCAGGCCGAGCCCGGCGGCGAAACCGCGCATGATCTCGGTGGAGAGCCGCTCCATCTCGCGGAAATAGGCGGTGAAGACAGGGCGCAGCCCGGCCGGGCGCGCGGGCCAGAGATTGGGTTGGTAGAAGGGCCGCGCTTCGGGGATCTCGGCATATTGCGTCCCATCCGCCTCGGGCCGGCCCATGGAAAACAGGGAGCGCATGTCGGGCGGCGTCTCGATGCCGCGGGAGCGGGCGAGGGTGTTCGTCTCGGGCGGGGTGTAGCCGCGCAGGAAGGTGCCGGCCGGTGGGCGCACCGCCAGCTTCTCCTCCTCCGGCAGGTTGAAGAAGGCCAGCGATTCTTGCCGCACCTCGGCGATCAGATCGGGCGGGACGCCATGCCCCTCGATGATGAGGAATCCGATCTCGCGGCAGGCCGCATCCACCTGCGCGCCGAGGGCCGCGATGGCGGCCTGGTCCTGCCCGCGGATGGGGCTGAGATCGAGGACGGGGACGGCACTCATGCGCTTTCTCCTGCGGTGGTGGCGATGATGGCGGCGAAACCGCCATCGGGCGGCCCCTGCGCCTCGGCGCCGCCCGAGACGAGCACGGCGCCATGGCCGACCAAGCCCCCCAGCATGGCGCCATAGGCGGCGCGGGCATGGCGGTGCATGGCCACGTCATTGTCCAGGCTCATCGCGTGCGGCAGGCCGCGCATCAGCCCATCGCGCGGGGCATCGCCCTTCGAGATCACGGCCAGTACGCGCGCCGATTCCGCGTGGCTCAGCTGCGGCGCCGCGGTGAGGCCGAGCCGCGCGAGGATGGCGGCCGCACCCGGCGTGTCCAGCGGGTCCTCCAGCAGGCCCATGGCGATGGCCGCGCGGGGGTCGCCCCCCGGGCCATTGGCCAGCAGCAGGATTTGTTGCGCCGGCCCGTCATGCCGGGCGACGACGAAGGCGCAATGGGCGAAGCAATCCGCCTCATCCAGCGCGATGGCCGGGATTTGACCCAGCGCCAGCGCCACGCCCTGCGCAGCGGCGACGCGCACCCGCGCATCCAGCCCGGCCCGCAGCTCATCCGAAGGGGCGCGCACCAGCACGAGGCCGACCTGGGCGGGATCGGTGAGGCCCAGCTGCGCCATGCCGGCGCGGACCATGGCGGCCGTCGCCACCGCATGCAGCACGCCGCCCTGGTCCTGCGGGGCGATGGTGGCGCGCTCCACGGCGGCCAGCAGCCCCTCCGGCCCCGGCTCGCCGCGCGACCACACCACCAGATGCGGCGAGACCAGGCCTTCTGAACCGCCGGAGACCAGGATGGGAACGCGCTCGGCCACCGCCGCCTCGGGGATGTCGAGATGCCGTGCGAGGATCAGGCGCAGCAGCAGGTCCACCCAGGGCTTGGTGAAGTCATTGCGCAGGCCGTTGCCGCGCGTCTTGCACCAGATGGAGACGATGCGGCTGGCCTCCAGCCGCCCATCGGCCAGCATGGCCTCGAACCCCGCGAGGTCATCCGGGGCGGCCATGGGCAGGCGGGTGGGGAAGATGGCGGTCATGCGGGCCTCTGTCGGGAGCCGATCCTCTCACCCTTCGGGCCTGGCTGAGAAGCCGCGGGCATCACGAAACAATTCGTCGCGCTGCACCGGCCGGCCGAATGTGCTAAGAATTGCAGCATGACGCCCCAAGCTGCCCATGCCGCCATCCGCTTCGGCCTTGGCGCCCGGCCCGAGGCCCCGCTGCCCGACGATCCGCGCCCCTGGCTGCTCGCCCAGATCCGCCCCCTGGAGGAGATTCCCGGCCCGACGCCGGACGAAATCCGCGCCATCCTGGCCGATCCCGACCGAGAGACGCTGGCGGCCCGCCGGCGGGATCTGGTGCGCGCGGAAACCACCGCCTGGGCCGGCCGCATGCTGATGACCGAGGCGCCCTTCGCCGAGCGCTGGGTGAATTTCTGGGGCAACCACCTGACGGTCAGCCGCCGCGCCGTCATCGCCTCCACCTTTTCCGGCCATTACCAGCGGGTGGCGCTGCGGCCGCATGTCTTTGGCCGCTATGAGGCGCTGATGCTCTCGGCCTATCGGCATCCGGCGATGCTGGGTTACCTCGACCAGGCCAATTCAGTCGGGCCGGCCAGCCGCGGCGGCCAGCGGCGCAATGCCGGGCTGAACGAGAACCTGGCCCGCGAATGCCTGGAACTGCACAGCGTCACGCCGGCCGCCGGCTACACCCAGGCCGATGTTGCGGCGCTGGCGCGCATCCTGACCGGCTGGTCCATCGGCCGCGGTGTGGGCGCCAATGAGACGGCGGGCTTCATGTTCCGCCCCAATGCGCATGAGCCGGGGCCCAAGACGCTGCTGGGCCGCGAATTCCCTGCGGGCGAGGAGGGCGGCATCCAGGCCCTGCGCTTCCTGGCCAATCACCCCGCCACCCATCGCGCGCTGGCGCGCAAGCTGGCGCGCCATTTCATCAGCGATGATCCGCCGCCGGCCGCTGTGGCCCGGCTGGAGGCTTCGCTCCGGACCAGCCAGGGCGACCTCGCCGCCGTGGCGCGCGCCGTGATCGCGGAGCCCGCCGCCTGGCAGCCGCTCACCAAGGTGAAGACCGGGCAGGATTACGCGCTTTCGATCATGCGTGGCCTGGGCCAGCCCGAGCGCGCGGCGCCCACGCTGCTCGCCACCATGACCCGGCTGAACCAGACGCTCTGGACCGCGCCCGCGCCCATCGGCTGGCCCGATGACGCGGCGAGCTGGGCCGTGCCGGAGCAGCTGATGCGCCGGGTGGATTGGGCGAATGAGCTGGCCGGCCGCGCCGATGCCGGCCAGCGCCTGCCCCTGCCCGAGCTGGTGGAGACCCTGCTGGGCCCGCTCGCCCGTGCCGAGACGGTGATGGCCGCGCGCCGCGCCGGTTCCTTGCAGGAGGCGGTGCTTCTCGTCCTCGCCAGCCCCGAGGCGCAACGCCGATGAGAAAGCCAGGCGCAACGCCGATGAAAAAGCCAGGTGCCACGCCGATGAACCTGCAACGCCGCTCCCTCCTGCTGGGCCTGGCCGGCGCCGTGACGCTGGGGGGCGCGCGCATGGCGCTGGCCCAGGGCCCGCTCGGCGAGCGCCGCCTGGTGGTGGTGCTGCTGCGCGGCGCGCTGGACGGGCTCTCCGCCGTGCCGCCCTATGGCGACCCGGATTTCGCCGCGCTGCGCGGCCCGTTGGCCCTGCCCGAGCCGGGGCAGGAGGGCGGCGTGCTCGACCTCGGCGGCCGCTTCGGGCTGCATCCGGCGATGCGGAACCTGCATGCGCTCTACCGGCAGGACCAGGCGCTGGTGCTGCACGCCGTGGCCGGCCCCTGGCGCAGCCGCAGCCATTTCGAGGCGCAGGACTTCATGGAATCGGGCGCCACGCGCCGCCTGCCGGATGGCTGGCTGAACCGTGCCTTGGCCGCCCAGCCCGAGACGGCGGAGGGCGCGCGGCGCGGCCTGGCCGTGGGGCTCGACATCCCGCTGCTGCTGCGCGGCGCCGTGCGCGTGGGCAGCTACGCCCCGCCCAGCCGCGGCCATGCCGAGCCAGATGCGCTGGCCCTGCTGGCGCGCTGGCATGGCTCTGACCCCGTGCTGGGCCCGCCCTTCGCCGAGGGGCTGCGCGCCCGCGGCTTCTCCGCCGCCGTGCTGGCGGGGCAGGAGGCGCCGCCGGCCAATACCCAGCCCTTCGTGGCGCTGGCGGGCGCCGCCGGCCGGCTGCTCGCCACCCCGCGCGGCCCTCGCGTGGCAGCGCTGGAGATCGGCGGCTGGGACACACATGCCAGCCAGTTGCAGCGGTTGGTCGGGCCCCTGCGCGCGCTGGATGACGGGCTGGAGGCGCTGCGCGTCGCTCTCGGCCCGGCCTGGTCGGAGACGGCCGTGCTGGTGCTGACGGAATTCGGCCGCACGGTGCGGATCAACGGCACGGGCGGCACGGATCACGGCACGGGCGGCGTGGCCTTCGTGCTGGGCGGCGCCGTGCGGGGCGGGCGCGTCCTGGTGGATTGGCCCGGGCTGGGGCAGGGGCGCCTGTTCGAGAATCGCGACCTGATGCCGAGCATGGACCAACGCCGGATCGCCAAGGCCCTGCTGGCCGGGCATCTGGGCCTCAACCCCGCCGCCCTGGCGCGCGCCTTCCCCGAGAGCGGGGATGCCGCGCCGCTCAGGGGCCTGCTGCGCGCCGAAAGCTGAGGCTCACCAAGGCCGAGGCTGATTCACGCCTTTGGCGATTCCGCCAAAGGCGATCAGACTCAATACCCCAGCACGCAGCCATCCTTGCGGGGATCGCTGCCACCGACCAGCACGCCGCGGTCATGATCCATGAAGATGGCCTGGCCACCGCCATGCGGCTTGCTGATCGGCTCGCAGACATGGCCGAGCGCGTTGAGCTTCGCGACCGTCGCGGCCGGCACATGCGCCTCGACCTGCACCTTGCCGCCCTCGGGGAAGAGGCGCGGGGCGTCCAGCGCCTCCTGCGGGTTCATCCCGTAGTCGAACATGTTGCTCAGCAGCAGCGTCTGGCCCATGGGCTGGAAATGCCCGCCCATCACGCCGAAGGGCATCACCGCGCGGCCATCCTTCATCGCCATGCCGGGGATGATGGTGTGCATCGGCCGCTTGCCGGGCGCGATGCAGTTCGGGTGTCCCTCCTGCAGGCGGAAGCCGAAGCCGCGATTATGCAGCATCACGCCCGACTTCTCGGCCGTGATGCCGGTGCCGAAGCTCTTGAAGAGCGAGTTGATGAAGGAGCAGGCATTGCCCTCCTCATCCACCACGCAGAGATAGACGGTGTCCTTGTGCTTGGGCAGCAGCGTATCCGGCGCGGGCGGCACCACCATGGCGCGCTCATCGGTGATCAGCTTGGCCATGTTGTGCAGATAGGCGTCCGAGAGCAGCGTCTCGGTCGGCACTTCAACCTGTGCGGGGTCGGCGATGAAGGCGTCGCGGTCGCGATAGGCCAGGCGCGCGGCCTCGATGTGGCGGTGCAGCCGCTCGGCCGACATCGCGTCCTGGGGCGGGGTGAAGCCTTCCAGCAGGCCCAGCATCATCAGCGCCACGATGCCCGAGCCATTGGGCGGGCATTCGAAGATCTCCATGCCCTTCCAGGCGCGCTTGATCGGGTCCACGAATTCGGCGCCGCGCAGGCTGGCGGCGAAATCCTCCTCGGTGTGCAGGCCGCCGAGCGCGCGCAGGGTGGCCACCATGTCAGCCGCCACTTCGCCCTCATAGAAGCCGCGGGCCCCCTTCTTCGCGATGGCGCGCAGCGTGGCGGCCAGGGCGGGGAAGCGCATGATGTCGCCCTCGCGCGGGGCCTCGCCGCCCTTGAGGTAGAGCCGCGTGGAGGCCTCGTTCAGGCGCAGCTTGCCGGCCGCATCCGCCCAATCCACCGCCACTCGTTGCAGCACGGGGAAGCCGTTCTCGGCGAAATCGATGGCCGGGCGCAGCAGGAAATCCAGGCTCTTGCGGCCATGCGCGGCGTTCAGCGCCTCCCAGGCGGAGACCGCGCCGGGGATGGTCACCACATGGGCCGTGGTGTCCACCAGTTGGTTCACGCCGAGTGCGCGCAGCGCCTCGGGCGTCGAGGCCATGGGTGCCCGGCCCGAGCCGTTCATCGCATAGACGCGCCCCGTGCCGGCCGGGCTGTAGAGGCAGAAGCAATCGCCCCCGATGCCCGTGCTCTGCGGCTCGATCACGCCGAGCACGGCGACGGCGGCGATCGCCGCATCCATGGCGTTGCCGCCGGCTTTCATCACCTCGATGGCGGTCAGCGTCGCCGCCGGCATGGAGGTGGCCGCCATCCCGCGCGCTGCGATGACGGGGCTGCGGCCGGGGGCGTGGAAGTCGCGCATCAGGGAGTTTCCTCAGAGAGACAATCGTTTCGAGTTGCATTCTGGACGAAGCGGCGCCCCCAGGGAACCCAGGGCCTGAACGCGGGGCCTCTCGCCTCGCGGCCAGAAATGCGATAGCGGCGCGCTCATGGAGACGATCACCTATCCGGATTTCGAAAAACTGGACATTCGCGTCGGCACCGTGGTCGACGCGAAGCCCTTCCCTGAGGCGCGCAAGCCCGCCATCCAGCTCTGGGTGGATTTCGGCGAACCGCTCGGCGTGAAGAAGAGTTCCGCGCAGATCACGGCGCATTACACGCCGGACCGGCTGATCGGCCGCCAGGTGCTGGCCGTGGTGAATTTCCCGCCGCGCCAGATCGGCCCCTTCATGAGCGAGATCCTGGTCCTCGGCCTGCCCGACGAGAATGGCGCCATCGTGCTGCTGCGCCCCGATATCCATGTGCCTGATGGCGGAAGGATGTTCTGATGACCCAACGCTATTTCACCGTCACCTGGGACCAGCTGCACCGCGACAGCAAGGCGCTGGCCTGGCGCCTGCTCGATGCCGGGCCGGGCGGGGGGCCCTGGAAGGGCGTGGTGGCCATCACCCGCGGCGGCCTGATCCCGGCCGCCATCATCGCGCGCGAACTGGAATGCCGCATCATCGAGACGGTCAGCATCGTCACCTATGACGAGGAGAAGAAGGGCGAGCCGCGCGTGAAGAAGGCACCCGCCGCCGCCGGCGACGGCACCGGCTGGCTCATCATCGATGACCTGGTGGACACCGGCACCACGGCCAAGGTGGTGCGCGCCATGCTGCCCCACGCGCATTTCGCGACCATCTACGCCAAGCCCGCCGGCAAGCCGTTGGTGGATACCTTCGTGACGGAAGTCAGCCAGGATACGTGGATCCTGTTTCCCTGGGATACCGAGGCGCAGTTCATTGCGCCGATCGCCAAGGGGCAGGCGGCAAAGTAAAGAGGGGCCTCCGGCGGCTGGGGCCATTGGCCCCAGACCCCATTAATTGATCCGCGTCAATTCATCACCCAGGCGAACAAAGCCTCCCTCGATCACCCTGGCCGTCATCCCGCCATGGCCGCGCACGGCGTTGTAGCCGCCAGGGCCCAACACCTCCTCCATCCGCGAACAGGGGTGGCACTCGCCACTGCATTCCAGCAACGCCCCGCCCAGACGAAAGCGCCTTCCCTTCAAGGCCAGGAGATTCATGCCCTGGATCACCAGGTTGCGGCGCAACGCCTCCGGCGGCACCGAATCCCGGCCCAGGAAGGCGGCAATGGCAGCCAGGTGCTCGGCGGCGATCAGCGTGACCTGGCGGCCGCCCGTGACCGCGCCGCGCCAGCGGTCGCCCACCAGGCCGCGCCCGGGCTCCAGCATCGCCTCCGCCACCGGAAGCACCGGCGCGCGCCGCTCGGGGCGCAGGCCGATCCAGGTCAGGCGCCCCGGCGCCATCGGCCCATCCAGCAGCCGGGCGAGGGGAGAATCGGGCGGCGGCCTCAACGGGGCAGTCGCGAGGCCCAGCCTTGCATCAGCGCGGCCGGATCGGGTGCGGCGGCCAGGGCGCCGCCGCTGATGAGGGACAAGGCCAGCACGGTCCGACGCATCGGCTACACTCCTCGGGGCGAACAGGTTAATCGGCAAAGCCTGAACGGTCACTGGGCATGACGGCCCGGTCCGGGCGGGGTCGTGAATTCATCAGCGCGGCCGTGCGCCCTCGTTCTTCTCCGAGGCGGGCCCCTGGACCATCGGTGCCGACGATCCGGCCGATAGGTTGCAGGGCCATGGCGCGCCGGCCGAAAGGCCCGCATGGTCCGTGTCCACAGGAGGACACGACCATGAAGGCTTCCCCCATCGCCATCTTTGCTGCCGGATTCATGGCGGGCGGCATCGTGCTCGGCGGCGCGCTGGCCCATGCCCGCATCGTGATGCTCAACGCCGCAATCGCCGGGGTGCTGCCGGGCTCCGAGGGCAGCCTCTTCTGCGTCACCGCGAACAGTGTCCTCAAGGCTGGCACGGGCGTCCAGCGCGACACTTCCGTCCGCGTCCCGGGTAGCCAAGAGATCTCGTACGGCGTCACCATGCGCTGCCCTGCCTGAGGCCGGCGCGCTGCCGCGGGCTGGGCCAGGCTACGCCTTGCGCGCGCGCTTCGGCTTGCTCGCCACCGCCGCGTGCCGCGCCAGGATGGGCTTGAGGAAGCGGCCCGTGTGGCTTTCCGGATTGGCCGCGATATCCTCGGGCGTGCCATGCGCCACAACGCGCCCGCCGCCTTCGCCGCCCTCGGGGCCGAGGTCGAGCACCCAGTCGGCGGTCTTGATGACTTCCAGATTGTGCTCGATCACCACCACGGTGTTGCCGGTGTTCACCAGCGCGTGCAGCACGTCGAGCAGCTTGCGCACATCCTCGAAATGCAGGCCCGTGGTGGGCTCGTCCAGGATGTAGAGGGTGCGGCCGGTGGCGCGGCGTGACAGCTCCTGCGCCAGCTTGATGCGCTGCGCCTCGCCGCCGGACAGCGTCGTCGCCTGCTGCCCCAGATGGATGTAGCCGAGGCCGACTTCCTCCAGCATGCGCAGCTTCTCATGGATGCTGGGCACGGCCGAGAAGAATTCGCGCCCTTCGGTCACCGTCATGTCCAGCACATCGGCGATGGACTTGCCGCGGAACTTCACTTCCAGCGTCTCGCGGTTGTAGCGCTTGCCCTTGCAGGTGTCGCAGGTGACGTAGACATCGGGCAGGAAGTGCATCTCGATCTTGATGACGCCGTCGCCCTGGCAGGCCTCGCAGCGGCCGCCCTTCACGTTGAAG
>NZ_JAIEQY010000150.1 GCF_019747315.1 Roseococcus sp. | reverse complement strand
GCTCGGCCGAGGCCCCCGCGCCGCGTGGCCGCGCTGCCGCGTCGTCGGAAGCGCCGAGCCGCAGCCGTGCGCCTGCCCGGCCGCGCTCAGCCGAGGCCCCCGCACCCCGCGCTCGCACCACCAAGGGTTCCGCCAGCTTTGAGCGCCCTGCAGCCGCCCCCGCCAAGGCCAAGCCGCGCGCCACCAGTGCGGTGGTGCGGGCAGCGCCCAAGGAAGTGGTGCGGGCAGCGCCCAAGGAAGTGGTCCGCGCCGCCCCCAAGGCAAAGACCGCCGCCGCGGCCAAGCCCGCCACGCCCAAGCGCCGCCGCGCCGCGGCGCCTGACCCCGGCCGCCTGGACCGTCTGGTGGAAGCCGCCCGCAAGAGCCTGGATGACGACAAGGCCGAGGACATTGTCATCCTCGATGTCACCAACCGCGCCAGCTATGCGGACCGCCTGCTCATCGCCACCGGCCTGGTCGGCCGGCAGATCGACGCCATGGCCGCGCATCTGGACCAGGCCCTTGCCGCCGAGGGGCTGAAGCTCCGCCGGAACTCGATCAGCAAGAGCGAGGATTGGGTCCTGATCGATGCCGGGGACCTGATCATCCACCTGTTCACCCCCGAGGGCCGGCTGAAATTCGACCTGGAGAAGATGTGGGGCCCCGACAGCCCCCTGGGCGAATCCGCCCCGGGCGAGCAATCGCCGATTTGAAGGCCCCCGGCTTTTGAAAGCACGGCTGATCACGGTCGGCCGCTTCAAATCGGGCGCCGAGGGCGCGCTCTTCACCCAGTACAATGCCCGGCTCCGCCCGCCGCTCGATCTCACGGAACTGCCGGAGGCCACTGGCAGCCCGGCCGAGGCGCGGCGCCGGGAAGCGGCCGCCATCCTGGCCGCCCTGCCGCAGAATGCCCTGCTGGTGGCGCTCGACCTCGGCGCCACGGCGCCGAGCAGCGAGACGCTGGCCACCCTGACCACCCGCTGGGAGGAGGCGGCACGGCCCATCTGCTTCGCCATCGGGGGCGCGGAGGGGCTCGACACCGCCGTGACCCAGCGCGCGGATCACCGGCTTTCGCTGGGGCCGCTCACCTGGCCGCATCTGCTGGTGCGGGCGCTGCTGGCGGAGCAACTCTTTCGCGCGCAGTGCATTCGCGGCAACCATCCTTATCACCGGGCCTGGCGGCCGTGAAAAAAGATCAGGGCGCCGCCCTGAAACCCGCTGGGGCCGAGAGGCCCCAGACCCCATAACCAAGAATTATGGCGCTTCCTCCCAGCTTTCTCGATGAGCTTCGCGCGCGGACCCCGATGCCGGGGCTCGTGGGGCGGCGCGTGCGGCTTTCGAAATCCGGGCGGAACTGGAAAGGGCTCTGCCCCTTCCACAATGAGAAATCCCCCTCCTTCTACGTCTATGACGACAGCTTCCACTGCTTCGGCTGCGGCGCCCACGGCGATGCCTTCGCCTTCATCATGCGCGCCGAGGGCGGCGGCTTCATGGAGGCCGTGGAGCGCCTGGCCGGCGAAGCGGGGCTCGATGTCCCCAAGCCCACCCCCGAGGCCGCAGCGCGCGAGCGCCGCGCCAAGGACCTGCACGGCGTGCTCCAGGCCGCCGAGGCCGCCTATGCCAGGCGCCTGCGCAGCCCCGAAGGCGCCGAGGGCCTCGCCTACCTCAAGCGCCGCGGCCTGACCGAGGCGACGATCGCGCAATTTGGCCTGGGCTGGTCCGGCGCTGGGCGCGGCGCCCTGCTGGCCGAGCTGCGCGAGGAAGGGATCGACCAGCGCCAGCTCATCGAGGCCGGCCTGATGCAGGAGCGCGATGAGGGAAGGGTGGCGGACCTCTTCTTCAACCGCGTCATGTTCCCGATCCGCGACCGGCGCGGCCGCACCATCAGCTTCGGCGGCCGCATCCTGGGCGATGGCCAGCCGAAATACGTGAACGGGCCGGAGACGGTGCTGTTTTCCAAGCGCCGCAACCTCTACGGGCTGGATCTCGCGCGGGAGGGCGTGTTCCGCGGCGCCAGCCTCCTGGTGGCGGAGGGCTACATGGACGTGATCGCCCTGCACCAGGCGGGCTTCACCGGCGCCGTCGCCCCCCTCGGCACGGCGCTGACCGAGGAGCAGTTCCAGGCCCTCTGGCAGGTCAGCCCCGAGCCGGTGCTCTGCCTGGATGGCGACGCCGCCGGCCAGCGCGCCGCCGCCCGCGCGGCCGAGGTCGCGATGCCGCTCCTGGCGCCCGACCGCTCACTGCGCTTCGTCACCCTGCCGGCCGGCGAGGACCCCGACACGCTGATCCGCCAGAAGGGGGCGCGGGGCTTCCAGGCGCTGCTGGACGCGGCGCAACCGCTCTCCGAGGCGGTGTTCGGGCTGATCGTCGGGGCCAGGCTGCCCGAGGCGCCGGAAGCCCGCGCCGCCCTCCGCAACCGCCTGGCCGGCATCGCCCAGACCATCCCCGACAAGGCGCTGGCCAGCGAATTTCGCAGCGCCTTCTTCAACCGCTTCTTCGCCCTCTCCCGCGCGCCGGGCAAGCGCGCGGCCCCGCGCCACCCTCGGCCCGTGGCCGATCCCGAGGCGATCCAGGCCGAGCGGGCGCGCATCATCCTGGCGATCTGTATCCATCAACCGGAGATCCTGCGCGATGCGGAGGAGCCCCTCGCCCTGCTGGACCTGCCCGAGGGGCCGGCCCGGCAGGTGAGAGATGCGCTTTTGGCGTGGATCGAGGCCGCCCCGCGCCTTGACTCTGGCCAGTTGATCGCCCACCTCGCAGCATGTGGGATTGCATCAGCCGGCCAATGGGTGCTGCGCGACCAGGGCTTGCCGATGGAGGCGCGCCCCGGGGCGCAACCCGGGGAGGCGCTGGATGCTTTCTGGCAGATATTTGGTTTCCTCCGGGGTGAGGCAGAGCTGGCCGAGGATGCTCGGGCAGCTCAAAGGGCGTTCGCGGCGACCAACGACCCGGCCGCGCAAACCCGGCTGATCCGCCTGACCGAGGCGCTCGACGCGCTGCGGCGCGGCGAGACGGAAGAGACCGAGGACGCTTAGGGGTGGGGGGCATTTTTCCCCCGGCACGAGAATGGAGTGGCGCATGGCGACGAAGACGGCGAATGGCGGCGAGACGGCCGAAGCCCGCGATGAAGCGGTGGATGGCGTCGTCCTCGACATCACCTCCGCCGCCGTCAAGAAGCTCATCGCCCGCGGCAAGGAGCGTGGCTACGTCACCTATGACGAGGTCAACGCCGCCATGCCGCAGGAGCAGGTGAGCTCCGAATTCATCGAGGACACGCTCTCCTCTCTGTCCGAAGCCGGCATCAACGTGGTCGAGGCCGAGGAATCCGAGGAAGGCGAGGCCAAGCCCGCCAAATCCGAGGATGGCGAGGAAAAGGAAGACGAGGAGTCCGGCGGCAATGTGGACGAGGAGAACCTCGGCCGCACCGACGACCCCGTCCGGATGTACCTGCGCGAGATGGGCAGCGTCGAGCTGCTGAGCCGCGAGGGCGAAATCGCCATCGCCAAGCGCATCGAAGCCGGGCGTGACATGATGATCACGGGCCTCTGCGAGAGCCCGCTGACCTTCAAGGCCATCATCGCCTGGTACGAGGCGCTGAAGGCCGAGCCGCCGCGCATGCTGCTGCGCGACGTGATCGACCTCGAGGCCACCAACGCCGCCGACACGCCCGAGGGCACCCCGCCCGAGCCGGAGGAGTTCGAGGAAGGCGAGGAGGGCGAGGGCATGGGCCTCTCCCTCTCGGCCCTGGAAGAGAAGCTGAAGCCCGATGTGATCGCCAATTTCGAGGCGATCCAGACCATCTTCACCAAGCTGAACAAGCTCTCCTCCAAGCGGATGGATGCCTATACCTCCGGCGAGGAATTGGTCGGCCGCGGTGAGAAGAACTACGAGAAGATGCGCCAGGAGCTGGTGCACCTGGTCGAGAAGGTTCATCTCCACAACAACCGCATCGAGGAACTGGTCGAGCAGCTCAAGGGGCTGAACCGCAAGCTCACCACGCTGGACGGCCAGGTGCTGCGCCTCGCCTTGGCCCAGAAGGTGCGCCGCGAGGAATTCCTGGAGCACTGGGTCGGCGCCGAGCTGGACCCGGGCTTCCTGGACCGCGTTTCCAAGCTGAAGGGCAAGGCCTGGCCCGCCTTCGCGCTGAAGGCGCGCGACGACCTGGAGCAGGTCCGCGTCGAGATCGGCGCCATCGCCGCTGCCACGGGCCTGCCCGTCGCCGAGTTTCGCCGCGTCTACAAGACGGTCTCCGCCGGCGAGCGCGACATGAATCAGGCGAAGAAGGAGATGATCGAGGCGAACCTGCGCCTCGTGATCTCCATCGCCAAGAAATACACGAACCGCGGCGTCCAGTTCCTGGACCTGATCCAGGAGGGCAATATCGGCCTGATGAAGGCGGTCGATAAGTTCGAATACCGCCGTGGCTACAAGTTCTCGACCTATGCCACCTGGTGGATCCGCCAGGCCATCACGCGCAGCATCGCGGACCAGGCGCGGACCATCCGCATCCCGGTCCACATGATCGAGACGATCAACAAGCTGGTCCGCACCTCGCGCCAGATGCTGCACGAGATCGGCCGCGAGCCGCAGCCCGAGGAGCTGGCCGAGAAGCTCGGCATGCCCTTGGAAAAGGTCCGCAAGGTGCTGAAGATCGCCAAGGAGCCGATCAGCCTTGAGACGCCGATCGGCGACGAGGAGGACAGCCACCTCGGCGACTTCATCGAGGACAAGAACGCGATCATCCCGCTCGATGCCGCGATCCAGTCCAACCTGCGTGAGGCGACGACGCGCGTGCTGGGCAGCCTGACCCCGCGCGAGGAGCGCGTCCTGCGCATGCGCTTCGGCATCGGCATGAACACCGACCACACGCTGGAAGAGGTCGGCCAGCAGTTCAACGTGACGCGCGAGCGCATCCGCCAGATCGAGGCCAAGGCGCTGCGCAAGCTCAAGCACCCCTCCCGCTCCCGCAAGCTGCGCAGCTTCCTGGAAACATGATCAGGCCCGCCCTCATGAAGCTGGTCGAACCCACCACCCGGATCGCGGTGGATGTGACCTTCCTGCGGATGGACCGGCGCCCGGCCGGCTCCATCCCGCCGCTGCCCGATGGGCTGATCGTCGAGCAATGCTTCCCGCGTTGCGGTGTGGCCCTGTATCGTGAGCTCTATGCGACGGTCGGCCAGGATTATGTCTGGTGGCTGCGCCGCACCCTGAGCGACCGGGATCTGGACGCGGTTCTGTCGGACCGTGCCATCAGCATCCATGTGCTGCGCGATGCCGAGGGGGAGCTGGGCTTCTACGAACTGGATCGCCGCGGCTGGCCGGTGATCAACCTGGCCTATTTCGGCCTGTATCCGCGTGCGGTGGGCCGGGGCATCGGCATGCCCTTCCTGTTCCACGCCATTGAGGCCGCCTGGCAGGAAAGCCCGGCGGCGGTGACCGTGAACACCTGCACTGCCGATCACGCCCGCGCCCTGCCGAACTACCTGGCGGCCGGCTTCGCCAGGCTGCGCACCGTGCGTGAGGAATGGCCGGTGCCGGACCGCCTGGGCCTGCCCATCCCGGACCGGCTGCGGATCTGAGCGGCCTTCCCCTGCGCCCGGCAGGACTTGAACCCGCAACCAAGCCGTTATGAGCGGCCCGCTCTAACCAGTTGAGCTACGGGCGCATGGGAAGCACGCTTGTGCGGCGATCCGCGCGCGCGATCAACCCCGAGGCCTCACCCCTGGGTCCAGCGCCGCGCCTCCCACAGCGCCCGCAACTCCGCTTCCATCGCCAGCGCCATGGCCCGGTAATCCGCGCCCAGCACGGGGCGCAGCGGCATGGCCAGGCGCTCCGCCTCGCGGATGAAGCCCGGGTCCGCCAGCATCGCGGTGAAGGCGGCGATCAGGCGCTGCGTCACCTCCTCCGGCATGCCAGCGGGGCCGACGAAGCCGCGGCTGGCGCTGCCCAGCACATCCACCCCCTGCTCGCGATAGGTCGGCAGGTCCGGCAGGCCGGGCCAGCGCGTGGCCGACGCCTGGCCCAGGCCACGCAGCCGCCCCTCGCGCACGAAGGGCAGCGCCTCGCTCACATTCATGGCCGCGATGTCCACCTGGCCGGAGAAGACCTGCGGCAGCATCTGGCCGATGCCAGGGAAGGGCACATGGGTCAGCCGCGCACCCGTCGCGGCCTCGAAGCGGAACATGGTCAGGTGGTCGTCGCTGCCCACGCCGGTCAGGCCATAGGTCAGGATCTCGGGGCGGGCGCGGCCGGCGGCGATGATGTCGGCCAGGCTCCTATAGGGGCTCTCGGGCCGCACGAAGAGCGCGCAGGGATCATCCACCACATTGGCGAGATAGGTGAGATCCGCCACCCGATAGCGCACCGGGCGCTCGATCGGGTGGGAGACCAAGCCCGGCATGGTGGTGGCGCCCAGCGCGTAGCCATCGGCGGCGGCATTGGCCGCGGCCTCATGCCCCAGCTGTCCGCCGGCGCCGGGGCGATTCACGATCACAAACCGCGCACCGGGCAGAAGATTGGTCAGAAACGGGGCAACCGCGCGCGCCATCACGTCCACGCCGCCGCCGGCCGAAAAGCCGACAAACACCTCGATCGGCCGCGCCGTGGGCCAGGCGCCCTGCGCGCGCGCAGGCCAAAGTGGGGCGGCGGTGAGGGCGAGGGCGGCGCGGCGGGTCGGCATGGGGGCGAATCCTTCGGCAGGGTTACGCCGTCGCAATGCAAGTACCGTGCAAGAAGAGAAAAAGGCCTCCGGCGGCCGGGGCCAGGGGCCCCGGACCCCCTCAATCGACCGGCAAGAAGATGAACACCACCGCCGCGACCAGGCAGCCCATGGCAGCGAAGTAGGTCCAGCGCAGTTGCTCGCCCAGGAACATCACGCTGAAGACGGCGAAGACGCCGAGCGTGATCACCTCCTGCATCACCTTCAATTGCTGGCCGGTGAAGGCGCCCGAGGCATAGCCGATGCGGTTGGCCGGCACCGCCAGGCAATACTCGAAGAAGGCAATGCCCCAGGAGACCAGGACCGCGACATAAAGCGGCCAGGCAGGGGCCTTGAGATGGCCGTACCAGGCGAAGGTCATCAGGATATTGCTGCCGATCAGCAGCAGCGGCGTCAGCCAATGGGCGCTCATGGTTCGGGCAACACCCCCAGCGGTTGCGGGTTGCGCGGCACGGGCGGCAGCCGCTTCAGCAGCCAGAGCATGATGCACAGGGCCGGCAGCGCCGCCGCCGTCGTCATCAGGAAGAAGTTTTGCCAGCCCAGCGCCTCCGCCCATTGGCCGCTCCAGGCGCCCAGGAAGCGCAGCGGCACGGCGGCGAGCGAGGAGAGCAGCGCATATTGCGT
This sequence comes from Roseococcus sp., assembly GCF_019747315.1. Lineage (GTDB taxonomy): Bacteria > Pseudomonadota > Alphaproteobacteria > Acetobacterales > Acetobacteraceae > Roseococcus. The sequence continues at coordinate 3,330 of NZ_JAIEQY010000150.1, read as the reverse complement.
GGCGCTGAAGGCGCGGTTGGTCAGGCCGGTGAGGTAGGCGACGAAGGCCGCATCGGCCAGGCCATCGGTGAAGTTCTCGACGCCCACTTGGGCATAGAGCATGCCGATATCCCGCCCCGCCCAATACAGCACGACATACATGAGGTTGGAGAGCATCTGCAGCAGGCCGGTGATCACCAGCGCCCGCCCCACGCCGATCCGCGCCACGAAGAAGCCGCCGGCCAGCACGCCGGCCAGCGACATGACAAGGCCGAAGACCACCGCCACCTGCGCCACATCGCCGCGGGTGAAGCCGATGGCGCGGTAGAAGGGCGGCGTCATGATGCCGGCCAGCGCCTCGCCCAGCTTGAACAGCACCACGAAGAGCAGGATCGCGAGCCAGTAGCGCCGCCGCGTAAAGTCCACGAAGGGGTCCACCACGGCGAGCTTCATGCGCCGCGGCCAGGACATCACTTCGCGCGGGGGCGCCGCCGGTTCGGGCGCAAACAGCACCGCGATGAACCCGATCGCCACCAGCGCCGCGCAATAGGCGAAGGCGCCCGACCACCCCACCAGCCCGACCATCCCCAGTGCCCCGGCATTGGCCGCCAGCAGGGCGAAGCGATAGCCCCAGACATAGCAGGCGAAGCCATAGCCCTGGTCCTGCTCCTCCAGGATCTCGATGCGATAGGCATCGATCACGATGTCCTGGCTGGCGGAGAGGAAGGCGACCACGACGGCGACGGCCGCCGTCAGCCAGGCGGCACTGGCAGGGTCGGTGAAGCCCAGCGCCAGGATCGCCACCATCAAGGGCGGCTGGATGCTGGCGAGCCAGCCGCGCCGGCGCCCGAGGCCGCGCAGGAAAGGCGGCGCCGCATGGTCCATGAGCGGCGACCACAGGAATTTCAGCGAATAGGCCAGGCCGATCAGCGCCGTGAAGCCGATGGCGGCCAGCGAGATGCTGGATTCGGAAAACCACTGCCGCAGCACGAAGCCGGTCAGCGGCAGGGGCACGCCGGCGGCGAAGCCCAGCGCCAGCATGATGAGGAAACGGCGGTCACGGAGCAGGACGAGCATGCGGCGAGGCTAATGACCCGCCGCGCGCGCCGCCAGTTCCGGTTTCCGCGCGGGCGACATCCGGGCTAAAGGCCGGGACCATGCACATCACCCGCTTCTTCCTGATCCGCCACGCCCTCGTCGAGCCCTCGGCCCGGGCCATGCTCTATGGCAACATGGATGTGGCGCTGTGCGAGGCGGCGCTGCGCGAGGAGGCGGCGCTCTATTGCTGGCTGGCCGCCCGGCTGCCGCGCCCAGCGCGCTGGGTGGTGACGCCGCTCAGCCGCACCCGCGCCACCGCCGCCGCGATCTTCGCCGCCGGCTACCCCGAGCAGCCCTTGGTGGTGGAGCCCGACATGGCCGAGCAATCGCTCGGCGAATGGCAGGGCGTCACGCATGAGACGCTGACCGAGCTGCTGCGCAACCCGCCCCACCCCTTCTGGCCGCATGCCGCGGCCGAGCGCCCGCCCGGCGGCGAGAGCGTGGATGATGTGCGCGAGCGCGTGGCGCCGGTGCTGGAGGGCCTGGCCGAGAGCCTGCCCGGCCAGGATATCGTGATGATCGCGCATGGCGGCACCATCCGCGCCGCAATCTCCCACGCGCTGGGCCTGGATGCGCACCAGGCGCTGAGCTTTTCCGTGCAGAACCTCTCGCTGACCCGGCTGGAAAAGCACGGGCCGGACTGGCGCGTTGCCTCCGTCAACGAAGACCCCCGCCCCTGATGTGATGCCCAGGGAACGTCGCCTGGGGCCCGGCCGAGCCGCCGGAGGCTGTCTCCTTCATCACACCGGGTTCACGGCGTATTTCGCCAGGTCCATCGCCACGCGCCGCGGATCCAGCACCTGCGGAACCTCGAACACCGCCGCCCGCCCGGCCATGCGGGTGATGGGAAGATGCCGTTCGACCACCCCATATTGCTTGCGCCGGCCCGCGTAATCATCGAACAGGATCACCACCCCGGGGCGCGCCTGAAGCAGCGAGGCCAGGAAGCAAGCCACGCGGAAGCGCCCATCCACCAGGATCAGGTCCGGCACCCATTGCCGGCGCGCCAGGCGCTCCCAGGGGCGCGTGGCATAGAGCGGCCATCGTGTCGCGGTCGTGGGGTCGGTCGGGTAGCCCCAGGCGCCGGTCGGGCCGAGATCGGGGGCGCAGAGTTCGAAATCGCATCCGGGCTCTTCCTGCCGCAGCGCGGTCGCCACCGCCTGGCCGAAGGCAAGGTCTGATTCCACCGAGAGGATGCGCGGCACCCCAAGCCGGGCGGCGAGGCGGGTGCTGCCGCCAGCCCCGTATTCCAGCAGGCATTGCGTGCGTCGCAGCCGATCCTCGAAAAAATCCAGGCCCTCGGCCTCCATATGCGGCAGGCTCGGGACCGCCGGCATCCGCGTTTCCAGGGAGGAGATCACAGCGAGATCAGCCATTCTTGCACTCCGTGTCCTGGACGATTCCCCCGCCGATGTTCCGCCTTGGCCCAGGACCCGGGCGGCGTGGCGCTTTTCCGCTTTGCGCTTCCGACGCGATGCAACGCCTGATAGAACCAAAGAGTTGCGAAGGGTTATCGGGGGAAGCTCATGCGCCTTGTCATATTGGCCGCCACGGCGGTGCTGCTTGCGGCCTGTGCCGGCTCACCGGCGGGCAATGCGCCGCAATCCCTGGTGGACCGCTCCGCCCTCACCGTGCAGGACATCCTCTCCACCGAGAATGACCGGCTGGATGCCGCCAGCGTGCTGCGGCGCGCGCGTGGTGCGGTGATCTGCCCGCAGAGCTTCCGTGCCGCCTTCTTCGCCGGCGGGTCCGGCGGGAATTGCGTGCTGGTGGGGCGGGATGCCGCGGGCTCCTGGTCCTCGCCGGCCTTCTACGCGGTGGGCTCGGGCAGCCTGGGCTTCCAGGCGGGCATCCAGGACAGCCAGACGCTGCTGCTGCTGATGAATGACCGCGCGCTGACCGCCGTGATCGACCGCCAGTTCAAGTTCGGCGCCGATGCCTCCCTCGCCATCGCGCATCTCGGCGGCTCGGTGGAGGGTGCCACCACCACGGCACTGGGCGCCGACATCCTCTCCTTCTCGCGCTCGCGCGGGTTGTTTGCCGGGCTGGCGCTGGAGGGCTCGGTGCTGAACCCCATGCCGGATTGGAACGCCGCCTATTACGGACGCGAAGTGACGGCGAGCGACATCGTCCAGAGCATGGCGGCCCATAACCCCGGCGCCGATCCGCTGCGGGCTGCGCTGCTTCGCTTCGGCGGCCAGCCCGCCGCGGTCGCCGCCCCGCCGCCGCCGCCGCCACCCGCGGCGGCCAGCG
>NZ_JAIEQY010000054.1 GCF_019747315.1 Roseococcus sp. | reverse complement strand
GCCCCCAAATAGCGCAACCGCGCGCCCCTGCGCGGCGTGAAGAAAACACTTGCTGGAGGTGACGGTATCTCATGCGCGCCCGGCAGCCTTGTCCGCCTCGTAGCGCGCCTTGTTCTCGGCATTGGCGGGGTAGAGGCCGGGCAGGGCCATGCCCGCCTCCACCTGCGTCATGATCCAGCCTTCCAGCCGCTCCTGCTCCACGCTTTCCTCGGTCACGGCGTCCACCATGGCCTGGGGGATCAGCACGCAGCCATCGGCATCGCAAACCACGACATCGCCGGGGAAAACCGCCACGCCGCCACAGCCGATCGGCTCCTGCCAGGAGACGAAGGTGAGGCCGGCGACGGAGGGCGGGGCCGCGCCGCCGGCGCACCAGACCGGCAGGCCCGTGCCGTTCACGCCCGCCACATCGCGCACCGCGCCATCCGTCACCAGCGCCGTCACGCCGCGCTTGGCCAGGCGGGCGCAGAGAATGTCACCGAAGATGCCGGCATCGGCCACGCCCATGGCGTCGGCCACCGCGATCGCGCCCTCGGGCATCGCCTCGATGGCGGCGCGGGTGCTGATCGGGCTGGACCAGGAGGCGGGGGTGGCCAGGTCCTCACGCGCGGGGACGAAGCGCAGCGTGAAGGCTTCGCCCACCAGGCGCACATTCTGCGCGGCAGGGGTGAAGGGCGCGGCCTTGCGCATCCACACATTGCGCAGGCCCTTCTTGAGCAGCACGGTGGTCAGCGTCGCGGTGGTGATCTTCTCAAGCTTGGCCTTGGTGGCGGCGGAAAGCGCCATGCTCATTCTCCTTGGATGCCGGGCGCTTTTCCGCCCGCGGCGGCGCTCCGTCAATCGGCCCCATCAAGCGGTGGGCGCGCACCATTCGAGCAGCACGCCCGGCGCCTCCGCGCGGCCCCCGGCCATCGCCGCCTCATGCAGGCTGGCGAGCCAATCGGCGCCACCCGCGGGCGGCGCCTCGATCAGCGCGACCCAGCCCGTGGCCGGCGGCGCGGCGGCGGGGACCAGGCGGAAGCGCGGGTCACGCGCGGCCAGGCCGCGCAGGCGCTCCGCCAGCTCGGCCGGCCAATCGGCTTCCTCGGCCAGCACGCATTCGAAGGGGGCGGCCGTGCCGCGCAGCACGCTGGTGATGGTGGCCGTCAGCGCCTCCGGCGGGGCGGCAATGGCGATGGAGGTGAAGGGGCAGGCGAGCTCGGACAGCGCGTCCTCGCGGGCGTCGCGCCTCGGCAGGGCGAAGGGCAGCCCCTCGCTCTCGAAGCCGCCCTGGGCCTGCATCGGTCCCGGCAGCCGCGCCAAAGGGCGCGGCGGATGCAACAGGCAGGCGCCGGGGTCGGGCAGGCGCACCACCAGCTCCATTCCGGCCGAGCGCAGCGCGCTGGCCTCGCCCTCGTCCAGGGCCAGGTCGAAGCGCAACAGCCGGGGGCGGGGCGCGAGCCGGGTTTGCCGCAGCACGCGCTCACCCGCCGGGTTGCCATCCGGGCCAAAGCGCCGCAGCGCGAGGACCAGGCGGAGCCCGGCCGTCTCCGGCGTGATTTCCAGCCCCATGCGGAGCGCTTGGCGCGCCGCCTCGGCGGAGAGCGCGAAACCGATCTCGCCGCCGCCGCCCTCGGCGCGGAGTTGCAGGCCGTAGCTCGGCAATTCCCCCGGGCGGCGCTGCTGCGGCGCGATGGGGGAATGATGCAGCCGCCCCCCCAGCGCCCGCAGCGTCACCCCCGGGCTGGGCCAGACCGGCTCGGCCTGGGCGAGACCCAGGAGCGGGCCGCGCCAGTCGCGCAAATGCGGGTCGGCCAGGGGCGAGGGCAGGGCATCGGGCGGGGGCGGGGCCAGCTGCGCCAGCAGCGCCGCCACGCGCTCCTCCGCCGCGCGATCCTCGGGGGCAAGGCGGAGCACGCGGCGCCAATGCGCCAGGGCGGCGCGGGGGGCGCCGGCGGCCTCGGCCATTTCGGCCATGCGGCGGGGAAGCTCCGCATCCTCCGGCCGGCTGAGCTGGGCCAGGGCGAGCTCGTTCAGCGCCTCCCCCGGGCGGCCGAGCGCCAGCAGGTTGCGCGGCCGGCGGGTCAGGCGCTCGCGGAAGGCGCTGTCTTCCGGTCCGATGCCGGCCCAGAACCCCGCCGCCTCCTCATGCCGGCCAAGCGCCGTGGTGACGCGCGCGAGAGTGAGCAGGGCGCGGGGATGGCCGGGGCTGCTGCGCAGCGCCGCACGGGCCAGCCGCTCCGCCGGCTCGAATTCCTGCTGTGCCAGGTGGATGCGGGCGCGAATGGAAAGAAGGTCGAAATCCTCGGGGTCATCCAGCAGCCCCGCCTCCAGCAGCCGCGCCGCCTGGGCGTGGTCGCGCTCGCCCTCAGCCTTGCGGGCGGCGGCCAGGATGTCACGGCGGGAGAGGCGCGCAGCCGGGCGGCGCGGCGCGGCGAGGGCGGGCATCACCACCTCACCCAGGGTCCAGCTCCATTCGCCATCGGCGCCCAGGCAGCGCAGTTCGAGGCGGCTGCCGGGTGCGGGGCGGGGCTTGAGCGCGGCCAGGTTGATGGTGAAGCCGTGGCGGCCCTCACCCATGCCGGCGGCGCGCAGGCCGGGGCGCGGCTGATCGGCCAGCTGGCGGCCCAGCAGGCGGCCTTCCTCCAGGATATCCAGCCAGATCGGCTGGCCGGGCCGCATCGGATCCCAGACCCAGCCCTGGCACTGGCCGGCCGCCACCGCCTCGATCCGCCCGCGCAGCATGTGCAGCCGGGGCGGGATGACGAGGGAGAGCCGGTCCACCGTGATGGGCAGCCAGCGTTCCTCGGCGATCAGGGTGATCTCATGCGCCTGGCCATCCTGGGCCGCGGCGGGCAGGGGGAATGCGAAGCCGGCGCCACCGGCGCCAAAGCCGACCGCCTCCAGATCGGCCCGCGGCAGATCGGCGCGGACCTGGCCGACGGGCTGGCCATCCAGATGCACCTCGCCGAGCAGCGCCTCGGTCGGCCGGTCCGGATCCCAGAGCCAGCCGCGCAACATGCCGTCGAGCACACCGTCCATGCGGCCGCGCAGGGCCATCCCGTCTCCTCTCGCAGGCGTCACAGGCAGGGATAACGGAGGATGCGTCGCTGCGCCAGCGCAGGGCACGCCATCCTGCGGGGGCGCTGAAACGCAAAGGCCCGCGCCATGGCGCGGGCCTCATCGGGCAAGCCTGGTCGATCCGGCGGAGGGGATGACCCCCGCCGCGCCGCTCAGTGGTGCGCGATCTCGCCCGCGCCGAAGATGTAGATGGACACGAAGAGGAAGAGCCACACCACGTCCACGAAATGCCAATACCAGGCGGCGGCCTCGAAGCCGAAATGCTTCTCGGGCGTGAAATGCCCGGCAATGGCGCGGAACAGGCAGACCGCCAGGAAGATGGTGCCGACCACCACATGGAAGCCGTGGAAGCCCGTCGCCAGGAAGAAAACCGAGGGATAGATCCCGCCGGTGAAGGCGAAGGGCGCGAGGGTGTATTCCCAGACCTGAAGGGCGGTGAAGGCCATGCCCAGGAGAACGGTGAGCGCGAGGCCCGCGATCAGCCCCTTGCGGTCATTGATCAGCAGCGCGTGGTGCGCCCAGGTCACCGTACAGCCCGAAAGCAGCAGGATCATGGTATTCAGGAAGGGCAGGCCCCAGGGATCGAAGGTCTTGACCCCGGCCGGCGGCCAGATGGCGGTAGCGGCGCCCGAGACATGGTCCGGATAGAGGGCGAAGTGAAAATAGGCCCAGAAGAAGGCCACGAAGAACATCACCTCGGAGGCGATGAACAGGATCATGCCGTAGCGCAGGCCCAGGCGCACCACCGGGGTGTGCAGGCCGGCCGTGCGGCTTTCCTTCAGCACATCGCGCCACCAGCCGAACATGCAGGCCAGCACGCCAAGCGTGCCGCCCACCAGGATCCATTTGCTGCCGCCATGCGCCAGCACGATGATGCCGAACAGCATGAAACCGGCCGCGAAGGCGGACAGGATGGGCCAGGCAGAGGGCTCCACCAGATGATAGGGGTGCTTGTAGGGGCTTGCGCCCGCGGCATTGCTGGCCATCGCTCGTCCTGCGTCTTTTCCCCGCGGCGCGAAAATTCGCCCGGGCGTTGCGGCGCACAATCCCGGAAAACGCGGGGCGGATCAAGGGTGGCGCGCCAGGAAAGCGCGCCGGCCCGCCCTCAGCGGCGCGCCCCCACATGCGGGCCGGCATTGGCCAGGGCGCCCGCGCGCTCCGCATCGTTCAGGCTGCGGAAGAAGGTGTAGTTGATGCTGATGGTGCGGATGCCGCGCGTGGCCGGGTCCTCGGCGATGCGGGGGTCCACCCAGAAGGCCAGCGGCATGTCCACCGACTGGCCGGGCTCAAGCGTCTGCTCCTCGAAGCAGAAGCAGGCGGTCTTGTGGAAATACTTGGCCACGATGTCGGGCGTGACGTTGTAGGTGGAGATGCCGGTCACGGGCGCCGTGCTCGTATTGCGCGCGACGTAGAAGGCCAGCGCCTCCTCGCCCACGCGCATCTGCATGGAGGGCTGCTGCGCCTCGAAGCGCCAGGGCAGGTTCGGCTGGGTCTGGGCGTTGAACCGCACCGTGACCATCGCCGTCCCCGGCGTGGCGGGGGCCGCCTGGCCGATCATCGGCGTGCCGCCGAAGCCGGTGACGCGGCAGAACAGGTCATACAGCGGCACCGCGGCGAAGCTGACGCCCACCATGAAGCCGACAAAGCCGAAGGCGGCGATGCCAAGGCGGCGATTCTTCCGGGCGAGCTGATCCTGTGGCGTCATACCGGAGAATTGGCCCCTCCGGGCCGGAGGCGCAAGCCTCTCCCTCAGCCCCCCCGCGCCGCGCCGCCCGCCTCGGCCATGCGCTCCGGCGCTGGCCGCTTTCCATCGCCGATCAGGGCGAAGGCCGCCCAGTAATAGGGATGCGCGAGGCTGAAGCCGCCGGCCGAGGCCTCGATCAGGCCCATCTGCGCCCGCTGCAGCGCCTGCGCGCTGGAAATCCCCGCCGTGCCCGGCTCCGTCCCGTTCTGGATGGCGAGCATGCGCGCCATGAGCACCGTCGCCGCCACGTCATTGGCGAGCCAATGCGTGGCCAGCAGCCCACGCGCGCCCGCCACCAGGAAGGCGCGCGCCAAGCCGGACAGCGCCTCGGCCGATTGCTCGGAGCCGCCGGCCGTCTCGGGCCCTGCCGTGTTGCAGGCCGAGAGGATGACGAGGTCCGCATCCATGCGCAGCCGCAGGATGGCGCTGGAGGTGAGGAAGGCCCGCCCGGCATCCGGCAGGTTGGCCGGGTTCGAGACCATGATGCTGGGCTCGGTCAGGCAGGAGAGGTCGTTGGGCAGCAGGCCATGCGTCGCGAAATGCACGATCCGGAACTGGTCCAGCTGGCTTTGCTGCACCGCCTCGGCGGTAAATTCGCGGCCCAGGCGCCGTTGCGAGCCCGGGCCCATGATGCTGGCGGCGAGCTGGATTTCGCGCGCGAAGCCGGGCAGCCGTCCCAGCAGCGCGGCCTGGGCCGCGTCATTGGCGCAGCGGTCGCGCGGAAAGCTGCGGTTCAGCTGGGCCTGCGTCGCCGGGATGAAGTCGCCGAAGCCGATATAGGGCTGGCTGGCCGGGCTGGCCGGTGCCCGCGCCCGCTGCGTGACCAACGCCTGGACCGAGGGCGCATGCACGATGGCCTGGCGGCGGATCAGCCAGGGCGCGGTGGCGAGGTTGCCGCCCTCCACCGCGCCGGTCAGCAGCAGGCCGAAAGGAAGGGAGAGCAGCGCGCCATCAGGCACGACCACCAGGCTGTCCGTGCCCTCGAAGCTGGCTTCGACCGGGCGGAGCAGGCGGTTGTAGAGCTCGGCCGCCGCGGCGGTGTCGAAAGGGGCGGGGGTGCCATCGGGCCGCAGCTCGCTGTCCATGGCGCGGCGCACGGCGCGCACCATGCGGCCGGCCTCCACCTCGCCCAGCGCCAGGCGGGCCACCTGCACGGGCTGGCCGCGGCGCAGGGCCAGGGCATAGCTGTGCTGCGGCCCGAGCACGATCTGCACCAGCACCTCGCGCGGGCCGAGGCGGTTGGACGCGTCCTGGGCGGAAATCGCCTCGTCCCTGAGGGCGCGGTATTCGGGGGCGGCGGCCAGCACATCGGCCTCCGCTTCCTCACGCGCGGCGCGGCGCTCGGTGATGCGGCGGTCGAGATCCGCGGTGCCGCGGCCCACGGAAAGGGCGATGTCTCGTTCATTCAGCAGGCCGCGGATTTCCAGGTCCAGATCCTCGCGCCGGCGCAGCGAATTCGCCACGCGCTCATTGCCGCCGGCGGCAGCCAGCCGCGCGCTGGACTGCGCCAGGAAGCGCGCCGTCTCACTGCGCTGCGCGAGCTGCGCGGCGGCGAAGGCCTCCGCCCGCAATGCGGGGCGGGCGGCGGGATTGGCAGCGGCCGAGGCCTCCAGCGCGTCGAGATAGGGGATCACCTCGGCCACGTTCAGGCCGATGCGCCGCTCCCGCAGCACCTGGGCGCCGGTGCGGAAGGCGGTGACCGCCTCATCGGCGCGGCCGGCAGCCAGCCATTCACGGCCGGCCAGGAACTGGGTCTGCGCCACCGGGCGCTCACCCGGCAGGCTGATGGCCAGGCGCACGCCGGCATCGCTCAGCCGCTCGGCCGCGGCGCGGCTGCGGTCCTGGCGGGTCAGCACCATGCCCTCGGCCCGCAGCGTGCGGCCCTCGAGCGCGCCGGGGGCAAGGCCCGCCTGGCGCAGGACCGTGCGGCTTTCCGCCATGGCGCTGGAGCCATCGGCCGCCCGCCCCTCCCGCGAGGCGATGACGCCGCGATAGCGAATGGTCTCGGAGAGGCCCAGCACGGCGGAATGGGTCTGCGGGTCGAGCGTGACCGCCAGCCCGATGATCGCGCCGGTGGGGCCGCTCATGCCACCGCCGCCCGCCTGGGCCAGGGCGTCATCGGCGCCGCCGGCCATGAGGCTTGCGCCGGACGGCCGGGACCGCTGGCCGCTCAGCACGGCCGGCGGCACCAGGGCGCGGAAGCCCGCCTCGGCGGCGGCCATGCGCCGGGCCGCCTCGGGCAGGTCATTCTGGTTCAGCGCATGCATGCCCCGGTATTGCTGCAGACGCGCCGGCGCATTGCGGTCCGCTGAGCCGGTGACCAGGGATTCGGCCCGCGCGAAGATCCGGTTGGCCTCCACGAAGCGGCCCTGGTTCGAAAGGTTCAGGGCGATATGCATGAGCGGGTTGGCCAGGTTCGGATCGGTCTCCGACCGCAGCGCCGCGACGCGGATGGCCAGCGCCTGGCGATAGACATCCTCGGCGCCGGCGAAATTCTCGGTCTGGTTCAGCTCACGGCCCAGCAGCATCAGGTGCTCGAACCGCGCCTCATCCGCCGCGCCCACGCGGTCCGCCGCGTAGCGGGAAACGGCGAGCTGCACCGCCTGCGAGCGCGCGACCGGGCCGCCGGCCGAGACATTGCCGGTGGCCAGGGCCTCGATCACCGGCAGGCTGGCCGGCAGGCCATCGGCGAGCACCGTGCCATTGGGCCCGGCGATGGCGAGCGCCAGATGCGCGGCACCATTCGAGCGGCGCGTGCAGCCGAGCAGCCGGGCCTGGGCACCGCCCGCCACGGTGGTGCGCTGCGGCGCGTCGCATTGGTAGCGCTGGTCGATCCAGCTGCGCCAGGCGCCGGCGGCCGTCACCTGGTCCAGATCCGCCTGGCCCGAGAGCTGGAAGACGCGGGCGGAAGGCTGGGTCCAGCCGCCGCAGAAGGCCTCCTCGGCGCGAGCCACGGGGAGTTCCAGGGCGGGCGCCGTGCCGTTCTGCGCGAGGCAGGCCTCGCCGCGGGTGTTGTTGCCCACGGCGCGCGTTTCCGTCGCGGTGCGGCCCGAGCCGCCGCTGACATAGGCCTCGGGCGGGGGGCTCTGGCAGGCGGCGAGCAGGCCAGCTGCGAGGAGGGCGGCGCCGAGCTTCGGAAGCGAGTTCATGGCTCAGAAATCCTTCTCGGCGACGTTGGGGAGCAGCACGTCCCGGTCATCGAAGCCGGGCTGCTGGAGGCCCAGGATGACCGAATTGACCAGCGGGATGGTGGGGATCTGCAGGAAGGTCGGCACCACGCAGTTCACGCTGGAGATCACGCAATTGTTGAAGCGGTAGAGATCGAGCGCCAGCGGCGAGGGCTGGCTGCCGGTGGCGCTGCCGAGGATGCCGAAGCGCGCGGCCCCCTCGCCACCGATCCCGCTCAGCGTGCCGGTCAGGTTCAGCGTGCGCCCATCGGGCAGCGGCGTGCTGCCCGGCAGGCCATAGACGCCGAGCCGGGCCGCGGTGATGAAGCCGGCGGCCGTGCCGCCATTGAGCAGCATGAAGACGGGCGAGCTGCCGGCATTGATGTTGATCTGCACCGCGCCCGCCGCCGCATTGGTCGGCGCAGCCGGGGCCCCGTCATTCACGCCGAAGAAGAGCTGGCCACCCGTCGCGCTCACCTGTGGCACCTGCCAGCTCTGCGTGTTGAAGCTGCGGCTGGGCTGGTCGGTCGTGGCGCTGGTCAGCAGGTCAGGCAGCCTGGTGAGGAAGATGCCGGCGCGCGTGTCGTAGATCACCAGCGGCAGGCGGCTGGTGTTGAGCGCCGCCACCGTGGTCAGCGCCTCATTCGCCTGGCCGACGCCGCCCCGGGCCGAGAGCAGCAACCCGGTGCCGAGGTTGAAGCCGGAGCCCACGGTGGTCATCGCGCCGCCGGCCACGAATTCCACGCGGTCGGCCGTCACGCTGCTGTTGCGGAGCGAGAGATTGCCGGTGGCCGAGAGCCTGAGCACACGGAAGGCGGCGGCATTGTCGGCCGGGGTGGTGCTGGTCCGGAGGGTCGAGTTCTGGAAGGTGATGTCGCCCGTCACCTCCACCGTCAGGTTCTGCGCGGCGGTGAGCGTGCCCTGGGTGAAGCTGAGCCCCGCGCCGGAGACGAGGCTGATAGTGTCCGCGGTGAAGCCGCTGGGGTTGCTGGTCAGGCTGCCGGTGGCGCGCAGCGCCATCACCCCGCCGGCCGAGAGGGTGGCGCCGAAGACGCCGAGATTGCCGGCCGCCCGCAGGTCCAGCGTGCCGCCGCTGGCCCGCACCGTATTGCCTTGCAGGGTGAGCGCGCCGGCCGTGGTTTCGACCGCCAGGTTCTGCCCGGCGGTGAGGTTGCCCAGCACCGTCGTCGCGCCGCCGGTGGTGCGCAGGCCGAGATCGCGCCCGGCGGTGACGGCGTAGATGGTCGGCAAGGTCACGTTGCCGCCATTCCACCGGAAGTCCCGCCCGGCCGAGACGCCCTGCGTGCTGGTGCCGAGCGAGGCCGCGCTGGTGGTGCCGCCGGTCTGGATCGCATCCTGGCCAGCGAAAAGGAGGAGAGCGGCGCCGGCGCTCAGGCTGCCGCCGGATTGCAGGATATCGCCGGCGGCGCTCAGCGTTGTCGTGCGGCCACCACTCAGCGTGCCGCCCGGGACGATGCTGATATCGCCGCTGGTCGTGCGCAGCGTCATGTCCTGCGCCGCGCTGACCGGGCCGGTGACGGAGAGCGCGCCATCGGCCGTGACCTCCACCGACCCGGCCGAACTGCCCAGCTGCTGGATGGAGGTGGCGCGGGCCAGGCTGAGGCCCAGCGCGCCGCGCACCAGCACATCCAGCGCGCCGATCGCGTTGGCGCCGGCCAGCGACAGGCTCTCGGCCGCGGTGGAACCGCCGCCGGCGCCGCGCACCGTGAGCAGCGCGGTATTGACCGGGCCGGTGTTGGAGATCGCGCCGTCGGAACGCAGGGTCGCGTTGCCGGTGCCGGTGTCCAGCTGGGTCACGATGATGGCGCCGGCCTGGCCGAAGGTGAGCGCGCCGCTGGTGCGGGCATCCAGGTTGGTGATGGCATTGCCGGTGGTGAGGTCCAGGCTGCCGGCGCCGCTCGTTCCCCCCGCCGCGCCGCGCAGCGTCAGGGTCGTCGCGGTGACGCCGCCCGTGCCGGTGATGGCGCCATCCGAAAACAGCGAGACATTGCCCGTCCCGGCATTCGCCTGGATCACCGAGAGCCCGGCGACCTGGCCGAAGCTCAGCGCCGCGTTGTTCACCATCGCGTCGAGGCTGCTGACGGCGTTGCCGGTGTTGAGGTTCAGGCTGCCCGCGCGGGTCGCGCCCAGGCCGGCGCCACGCACGGTGAGGGTGGAAGCCACGACCTGGCCACCGGTGATCGCACCGCTGGAGCCGAGCGTGACGGCTCCGAGACCGGCATCGGCCTGGGTGACGGTCAGCGCATTGTTCTGCGCGAAGGTCAGCCCATTGTTGCTGGTCCGCGCATCCAGCATGGCAATGGCGTTGCCAACAGCGAGGTTCAGGCTGCCGGCGCGCGATGTCCCCCCGGCCGTGCCGCGCACGGTCAGCGTGCCCGCCGTCGTGACCCCGCCCGTTCCGGTGATGGCTCCATTGGAGTTCAGGTTGACCGATGCGCCACTGACAGCGCCGATCAGCGCGATCTGGGCATTGCCGGTCAGGGTCACCATCGAGGCGGCTCCGCTCGCCGCTGCGCCGGCCACGGCAAAGCCGGCGGCATCGCTGCGGAACGTCAGGTCCCCCGTGGTGCGTGCATCCAGCGTCGCCACCGCCTGCGTGCCAGAGAGGTTCAGGCTCCCCGCATTGCCCGTGCCGCCTGCGCCACGCAC
>NZ_JAIEQY010000398.1 GCF_019747315.1 Roseococcus sp. | reverse complement strand
CAGTGTTGGGCGGGCCAGTGTTGGGCGCGCCGGTGTTGGGCGTTGGCGCGCCCCCCGCGCCACAGCACGGCCCGCCCGTGGTAGGGCCGACCGAGGCCATCGCCCTGCTGCCAAGCCCGGCCAACATGCCGTCTCCCGCGCCGGCAACCCCACCCGGCCCGACGCCTGCCAACCTGGCGATGCCCCTGCCCGTCATCCCCGCGCCAGCGCCTCAGGCCACCCTGCCGGCAACGCCCCCGGTGCAGCCCATTGCGGCCGCCACGCCGACGCCACCGCTGGCCGCCCCGCCGGACGCCCCCGTCGCGCTTCCGTCGGAGGTACCGCCTCTGCCAAGGTCGAGCCCCGTGGCTCTGGCGCCCCTCCCCGAGCCGCCCGTCCTGGTTGAAGCGCCGGATGCCACCCCGGCCGAGCCCGTGCTGGAGTTTCCGGCCGTGGCGAACAGCCCGGTTCCGGCGCCGCCCTCGCCTTTGCCAGGCCCGAACCCAATCCTGGCCCAGGCGGCCCCCATCGCCACCCCGCCGGTCACCGCGGTCGAGGCCGAAGCCGCTGCCGACCACCTGGAAGAAGCGGCCCTTCCGCCGGAGACCATCGCGAGCACGGAGCCACCTCCGGCCGAGGCGCCGCCGCCGACTGAAGCTAACCAGACCGCCCCCGAACCGACCGAGCCCGAATCACTGCCCGAGGCGCTTCTCGCCGCACTCCTGCCGCCGCCGCCCAGCCCGCCCCAGGCTCCGCCACCGAGCCTGGCCGCCGCCAGCCCGCCGCCGCGCGCCGCCACGCCAACCCGCGCGATCCCGGCGCCAGAAATGGTCAGGGCAGAGCCGCAGGAAGCCTCCGCCCCAGCCCCGGACAGCGCCGCGGCGCCAGCCGCCACACCGACCAGTGTGGCGACCAGCGCAGCGATCAGCGCGCAACTTGGCGCGTCACCCCATGCGCGGCCCAGCAGCCCCGCCGAAGCCGCTGCCCCCCCCATCCGCGGCGGGCAATCGGCCACGCCGGAGCCCACGCAACTGGTTGCGGAGGCGCCGCCCGAGGCGGCCCCGGTGCCGGAGGCCCCGCTCGAAAGCACCGCCTTCCCGGCGGCCCCGCCCGAGCCGCGCCACGCCGTGGCGCCCCCCGCCGCCCCCTCGCCGCCGGCCGGCCCGCCCCCCTCGCCCATCCCCGGCTGGGGGCTGGAGCCTGCCGCCGCCACACCGCGCCCCGCCGAAGCCCCCGCCCCGGCTCCACCCGCACCCTCCACGCCGATGCGCCAGGTGGCCCCCATCGCCATCGCCCTGGCCTTCAGCCCGGGTGCCGCCAATGGCTTCAAGCTCTCGCTCGACCCGGTGGAGCTCGGCCGCGTGGAGATCCGCGTGCAGCGCGAGGGCGATGGCCACAGCGTGCGCGTGACGGCCGAGCGCCCGGAAACCCTGGCCCTTCTGCTGCGGGACCGGCAGGAGCTGGACCGCAGCCTCAGCGATGCCGGCTTGCGGGTGGAAGCGAAGGGCATCGAATTCACGCTGAGCCCGCAATCCGGCGGCAGCGACCAGCGCTCCCAAAGTGAGGCGCGGGCCGGCGCAACCCGTGGCGGGCGGAACCGCCCCGGCGCCCAGGCCGAGACCGAAACACCCCCACCCGCCCGCGCACAACGCGGGCTGCTCGACCTCAACATCTGACGCAACGGAGAACCCCATGAGCGGCAGCATCAGCGCAACAGCGGCGGGCGCGGCAAACGCCACCACGCGCACGAACAGCACCCCCGGCATCGGCGCCGATTTCAACACCTTCCTGACGCTGCTGACCACGCAGTTGCAGAACCAGGACCCGACCAATGCGATGGACGCCAACCAGATGACGGAGCAGCTGGTGCAATTCGCCTCCGTCGAGCAGCAGATCAAGGTGAACACCAATCTCGAGCGGCTGCTGAGCGTGGAGCAGGGCAACCAGCTGGTCTCCGCCGCGCCGCTGATGGGCCGCGTGGTGGAGGTGGAGAGCGACCAGCTCGCGCTGCAAGGCAGCCAGGCGCAGCTGCGCCTGCCGGCGGCGGGCGAGGCGCGGCGGGCCGAGATCAGCGTGCAGGATGCCAGCGGCCGCCTGCTGCGCCGCGCCGAGGTGGCGCTCGGCAGTGCGACGACGAATTGGAGCTGGGACGGGAAGGACGCGGGGGGCGCGCAGCTGGCCGATGGCGCCTATCGCTTCACCATCACCGGCATCCGCGGTGATGGCACCACGGCGCCGCTGCAGGCCGGCGTGCTGGCCCGCGCCACCGCGGTGGACCGGCGCGAAGGCGAGGTGCGCCTGAGCCTCGGCGCGCTCTCGGTGAACTTCGACAGGCTGCGCGGATTGGCCGCGCCGTAATCCGGGTGCGGCGTTAAGTCTTTCGCAACGCGGCATGCGGCATTTTCTGCCCAGGGCGCAGGACGCGCCTCCGGGAGAGGCAGGATGTTGGGTCGCAAGGCGCTGTGCGGAATGGTGCCATGCAAAATCTGATCGGCCAGCTGCGGGGGCTGGGCCGGGTGCAGCTGCTGGCGCTGGCCGGAATCGGCATCGGGGTCCTGGGGCTGATCGGCTTCCTGGTCCTGCGGGCGGGCACGCCACCCATGGGCCTGCTCTATGGCGATCTTGAAACGCGCGATGCGGGGGCCGTGGTCGCCGCCCTCGAACGCCAGCGTGTGCCCTATCGCCTCGCTGCCGGCGGCACGCAGGTGCTGGTGCCAGCGCAGGATGTGCCGCGCCTGCGCCTCGCCTTGGCGCGGGAAGGGCTGCCCGCCGGCGGCTCCATCGGCAATGAGCTCTTCGACCGCAATGAGAGCCTGACCACCACGCCCTTCCAGCAGGAAATGAACCGCCTGCGCGCCATGGAGGGCGAATTGGCCCGCAGCATCCGCGGCCTCTCCGGCGTGCGCGCCGCCCGCGTGCACCTGGTGCTGCCGCGGCGCGAAGCCTTCTCCCGCGAGCGGGCCGATGCGCAGGCCAGCGTGCTGCTCACCATGCAGGGCGCGCAACGCCTGGACCGCGAAGGGGTGCAGGCGGTGCTGCACCTCGTCGTCGCCGCCGTGCCGGGGCTCAGGGCGCAGAACGTCTCCATCGTGGACAGCCGCGGCGAATTGCTGGCGCGCGGCGGCCAGGCGCTGAGCGGCCCGGCCGGCGCCCAAACCCAGGAGGAGCTCCGGCGCGGCCAGGAGGCCCGGCTTTCCCGCGCCGTCGAGGAAATGCTGGAGAGGGTGCTGGGCCCGGGCCGCGTGCGCGCCGAAGTCGCGCTGGAAATGGATTTCGACCGGGTGGAAACGCGCGAGGAGCGCTTCGATCCCGAGAACCAGGTGCCGCGCAGCACGCAATCCAGCACCGAGACCAGCCGCAGCCAGGAGGCGGGCGCCGTCGGCGTGGGCAACAACCTGCCGGGGGCCGAGGCCGGCGGCGGCGCGGGCGGCAACCAGGAAAGCCGTCAGGAAGAGACGACGAATTTCGAGATCGGCCGCACCGTGCGCAATGTGCTGCGCGAACACCCGACGACGCGCCGCCTGACCGTCGCCGTGCTGGTCGATGGCGTGACGGAGCCGCGCCCCGATGGCCCCGCGACCAAGCGCGAGCGCACGCCGGAGGAGCTGGCGCGCATCGCCGGGCTGGTGCGCAACGCGGTCGGCTTCAACGAGCAGCGGGGCGACCGCGTGGAAGTCGTCTCCATGCGCTTCGCCGACCCCGAGGAAGCCCCGCGCGAGACGGGGATGCTCGGCCTCGACATCCCGCAGGCGGTGATGGCGCGGCTGCTGGAGACGGCGGTGATCGGCCTGCTGATCCTGCTGACGCTGCTGCTGGTGGCGCGGCCGGTGGCGCGCAAGCTCTCGCTCTCGCTGAACCCGACGCCGGCGCTGGCCGGCGCGGGCGGCGCCGATGCGGCGGCGCTGGCCGCCTCCGGCGGCGTGCCCGGCATCGCCGCACGCCCGGGCGATCCCGCCCTGCCGCCGGGCGCCAGCCCTGCCGGGCTGCTGACCGGCGAGGGCGACACCGAGGAGGAGCGCATGATCCACCTGGCGCATGTGCAGGGGCAGATGCGTGCCTCCTCCATCGCCCGCATCACCAAGCTGGTGGATGAGAGCCCGGACCAGGCGCTGCTCACCGTCCGCCGCTGGCTCACCCCGGAGGATGTTTCATGAGCGGCAGCAAGCCCCTGCGTGGCCCGCAAAAGGCCGCGATCCTGATGCTCGCCATGGGCGAGGAATACGCGACGCGCTTCTTCGCCCGCATGCATGAGGATGAGATCCGTGATCTCTCCCACGCCATGTCGCAGCTCGGCACCGTGCCCGCCCATGTGGTCGAATCCATCTGTGATGAATTCGCGGGGCAGCTGGGCCAGGCCGGGCATCTCATCGGCTCCTTCGAGACGACGGAGCGCATGCTGCTGAAGACCCTCTCGCCCGATCGCGTGGCGCAGATCATGGAGGAGATCCGCGGCCCGGCGGGCCGCACCATGTGGGACAAGCTGGGCAATGTGAATGAGACGGTGCTGGCGAACTACCTGAAGAACGAATACCCGCAGACTGTCGCCGTGGTGCTGACCAAGGTGAAGCCCGACCACGCGGCGCGCGTGCTCTCCATCCTGCCCGACGGCTTCGCCATGGAAGTCGTGATGCGCATGCTGCGCATGGAGAATGTGCAGAAGGAGGCGCTGGAAGGCGTCGAGCGCACGCTGAAGATGGAGTTCATGTCCAACCTCGCGCGCTCCACACGCCGCGATGCGCATGAGATGATGGCCGACATCTTCAACGGCCTGGACCGCCAGGCCGAGGGCCGCATCATGGCCGCGCTGGAAGAGCGCAGCCATGAGGCCGCCGAGCGCATCCGCGCGCTGATGTTCACCTTCGACGACCTGAAGCGGCTGGATTCGCAGGGGCTGCAGGTGCTGCTGCGCTCGGTCGAGAAGGAGCGCCTGACGCTCGCCCTGAAGGGCGCGGCCGAGGAAATGCGCGAACTCTTCTTCCGCAACATGACCGAGCGCGCCGCGAAGCTGCTGCGCGACGATATCGCGGCCCTCGGCCCCGTGCGGCTGAAGGATGTGGACGAGGCGCAGGCGGCCGTCGTCGCCGCCGCGAAGGACCTGGCCGCACAGGGGCAGATCCAGCTCTCCGAAGGCAAGGATGACCAGCTTGTTGAATGACCATGAAAATCGGCAGGAGGCCGCATGAGCGACGCGACGGATGATTTCGAACCCGCCACGCCCGGCTCGCCCGGCACGGAGCGCCCGCCCAGCGTCCCGCGCGACCTGGAGGCGGTCTATGACATTCCCGTCCAGGTCAGCGCGGTGCTGGGCCGCGCGACGATGCAGGTGAGCCAGCTGCTCAAGCTCGGCCGTGGCGCCGTGGTGGAGCTGGACCGCAAGCTGGGCGAGGCGGTGGACATCTACGTCAACAACCGCCTCGTCGCGCGCGGCGAGGTGGTGATGGTCGAGGATAACCGCCTGGGCATCACCATGACGGAAATCGTCAAGGCGGATCGCGGGGTATGACGCGGCTGCTGATCATCGGCTCGCTCTCGGGCGAGCTGGGGCATGCGGCCCGCATCGCCTCGGCGCGCGGCGCACAGCTCACGCAGGTGGAGGGTGTGACGGCCGGGCTGGAGCGGCTGCGCGGCGCGGGGGCGGACCTCATCCTGGCCGATGCGGCGCATGACCTGCCCTGGCTGCTGGAACGCCTGGCGGAGGAGCGCATCGCCACCCCGCTCATCGCCTGCGGCCACAATGCCGATGCCGAGGCGGTGCTGCGCGCCATCCGCGCCGGTGCCCGCGAATTCCTGCCCCTGCCGCCCGAGGCGGAGCTCATCGCCGCCATGCTGGAGGCGGTGACGGCCGCGCAGGATGCGCCCGTCTGCCGCGATCCGGTGATGCGCGCCTTGCTGGCCCGCGCCGAGCAACTGGCGCGCGCCGAGGCCTCGGTGCTGATCACCGGCGAGAGCGGCACGGGGAAGGAGGTTCTGGCGCGGCACATCCATGCGGCGTCCAAGCGCGCGCGCGGCCCCTTCGTTGCGCTGAATTGCGCGGCCCTGCCCGAGGCGCTGCTGGAGAGCGAGCTGTTCGGCCATGAGCGTGGCGCCTTCAGCGGCGCCGTCGCCGCCCGGAAAGGAAAATTCGAGCAGGCCGAGCGCGGCACGCTGCTGCTGGATGAGATCGGCGAGATGGAGCTGCGCCTGCAATCCAAGCTGCTGCGCGCCATCCAGGAGCGCGAAGTGGACAAGCTCGGCGGCACCCAGCCGGTGAAGGTGGATGTGCGCATCCTCGCCGCCACCAATCGCGATCTCCAGGCCGAGGTGCGGGCTGGGCGCTTCCGCGAGGACCTCTATTTCCGCCTCAACGTCGTGCAACTGCGCATCCCGCCGCTGCGCGAGCGGGGCGAGGATATCCTGCCGCTGGCCGAGCATTTCGCCGAGCGCTATTCCGCCGCGAACGGCCTGAAGCTGCGCCCCATCGCGCCCGCCGCCAGCGCGCGCCTCATGGCGCATCCCTGGCCCGGCAATGTGCGGGAGCTGGAGAATGCCATGCACCGCGCCGTGCTGCTGGCCCAGGGGCGTGAGATCGGGCTGGACGCGATCGAGCTGGGCACAGCGCCCGAGGGCGAGGCCGCCCCGGTCACCAGCGCGGCGCCGGTCGCCGCGGCCACGGCCCATCCCATCGCCGCGCTCGTCGGCCGGCGGATGGAGGAGGTGGAACGGGAGCTGATCCTGGAGACGCTCGGCCGCTGCCTCGGCAACCGCACGCGCGCGGCGGAAATCCTGGGCATTTCCATCCGCACCCTGCGCAACAAGCTGGCCGAGTATCGCGGCCAGGGCGTGGCGGTTCCCCTTGCACCCGGGCAATTGCCCGAGAGCTGGCGCGTCGCGTGAATTCTCTCACCCTCCCCGCCTGGCTGCGCGACCTCCGCTTCTCCTCCGAGGCGGCGCTGGTGGCGGGCGTCGTGCTGGTCATGATCATCCTGATCGTGCCGCTGCCGGCCGTGCTGCTGGATGCGGCACTCGCCTTGAACATCGTGGCCTCCGTGCTGATGCTGATGGTGGCGCTGCTGCTGACGCGGCCGCTGGATTTCCAGTCCTTCCCGCAATTGCTGCTGATCACCACGCTGTTCCGCCTGGGCCTCAACGTCGCCACCACCCGCGCCATCCTGGCCAATGGGCATGAGGGGCCGGAGGCCGCGGGCGGCGTCATCGCCGCCTTCGGCAACTTCCTGATGAGCGGCGATATCCTGGTGGGCATGATCGTCTTCGCCATCCTGCTGATGGTGAATCACGTCGTCGTCTCCAAGGGCGCCGGCCGCATCGCGGAAGTGGCGGCGCGCTTCCACCTGGATGCCATGCCCGGCAAGCAGATGGCGATCGACGCCGATCTCTCCGCCGGCACGATCGATGAGGCGGAGGCGAAGAAGCGCCGTCGCGAACTCCAGGAGGAGAGCGGCTTTCACGGCGCCATGGATGGTGCGGCGAAATTCGTGAAGGGCGATGCCATCGCGGGCCTCATCTCCACCTTCATCAATCTGCTCGGCGGTCTCGCCATCGGCATCGGCCGGCATGGGCTTTCCTTCGGCGAGGCGGTGGAGACCTATTCCATCCTCACCGTGGGCGATGGCCTGGTGGGGCAGATCCCGGCGCTGCTGGTCAGCGTGGCCGCGGCCATCGTCGTCACCAAGGCCGCGCGGGAGGAGCAGTCGGACAAGATCATGGCGCGGGAGCTGGCGGGGTGGAAGCCGCTCGCCATCGCGTCGGGCACCTCGCTGGTGCTGGGCACCATGCCGGGCATGCCGCTGCTGCCCTTCCTCGTCCTCGCCGGTGCCACAGGCGGCGCCGCCTGGTTCCAGCGCAAGGCCAGCCTGGCCACCCCGCCGGAGCCGGACGAGCCGCCGCAAATCCCGACCGAGCCCGCCGTCGCCGAGGCGCTGCGGATGGACCTGCTGCGCCTGGAGCTCGGCTATGGCCTGCTCTCGCTCGCCTCGGGCGAGGCACCGCGCCTGACCGAGCAGATTCGTGGCCTGCGCCGCTCCATCGCGCAGGAGATGGGCTTCGTGCTGCCCTCCGTCCGCATCCAGGACAATCTGGATTTGCCGCCCGACAGCTACATCCTCCGCGTGAAGGAGATCGAGGCCGCGCGCGGCACGCTGCGCCCGCCCTTGCACCTGGCCATCAACCCCGAGGGCGGCCTGCCCGACCTGCCCGGCGAGAAGACCACCGAACCCGCCTTCGGCCTGCCCGCCCTCTGGATCGAGGAGACCCTGCGCGAGGAGGCGCTGGCGCGGGGCTGCACCGTGGTGGATTGCGCCGGTGTGCTGGCCACGCACCTGACCGAGGTGGTGCGCGAGAACATGAGTGAACTTCTCTCCTACAGCGAGACGGTGAAGCTGCTCGACGAACTCCCGCGCGAACAACAGAAGCTGGTGCAGGATCTGATCCCCGCGCAGGTCAGCATCGGCCTGCTGCAACGCCTGCTCCAGGCCCTGCTGGCCGAGCGCGTCTCCATCCGCGACCTGCCGACCATCCTGGAGGGCCTGCAGGAGGCGGCGGCGGCCAATATGCGCTCGCTGCCGCAGATGCTCGGCATCGTCCGCATGCGGTTGAGCCGCCAGCTCTCCGAATCGGCGCGCGGGGCGCAGGGCTATGTGCCCATCGTCATGCTCTCGCCCGAGTGGGAGGTGGCCTTCACCGAATGCCTGACCGGCCCGCCTGAGGATCGGCAGCTCGCCATGGAGCCCGGCCGCCTGCAGGCCTTCATGCAGCGCCTGCGCGATGTGCTGGACGCCCAGGCGGCACAGGGCGAGCATCCCGCGCTGCTGTGTTCCGGCGCGCTGCGCCCGCATCTGCGCGCCATCGTGGAGCGCTTCCGGCCCAGCACGCCCGTGCTTTCCCAGGCGGAGATCCATCCGCGCGTGCGCATCCGCAGCCTGGCCAGCATCTGAGCCATGCGCCTCAGGGTTTTTCACGCGCGCAACGCCACCCTGGCCCTGACGGCCGTGCGCGAGGCGCTGGGCGAGGATGCGGTGGTGCTCAGCACGCGCCGCGTGGGCGGTGGCGTGGAGGTGACCGCGGCGCTCGACCTCGCGGAGCCCGAGCTGATCGAGCCGGAGCCCGACCCGAACGACACCCCGCCCGAGCTCGCGCGGCACAATCTGGCGCCCGGGCTCGGCGCCGGCTTCACTGGGCAGGATCTGGCCACGGCGCTGGCCGGGCGCCTGGCCTTCGAACCGCTGCCGCTGGACCGCCCCCTCCTGCTGGTGGGCCCGCCCGGCGCCGGCAAGACGCTGACCTGCGCGAAGCTCGCCGCGCGCGCCAGGATGGCCGGCGAGACGCCGCTCGTCGTCACCGCCGATGGCGCCCGGGCGGGGGCGGTGGAGCAGCTGGCGGCCTTCACGCGGCTGCTGCGCCTCACCCTCGCCGTGGCCGCCCTGCCGGAGGCGCTGGCCAAGGCGCTGCGCGCGCGCGTGCCGGGGCAGATGGCCTTGGTGGATGGCTTCGGCTGCGACCCCTTCGACGAGGCCCAGGCCGAGCGCCTGCACCGCCTGATCCGCGCCGCCGATGCCCTGCCCGTGCTGGTGCTGCCGGCCGGCCTCGATGCCGAGGAGAGCGCCGAGCTGGCCCGCGCCTTCCACCGGCTGGGGGCGCGGCACCTGCTGCCCACGCGGCTCGACCTCGCGCGCCGGCTGGGCGGCGTGCTTTCCGCCGCCTGCACCGGCCTGGCGCTGACCGAGGCGGGCATCGGCCCGCAGGTCGCGCATGGGCTGCAACCGCTTTCCCCCCATTGGCTGGCCGCGCGCCTGGCCGAGGGGCTGCCCCGGGAGAAGACCCCATGAACCCGCCGCATCTGATCGTCATCGCCTCGGGCAAGGGCGGCGTCGGCAAGACCTGCCTGGCCATCGGCCTGGCCCAGGCCCTGGCCGAATCCGGGCAGCGCGTGGCGCTGGTGGATGGCGATCTCGGCCTCGCCAATGTGGATGTGCAGCTGGGGCTCGATCCACGCCGGGACCTGGGCGATGTGCTGTCGGGCCGGTGTTCGGCCGAGGCTGCGCTGATGCGCCACCCCGCCGGCTTCGCGCTGCTGCCGGGCCGCTCGGGCTCGGCCGCGCTCTCGGCGCTGGATGGGACGGCGCTGCGCAGCTTTGTCGGCAGCCTGCGGGCGCTGCCGCTGGACTTCCTGCTACTGGATTTGGGTGCTGGCATCGGCGCGACGCAGCGCGGGCTGGCGGCGGCGGCGGACCTGCTGATCGTCATCGCGACCGAGGAGCCCACCTCACTGACCGATGCCTATGCCGTGCTGAAGCTGCATCGGCGCGACGCACCGGCGGGCAAGGCGGGGCTGGTGGTGAACATGGCGGCCCAGCCGGCGCGGGTGCATGCGGCGCTGGATGCCGCCTGCCGGGGTTTCCTGGGCCAGGGGTTGCCGCTGCTCGGCGCCGTGCGGCGCGACCCGCGTGTGGCGGCCGCCATCCGGGCGCAGTCCCCCCTGCTGACGCGGCATCCCAACACCCCGGCGGCGGAGGATCTGCGGCGTCTGGCGGCGCATCTCCCTGGGCTGGTGCGGGCCTGGGAGACCGCCTGATAGCAGATCGCTCTGACTTCGACCGATGGAAGGCGCATCCAG
>NZ_JAIEQY010000243.1 GCF_019747315.1 Roseococcus sp. | reverse complement strand
CCACTCGAAGCCTCCCCACTCGAAGCCTGGGCGCCACCCGAAGCGCCGCCCGAGTCGGAATTCGACGTCTCGACCCTGCCGCCCATCGAGACGCTGGATGCCAGCAGCGATTTTTCCGTCTTCCTCAAGCCCGGCGTGCCGCAGGCCCTGCGCACCGCCGCGCTGCGCAAGGCCTGGCTCGCCGATCCCCTCATCCGGGACTACATGAGTCCGCTGGATTATGCCTGGGATTTCAACACGCCGGGCGGGCTGCCCTACGGCTTCAGCAACGTGCTGGCCGAGACCGGCGAGGCGCTGCGCAAGCTGGTGAACCAGGCCATCGGCGAGATCGAGCCGGAGGAGGAGAAGCCTGCCGAACCGGCGCCAGGCGGCGTGGCCCTGGCCGAAGCAGGCTTGCCGCCACCGGATGATGAGGCGGCCCCCGGGCAAGATCCCCTGTTGGTGGAAGGGCCATCCGCTCCGGATGACAGCGAGGACATCCCGCCGCTGGACCCGATCCGCCTGAGCGAGGCGCCGCTACCGGTGCCGCCGCCCGCGCTGGAGGAGCCGCCATCGCTGCCGCGCCGCCGCCACGGGGGGGCCATGCCAGCCTGACAAGGTTTTTTGGGCTGAGCTTTCTTGCGAATGCTTCGCATTCTCAACTAAGCCCTTGAAAACGCGTTCCCTTTTGTCCATCCCCGTTGACGAGAGTGCAAGATTTCTGCACTGTCATCTTGATGGACCGGGGAACACACACAGGCGGGCTGGACGCGGCGATCGCCGCGGCTGGAGGCATGGAAGCCTTCCAGTCGGCGCTGAATGTCGCCCGCCGCACGGTTTTCCTGTGGAAACAGCAAGGTGTGCCCGCCGAGCGCGTCCCGGAGATCGAGGCCGCCACGGGCATCTCGCGCCACGCCTTGCGCCCCGACCTCTGGCCCGCTGCCTCGGCCCAGGCGGCCGACCCCCTGCGCGAAGGGCGCGCCAATCTCTACGCGCTGCTGGGCCATCTGCTGAGCGACGTGCCGGAGCCTGCCCTGCTCGCGCGCCTCGCCGCCGTGCCGGCCGATGAATCACCCATCGGCCGCGCCTTGGGCGCCCTGGCCGCCGCCGCCCGCGTGGCGAAGCCCGAGGCGCTGGAGCGCGAGTATCACGACCTCTTCATCGGCCTGGGCCGTGGCGAGCTGCTGCCCTTCGCCTCCTATTACCTGACGGGCTTCCTGCATGAGCGCCCGCTGGCCGAGCTGCGCTCCGACCTCAAGCGCCTGGGCATCACCCGCTCGGCCGGGGTGCATGAGCCCGAGGACCACATCGCCTTCCTCTGCGAGGTGATGGCCGGCCTCCTGCGCGGCGGGGTGCCCGAGGAAGCCGATGCGATGTTCCAGCGGCATATCCGCCCCTGGGCGATGCGCTGCTTCAGCGATTTGTGCGTGGCCCAGACGGCGGTGTTCTACCGCCCCGTCGGCGAATTGGGCCGCGCCTTGATGGATGTGGAATTGGCCGCGGCCGAGCTGCCGGCCTGAACCGGATATGGGAAAGGGAAATCGCCATGGCGAATGATCAGGAGACGGCCGGCAAGCGCCGTGGGTTCCTCAAGACGCTCGGCTTCGGCACCGCCGCCGCTGCGGCGGCCGTGACGCCAGCTTTGGCGCAGCGCGCCGATGCCGTGCCGTCGCGCGACGCCCGCAAGGAAAACGCGGCCACCCGCGTGGCCGCGCGCTACCAGCCGAACTCGCCTTCGGTGCAGGCCTTCTACCGCACCAACCGCTACGAAACCTGAGCACAGGAAAGACCCGCACCATGCTCATCAAGCGCTCCGACGGGGCTCGCGCCAAGCAGCGCCTTGCCTCCGCCTATCAGGGCCTGTCCTCGGGTGGCCTCGACCGCCGCTCCTTCCTCAAGCAGGCGGGTCTCGCTGGCGCCGGTGTGGCGGCGCTGGCCGGCATCGCGCCCCGCATGGCCGAGGCCTCGGGGGCCGCGACCGGCGTGCATGACCTGAGCCAGCCGATCCGGCGGGTGAAGAACATCTGCACCCATTGCTCGGTCGGCTGCACGGTCGTGGCCGAGGTGCAGAACGGCGTCTGGGTCGGGCAAGAGCCCGCCTGGGAATCGCCGATCAACCGCGGCACGCATTGCGCCAAGGGCGCCTCGGTGCGTGAGCTCGTGCATGGCGACCGCCGCATCAAGTTCCCGATGAAGCTCGTGGGCGGCCGTTGGCAGCGCATGAGCTGGGACGCCGCGATGTCCGAGATTGGCGAGAAGATGATGGACATCCGGCAGAAGTCCGGCCCGGATTCGGTCTTCCTGCTCGGCAGCGCCAAGTTCTCCAATGAGGGCGCCTATCTCTATCGCAAGTTCGCCGCCTTCTGGGGCACGAACAGCGTGGACCACCAGGCGCGCATCTGCCACTCGACCACGGTGGCGGGTGTGGCCAACACCTGGGGCTACGGCGCGCAGACCAACTCCTACAACGACATCCGCAATTCCAAGACCATGATCATCATGGGCGGAAACCCGGCGGAGGCGCATCCGGTCTCGCTGCAGCACGTGCTGAGCGGCAAGGAGACCAACCGCGCCAACTTGATCGTCATCGACCCGCGCTACACGCGCACCGCGGCCCACGCGACGGATTACGTCCGCATCCGCCCGGGCACCGACATCCCCATCATCTGGGGCATGCTCTGGCACATCTTCCAGAATGGCTGGGAGGACAAGGAATTCATCCGCCAGCGCGTGCACGGCATGGACGACGTCCGCGCCGAGGTGGCGAAGTGGACGCCGGCCGAGGTCGAGCGCGTGGCCGGCGTGCCTGGCGCGCAGCTTCGCGCGGTCGCCGAGAAGTTCGCGACGCAGAAGCCGTCCACGCTGATCTGGTGCATGGGCGCCACGCAGAAGACGGTCGGCACCGCCAATGTGCGCGCCTACTCCATCCTGCTGCTGGCCACCGGCAATGTCGGCAAGGAAGGCACGGGCGCCAACATCTTCCGCGGCCATTGCAACGTGCAGGGCGCGTCCGACTTCGGCCTCGATGTCGCGACGCTGCCGGCCTATTACGGCATTGACGAGAACGCCTGGCGGCATTGGTGCCGCGCCTGGGGCGTCTCCTTCGAGAGCATGCGCGCGCGCTTCGACACGCCGCAGATGATGCACACGCCGGGCATCCCGACCACGCGCTACTTCGACGCGATCACGCTGCCCCGCGACCAGGTGCAGCAGCGCGACAACACCAAGGGCATGATCGTCTTCGGCCATGGCGGCAACACCGTCACGCGCATGCCGGAAGCGGTGAAGGGGCTGGAGGCGCTGGAGCTGCTGGTCGTCGCCGACCCGCATCCGACGACCTTCGCGGTGCTCTCCAACCGCCGCGAGAACACCTACCTGCTGCCCATCGCCACGCAGTTCGAATGCGATGGCAGCCGCACCAGCTCCAATCGCTCGGTGCAGTGGTGCTCGAAGGTGGTGGATCCGATCTTCGAGAGCCGCACCGACTATCGCGTGATCTACGACATGGCGAAGGCGCTCGACGCCGCCGCCACGCGCCGCAACATGACCTACCGCATCGCGGAGGAGATGTTCCGCCCCTATGAGATCCGCAACGGCGAGCCGACGGCGGAAAGCATCCTGGGCGAGATCAACCGCGGCGCCTGGGGCACGGGCTATTCGGGCATTTCCGCGGCCCGCCTGAAGCTGCATCAGCAGCACCAGGACAAGTTCGACCTGATCACCCTGCGCGCCGGCCCCGACGCGCCGGCCGAGATCCGTGGCGACTTCTACGGCCTGCCCTGGCCCTGCTGGGGCACGCCCGAAATGCGCCACCCGGGCAGCCACATCCTCTACAACACGAACATCGCCGTGAAGGATGGCGGCGGCAGCTTCCGCCCGCGCTTCGGCCTGGAGCGCAACGGCGTGACGATGCTGGCCGAGGGCAGCTGGTCCAAGGATTCGGACATCCAGGACGGCTACCCCGAATTCACGGTCGCCGTGCTGAAGCGCCTGGGCTGGTTCGACGAGCTGACCGCGGCCGAGAAGGCCAGCATCGCGCAGGTCGGCGGCGCCAACCAGGATGCGGTGTCCTGGATGACCGACCTTTCGGGCGGCATCCAGCGCGTGGCCATCGCGCATGGCTGCTCGCCCTTCGGCAACGGCAAGGCCCGCGCCAATGCGTGGAACCTGCCCGACCCGATCCCGGTCCATCGCGAGCCGATCTATACGACCCGCAACGACCTGATCGCCCAGTTCCCGACCCTGCCGGACCGGCGTGGCTTCCGCCTGCCGCATCTGGGCCAGTCGGTGCAGGCGCGCAGCCCGCAGCTGGCGGCGGAATTCCCGATCATCCTCACCTCCGGCCGCTTGGTGGAGTATGAGGGCGGCGGCGAGGAAACCCGCTCGAACAAGTGGCTGGCCGAGCTGCAGCAGGACATGTTCGTGGAGATCAACCCGCGCGACGCGGCCGCCCGCAACATCCGCGATGGCGGCTGGGTCTGGGTCATGGGTCCCGAGAGCAACAGCCGCGCCCGCGTGAAGGCGCTGGTGACGGAGCGCGTGGGGCCGGGCGTGGCCTTCATGCCCTTCCACTTCGCCGGCTGGTTCCAGGGCGTGGACCAGCGCAGCAAGTACCCGCAGGGCACGGACCCGATCGTGCTCGGCGAGAGCGTGAACGCCGTGACCAGCTACGGCTATGACCCGGTGACCTTCATGCAGGAAACCAAGGTCACCATCTGCCAGATCCGCGCGGCATAAGGAGACATAAACATGGCCCGCATGAAATTCCTCTGCGACGCGGATCGCTGCATCGAGTGCAACGCCTGCGTCACCGCCTGCAAGAACGAGCACGAGGTGCCCTGGGGCATCAATCGCCGCCGCGTCGTCACCATCAATGACGGCAAGCCCGGCGAGCGCTCGATCTCCATGGCCTGCATGCACTGCACCGACGCGCCCTGCGCGGCGGTGTGCCCGACCTCGTGCTTCTACACCACGGCCGATGCCGTGGTGCTGCACGACAAGGACACCTGCATCGGCTGCGGCTACTGCTTCTACGCCTGCCCCTTCGGCGCGCCGCAATATCCGCGCGTCGGCAACTTCGGCGGCCGTGGCAAGATGGACAAGTGCACCTATTGCGCCGGTGGTCCGCAGCAGGACAACACGCGCGTGGAGTACACGCAGTACGGCAGCAACCGCCTGGCCGAGGGCAAGCTGCCGCTCTGCGCCGAGATGTGCTCTACCAAGGCACTGCTGGCCGGCGATGGCGAGATGATCGCGACCATCTACCGCGAGCGCGTGCAGCGCCGCGGCTATGGCTCGGGCGCCTGGGGCTGGCGCACGGCCTATCGCGAAAACATCACCACCTGATCGGCTTTGGCCCCGGTGCGAACCGGGGCCAAGTTTTTTCAAGGGAGGCGAAACCTCCCGGAGGAATGCACATGAAACGGCTCATTCTCGCACCTTTCCTGGTGCTGCTTCTCGCCCTCTCCGTTCCCGCCTTCGCACAAAACGCGCCGAGCCAGGCCGGCTCCGGCCGCGGCACGGTGAATGCCGAGGAGATGGAACTCCAGCGCCTGCTGCAGGGCGGCCGCGTCGAGGGCCGAACCTCGATCCCTGATGCGCGCGCCGACGTGCTGATCCAGCCGCAGGGCAAGGCCTGGCGGGACTTCCACAATGTGACGCTCGCCTGGGTCGGCGGCATCGCGGTGGGCGGCATGGCGCTGATCCTCATCGCCTTCTACGCCACGCGCGGCCGCATCACGGTCGAGGGCGGCATGGCCGGCCGCACCATCAGCCGCTTCAACCTGCTGGAGCGCGCGAACCACTGGATGGTCGCCTCCTCCTTCATCGTGCTGGGGCTGACGGGCCTGAACCTCACCTTCGGCCGGCATGTCCTGCTGCCGATCATGGGGCCCTACGCCTTCGCCGAGGTCTCGCTCTGGGGCAAGATCGCGCACAACTTCGTGGCCTTCCCCTTCACGCTCGGCATCGTCGTGATGCTGCTGCTCTGGGTGAAGGACAACATCCCGAACGGGCGTGACGTCGAGTGGTTCAAGATGGGCGGTGGCCTCATCGGCAAGGGGCACCCGAAGGCGGGTCGCTTCAATGGCGGCCAGAAGATGGTGTTCTGGATCACCGTGCTGGGCGGCGGCATCGTCGCGGCCTCGGGCTACTTCCTGATCTTCCCCTTCTGGGGCGATTTCGGCGTGGCCGACATGCAGCTGGCCCACATCATCCACTCCATCCTCTCGGTGCTGATGGTGGCGGCGATGATAGCGCATATCTACATCGGCTCGGTCGGCATGGAAGGCGCCTTCGACGCCATGGGCTCGGGCGAGGTGGATCTGAATTGGGCCAAGGAGCACCACAGCCTCTGGGTCGAGCAGGAGATGGCGAAGGCCCGCCAGGTCGTCGCCCCCTCCGGCGTGAAGCCGGCGGAATAAACGCCACCCCTTCGCGGGAGGGAGCTTCTGGGTTACAGGGACTCCATCTTTCCTCGGGGGGTTCCATGCATCATCTTTTCCTTGCGGCCATCGCCCCGGCGATGGCCGTTTTCTTTTCCGCCGGCGCCGTGGCGCAGGAGCGGCAAGCCTGGCGGCTCGACCTCGAGGCGGGCGCCACCTTCCAGACCAAGAACGAGGTCCGCAACCCCGGCAACACCGGCACGCAGTTCAACCTGAACGCCTTGCAGGGTGACCCCGTCTCGCCCTTCTTCCGCGCGAGCCTCGCCTGGGACCCCTGGGCGCGGCACGGCTTCCTCGTCGCCTACCAGTATCTGCGCAATGAGGGCTCGGGCACGCTCCTCAGCCCCACCAACTTCGCCAACACCACCTTCGCGCCGGGCGTACGGACCACGGGCAACTACCGCTTCGACACCTGGCGCGCGACCTATCGCTACACCCTGGTGCAAACGGAGAGCTTCCGCCTGCGCGTCGGCCTCACCGGCCTGATCCGCGACGCCGAAATCCGCCTCAGCCAGAACGGCGTCACGCGCAGCGATTCCAATGTCGGCTTCGTGCCTCTCCTGCATGCGAGCTTCGATTGGCGGATCGCCCCGCGCATCAGCCTGATGGGCGAGCTGGACGGGCTGGCCGCGCCCCAGGGCGGTGCGCTTGACATCGGCCTGCGCGCGGGCTTCGACGTGACGCCGCAATGGCAGGCCACGCTGGGCTGGCGCATGCTGACCGGCGGCGTGGACAATGACACCACCTATAACTTCACCCGCTTCCAGAGCGTCACGGCCGGCCTCGCTTATCGGTTCTGAAGGCGCAAGCCGCTGATCATCCGGCCACGCCCGCGCGGCTGGGCTGCGCCTTTATCGATTCCCGCGGGGGCGGTCCGGCCCTAGGCTTGCCATATGCGACACGCCGCCTCCGGCCCCTGGGCACGCGCCTTGGGCCGTCCCGCTTGAGCCCACGCACCCAGGGCCTGCTCTGCGCCGTTGGCGTCCTGTTGATCTGGGCGGGGTTCCTGCTCACCTCCCGCCTCTCCCAGGCGCAGGCCTTCACGCCATGGGATGTGGCGGCGCTGCGCTACACGGGCGCCTTCCTGGCCGCCTTGCCGCTGGTCTTCTGGCGAGGCCTGCCGCGCGTGCCGATCGCCCGCGCGCTGGTGCTGACCACGCTGGCAGGCTTCATCTTCCCCATCGGGGCCTATTGGGGCTTCCACTTCGCGCCTGCCTCGCATGGGGCGGTGCTGCTGCCGGGACTTCTGCCCTTCCTGGCAGCCGGCATCTGGTGGTGGGCCTTTGGCGAGGCCTGGGGCTGGCCGCGTTTCCTCTCACTGGGACTGGTCGCGCTCGGCATCGGGATGCTGGCGAGTGACACCTTCACCGAGCATCCGGGCGCCTGGCGGGGCGACCTGCTCTTCATCATGGGCTGCATGAGCTGGGCGATCTACATGGCGCTGGTGCGGCGTTGGGGCGTCTCGGCGCTGGATGTGACGCTGGTGATCGCCCTGCTGGCGGCGCCGATCTACCTGCCTGTCTGGTGGCTGGTTCTGCCGTCGAACCTCGGCGCCATACCGGGGGCGGCAATCCTGTTCCACACGGTCTACCAGGGCACGCTTTCGGTCATCGTGGCCGGCTTCCTCTTTACCCGCGCTGTGGTGTTGCTGGGTGGGCCGCAGACCTCGGCCGTGACGGCGGTGGTGCCGGCGCTGGTGGCGCTGGGCGCCTGGCCGCTGCTGGGAGAGAGCCTGAGTTGGCTGGGCTGGGCGGGCGTGCTGGTGGTGACGCTGGGCATGATCGCCGGCGTGGTCGGCCCCGTGGCCCGCGCGCGTTGACCCTGCCCGCCTCCGCGCCTACTTCCATCGCATGACAAGCCGCCTCCGCATCGCCCTCGCGCAGATGAACCCGCATGAGGGAGAGCTGCGCGCCAATGCCGCCAAGATCCGGGCCCTGCGTGCCGAGGCCGCGGCCGCCGGCGCCGACCTGCTCGTGACGCCGGAGTTCAGCATCGCCGGCTACCCGCCGGAGGATCTGGTGCTGAAGCCCGCCTTCCAGGCCATGTGTGACGCCGAGATCGCGGCGCTGGCCGCGGAGACGGCCGATGGCGGCCCGGGCGTGATCCTGGGCGGGCCGTGGCTCGATGGCGGCAAGCTCTACAACGCGGCCTTCCTGCTGGATGGCGGCAAGATCGTCACCCGCCGCGCCAAGCATGAGCTGCCCAATTACGGCGTGTTCGACGACAAGCGCGTCTTCGACGCCGGCCCCGCCCCCGGCCCCGTGGTGTTCCGCGGCATCCGCATCGGCCTCATGATCTGCGAGGATTGGTGGTTCCCCGCCGTCTCCGAGACACTGGGCGAGAGCGGCGCGGAAATCCTGCTCTCCATCAACGGCTCGCCCTTCGAGGTGGAGAAGGCCGAGGCGCGGATCGACCTCGCGGTCTCGCGCGTGGTGGAGACCGGGTTGCCCTTCGTCTTCCTCAATCAGAATTGCGGCCAGGATGAGCTGGTCTTCGACGGCGCGAGCTTCGTGCTGAATGCCGATCGCAGCCTGGCCGTGCGCGCGCCCAGCTTCGCCGAGACGCTGATCCTCACGGATTGGGAACGCGGCGCGGAGGGCTGGGCCTGCGTGAAGCAGGAACTCGCGAAGCCGCTCAGCCGCCCGGCGCAGATCTACCACGCGATGATGCTGGGCCTGCGCGACTATGTGGAGAAGAACCGCTTCCCCGGCATCGTGCTCGGCCTTTCGGGCGGCATCGATTCCGCCATCTCGGCCGCCGTCGCCGCCGATGCGCTGGGGCCTGAGCGCGTGCGCGCGGTCATGATGCCCTCGCCCTACACGAGCCAGGAAAGCCTGGAGGATGCGGCCGAATGCGCGCGGCTCCTGGGCATCCATTACGACACCATCCCCATCGGCCCCGCCATGGCGGCCTATGAGGCGATGCTGGCGCCGGCCTTCGGCAATCGCGCGCCGGACATCACGGAGGAGAACCTCCAGTCCCGCATCCGCGGCGTGACGCTGATGGCGCTGTCGAACAAGTTCGGCAACATGCTGCTGACCACCGGCAACAAGAGCGAGATGAGCACCGGCTACGCCACCATCTATGGAGACATGTGCGGCGGCTATTCCGTGCTGAAGGATGTCTACAAGACCGATGTCTTCGAGGTCTGCCGCTGGCGCAACGAGAACTTCCCGGCCGGCGCGCTGGGCCCCGACGGCGCCGTGATGCCCGAGCGCGTGATCACCAAGCCGCCCAGCGCCGAGCTGAAGCCCGACCAGAAGGACCAGGACACGCTGCCGCCCTATGAGGTGCTGGACGCCATCCTGAACGGCCTGGTCGAGCAGGAGCGCAGCGTGGATGACCTGGTCGCGCAGGGCTTCGAACGCGCGCTGATCCTGCGGGTGTGGCGCATGCTGGACCGCGCCGAATACAAGCGCCGCCAGGCCCCGCCGGGCGTGAAGATCGGCCAGCGCGCCTTCGGGCGGGACCGCCGCTACCCCATCACCAACGGCTTCACGGGGCTGATCTCGTGAGCGAGAGCCTGCTGGCCGCGCCCGAGGGGCTGGAGGTCCGCATCATGGACCTCTCCGACCCCGACAGTGCGGAGCCGGCCGAGGTGGTGCGCGGCTTCACCTCCCTCGCGCACGCCAATGAATTCGCCAAGCGCTATGTGCGGGACAGTGTGGAGCGCTGCCGCGTGCCGCGCGCCTCGGCCGCCGACGTCACCGCCGCCTGGTTCGCCTTCGGCGAGGACGCGGTCGTCGCGGGCGTCACGGAAGGCGCCTGGCAGAGCGCAAACGACTTGCCCGCCTTCGCCGCCGCACCCCCGCGCGATCGGGAGGCGCTGAACTGGCGCATCATCGATCCGCGCCGGTTGGACGAGGATGAGGATGACGAGGAGGGCGAGGCGGAATGACGCCTCGGACGGCCCTCATGGGCCCCGCACATCCACCGAGAATCCGGCCGCATAGCGGCCGGCGCGCCCAGACCGCGCGTGCAACCAGAACAACCGCCGCGGCGCGAAGCCAAGCCGGCGGAGCCGGCGCCCGGCGCCTGAGGGCTTAAAATCATGACCATCAAACTCCGCTTCGCGCCCTCTCCCACGGGCCACCTGCATGTCGGCAATGCCCGCATCGCGCTCGCCAATTGGCTCTTCGCCCGCAA
>NZ_JAIEQY010000138.1 GCF_019747315.1 Roseococcus sp. | reverse complement strand
CGCCGAGCGCGCGGTATGGCTCCGGTCCCGAGCCGTATTGGCTGAAAGACAGGCTTGGGGCGATGCGGTCCTCGGCGGCAGGAGTGTCCCGTTCACGGGGCGCGAGCGCGCAGATGAGCACCGCGGCGAATCCCGGTCGCCTCACCGGACGGGGCATAGTCGGCTGAGGGCGAGGCAGACGGGTAGCAGGTCCGGGATGACTCGGCCGGTGAACTCGTCGAGCGCGCTTTGGGCGGCGAATTGCATGCTGGCAGGCAGAACTGGCTCCTCCGGCAGCAACGCGGCGGCTTCCTGCTCCGCCAGTCGTCGCACCGCATCGCGAGCGCCTTCCAGGACGCCCGGCTTGAACAGCGGGCCAAGCCAGTCGGGCAATGCGTGCAACACGCCAGGCCAGTGCGCCAAGTGCAGGTAAAGGCTCGGGATGACCCCTTCTGGAACGCCGTGCCGTGCCGCCAGGGCACGCACATCAGCCGCGACCGGAGGCGGGAGGTCGGCAAACCTTGGCAGGGCATCCAGCGCGGGCGGTGGTTCCGGAGCGGGCCCGGGCGGGAGCGGTAGGGCCGCAGGAGCCTCTGGCCTCGTCAAGCGCATCCGTAGGGCCGTCAGCGCCAGGAGGTTCGTCAGATTTCCGCGCGTGTAGGCGCCGAGAATCGCGCTGATTCGCGTCAGATCGGCCTCGCCGCAGTCAGCCGATGCCCAGTTTGCGGCGCCGCTGATCGGCAGAGGGATCGCCGTCGCCAGTCTGCGGCGCGCAGCGTCCATCGCTTCGGAGGCGACGAGCGGCTGCACTGCACTCCAGACCGGCGGCAGCACCCCGGGGAGTGCGGCGAAATGACGCCAGATCAGGTTGACCAGCGGGAGGCCGGAGGTGATCCTGATCTCGGCATAGATCGCGGCAACGGCGGGCGGAGCCTCGCTTTCTCGTATCTCGGGCAGGCTCGTCATGGCGCCAGCAGCGCCGGCAATTCGGCCAGGCTCCGGACCTCCCGCACGGGTGTCCCCGGCAGGCGCTCACGCCGTTGCCCGTAGCGGTTGCACCAGACCACACGCATGCCGAAGGCGGCTGCCGCATGGGCATCCCAGGCGTTGGACGACTGGAAGGCGATTGCTTCCGCCGGCACGCCAAGGCGGTCCACGGCGAGCTGATAGACACGCGGATCGGGCTTGAAGGTGCGAACCTCGTCCACCGACAGCACGGCGTTGAGATGGCCACCGAGGCCCGCACTCTGCACGGCGCTGTCCAGCATGTCCGGTGAGCCGTTGGACAGGATCGCGGTGACGAAGCCGGCCTCACGCAGCTTGCGCAGCACCTCCGGCACCTCCGGGAAGGTGCCGAGGACGCGGTAGAGCTCCATCAGCCGCGTCCGCAGGTCGCCGTCCTGGGGCAGGTCAAGGGTCTCGAGCGCGTAGTCCAACGCCTCCCCCGTCACCTGCCAGAATGGGGCATACCGGCCTTGCAGCGCCCGCAACCATGCGTACTGGAGCTGCTTGTCGCGCCAGAGCGCGGTCAGGGGAGCGGCCTTCGCCTCGAGAACATCGGCGCAACCCGCGGCGGCCGAGGCGAAATCGAACAGCGTGCCATAAGCGTCGAAGACGCAGGCGCGAACCCCAGTCAGCATGGCCTGATCACCCCAGTGTCCCACAAATCGGTAAAGCTGTTTGGAAGGTTAGTGTTTGGCACGGCAGGTTAGCAATGAGATCGGGCTGCGCACCGGGCGCGCATGAGTTATCCACGATCTGCGCCAGCCCCGTCGAGCCGATCAGGAGCAGGCCCGGCCTCGTGCCGGGGCGCTGCGGCATGTGGCTCGCGGACGTCCTGATCAGGGCCCGTGCCGCGACACCCAAAACGGGCCTTGCCTCTCAGGCGGCCCTTGACGCACCTACCTGAGCATGATCGACCTCCCTCACAGCCCCTCCGCGCTCGACTCCATAGACCGGCGCATCCTTACCCTGCTTCAGCAGGACGCAGCCCTGCCGGTGGCGGAGATCGCGGCGCAGGTGGGCCTCAGCCAGACCCCCTGCTGGAAGCGCATCAAGCGAATGGAGGCGCAGGGCATCATTACTGCGCGCGTCGCGCTGGTGGACCCGCGCATGGTGGGCCTGCCGCTGACAGCCTTTGTCGCGGTCGAGACGGCGGACCACTCGCCGGAATGGATTGAGCGCTTCGCCCACGCCACAGCCGCCATGCCGGAGGTGATGGATGTCTGGCGGATGGCCGGGGACGTGGACTATCTGCTGCGCGTCGTGGTGCGGGATATGAGTGCTTACGATGCCTTCTACCGCCGCCTTATCGCTGCCATCCCGCTCAAGAATGTGTCGTCGCGGTTCGCAATGGAACATGTGAAGGCCTCCTCCGTGCTGCCGCTGGACTGAGGTAGCCGTTCTCCCACGGGCTGGCGGCACAGCCAGATGCCAGATACCGGAAGGCCGACACAGTTTACGCCATTGGATTTGTGGATCGTCACCGATCCCCCTTGCTGTGGCCGACTGCATCTCACTCTGCACTACCAGTGCTACCCGAGCTGCGGCGATCACGGTCAGAACAGGTTGGGTGCTTACGCCGTGCGTGCGAGCTCGTACCCGATGTGTTTCACCGAAGGCGAGACGATCGCCACGAAGGTGGCCTCGCGCGAGCGGCGTGCGACCTCAGATCCTTCCCGGAAGCCAGCCGCACCCGCTAGCAGCGTCGCCGACCGCGTGGCGTCGAGCGCCAGGAACGACGCATCACGCCGGAGCCGCAAGGTCTCTCGCCAGCTGGCAAGGTCGGGTGGCGCGTCCAGCTCAATCGTCAGTCGGCGCGCACCCTCGCGAAGCGCCGCAAGCCGCGTCTCGATCTCGATCATGCCCGGCGTTACATGTTTGGCGATTGGGGCGCGCCCCGGTCCGGAGTCCCGCATGCCCCTAGCCGCCCCGAGGGTAACGCCGAGCGCCATACCCATCTGCAGCAACACGAAACCCTGACGGATCCGCGGCAGGAAGCCCGCCGCATCTTCCGCGAGCACGTCCTCGTCGGGGACGAAGACGTCACGCAGTCGCACGGAGAAGGTCCCGGTACCCTCGAGGGCGATGAACCGCGCACCGGGTACCAACCGCAGCCCCTCCGCGCCGCAATTGAAGACGGCCATGACTCGCCGGCCGTCCTCCAGCGCGAAGACGGAGGCAAAGAGATGATCCTCGCCAACGTTAGAGACCCAGGGTAGCACGCCCGTGACGCGGTAGCCGCCCGGGGCGCGCACGCCCCGCAGTGCCAGCGCCTCGAGGCCGGAGGCGGCCTTCATCGGGTTCGACAGGCCGGTGCCGCCCAAGCGCTCCCC
Source organism: Roseococcus sp. (assembly GCF_019747315.1). Taxonomy (GTDB): domain Bacteria; phylum Pseudomonadota; class Alphaproteobacteria; order Acetobacterales; family Acetobacteraceae; genus Roseococcus. Next base: position 7,239 of record NZ_JAIEQY010000138.1, on the reverse strand, counting down.
GCCGGCCAGCGCCGGCAGGTGGCGGCGTGCCTCGGCGTTGTCCGTGCGGGTCAGATACCAGACCAGCGCGGCGTGGCACCACGTGCAGAAGCCGGTGGAGAGGCAGAGCGCCGAAACCTGCTCCATTGCCTCCACGGTGGCGAACACCGTGCCGGGGTGGCTGGCTCCGGCGAAAGCGCCGGCCGCGCCGAGGTCCGACAGGATCTCCCTCGGATAGACGCCCTCGGCGTCGATCCGCTGGGCAAGCGGCGCGAGCCTGGACAGCACCGGCGCGAGCCGATCCTGCTCCGCCTGTACCGGCAGGGATGCCGCGACGCTCATGCGGGGACGACCGTCACATCGACCGGGTTGCGGATCGTGTTGAGCACCGGCGACCACTGCGCAGCATGCTGGATCAACTCCTGCTTCTCCGCCTCGCTCGCGCCCTCCAGGTCGAGCTCTACACGCAGCCGGATGGCCTCGAAGCCAACCGGCTTTGGAGCCAAGTCACCGGTGCCCCAGACGGAGGTGATGTTGATGTCCGCCTCAAGCTCAACGCCGATGTGTCGCACAGCGAAACCGCGCATCACCGCATTGGCCTGGAGGCCGACGGCCACACAGGTGCCAAGGGCGGCGAGCAATGCCTCGGAGGGGTTGGGCGCGGTGTCGTCGCCGAGCAGCGCGGGCGGCTCGTCCACGATGTGAGGCGGAAGGTTGCGGACGAAGTTCAGGTGCCGGAAGCGCTTGCCCTCGGCGACGGTGCGGCAGCGCACGGTGCGGACGGCGCTTGGATCCCCGCGTCCCTTCTCGCCAAGCGCGGCGAGACGGTCGCGGTCGATTTCCTCGAAGGGGGCGGTGCTGCGGGCGAGGGCGATGCTCATTGGAATTCGGTCCTTTTATGGTGCAAAGATCAGCCGGCGTTGGTCCAGCGCAGCCGCGCGATTGCGGCCTGCAGAGCGGCATCAAGTGCGTAGCCGAGCGCGCCAATCAGCAGCACGAGGGCTGCAAGACGGTCGTAGGAGAGGGTGTCGCGGGCGTCATTGATCGCGTAGCCGAGGCCACTCGTGACGCCGAGATACTCGGCCGGCACGATCACGATCCACGCTGTGCCAAGCGCCAGGCGAATGCCCGTCAGCAGGTCCTGCGCAACGGCGGGGAGGAAGACGCGGTGCAGCAGCGCCAAGCGGCCCGCGCCGAAGCTGCGCGCCACCAGCGGCCAAGCGGGATCGAGCCGCTTCACGCCTGCGGCTGTGGCGAAGACAACTGGCCAGATGGCAGCGGCGGCAATCAGGAAGACGATGGCGCTGTTCCAGCCCGGGAAGGCCAGCACGGCCACCGGCATCCAGGCGAGCGGACTCACCATGCGCAGGAACTGGAAGGGCGCCGCGGCGGCGCGCTCGAAGGCAAGCGAGAGACCCATCAGGAAACCGAGCGGCGCACCGAGCAGCACGGCGGCGAGCAGTCCGCCGAAGAGGCGCTCCAGGCTCGGCAGCGCGGCGTTCAGCGCGTCGCCGCTCACCAGCATCTGCCACAGTGCCGCAAGCGCCGGCGCGGGCGCCAGGCCGGCGAAGGCGGTAAAGGCGGGATTGCGGGCGAGCAGCGCTCCGAGCGCCGCCCAGATCGCGAAGGCCGCGCCAACCCCGAGCAGAGGCAGGCCGAAGCGGGCCAGCAGCGGCCGCAGCGCGGGAAACGGCGCGGACGGCGCCGCGCCGGTGAGGGCGAGGCTCATGCGCGCACCATCTCTTCGCGTGTGAAAGGATCGGCGAGACCGGCGACGCCGGGCAGCTCCCGCCAAGCGGGTCGCGCCTGCAAGGCTGCCCGTACGAAGCGGTCGTCCACCAAGTCCTGCGCGACATGTGCGGGGTCGAGCTGCCGCAGGAATGCGGTCTCGCCGGCGACGACAGTGTGCTTCAGCGCTTCTACAATCAGCCGCGTTGCGGATGGGTAGGGATAGGGCTGGAAGTCGATGCGCCCGCCCTCCCAGCCGGGGTTGCGGATCGCGCCCTGGGTCCGGTAGGCATCACCATAGTCGGTCATGGCCTTTGCAACGACCGCGTTGGGCAGCGGGATGAGGTTGGCACCCTCCGCCGAGAGCAGCCGCGCGGCTTCTGCCTTGTGGCCGTTCAGCCAGAGCTGCGCATCGACGATGGCGTTCGTAACCTTCTGCGCGAACTCCGGGTTGCGCTCGACCAGCGCCTCGTGGACCGTCACGACGCAGCAGGGGTGCTGGCGCCAGATATCGCCGGTGAAGCGCAGCATCCGGGCGCCGGCCCGCATCTCGGCGAGCGCGTTGAACGGCTCGGCGACGATGAAGCCGTCGATCTTCCGCGCTGCGAGCGCCGCGGTCATTTCGGGCGGCGGCAGGACCTGCAGCGCCACCTCATTCGGAGCGACGGGCTGACGATCGTCCTTGATGACGGGCACCAGCCCTGCCTCGCGCAGCGCAAGCTGCAGCACGACGTTGTGCATGGAGTACCAGAAAGGCACGGCGATGCGCGCGCCGCCGAGCTCGCCGAATTCCCGCGCGCGGCTGTGTGCGCCGAGCACCACGCCTGAGCCGTTGGTGTGCGCCCAGGCGAGCACCTTCACCTTCACGCCGTTGGCGTAGCGCATCCAGACCGGGATCGGCTTGAGCAGGTGAACGACGTTGACGCGGCCCGCGGCGAAGGCCTCGACGAGGGATGCCCAGGAGCGCGCCATGAAGGGCTGCTCGACCTTCAAGCCCTGCGCCTCGAACAGGCCGCGCGCCTGTGCGACGAGCAGCGACGCGGCATCGGTGATCGGCAAATAACCAATACGCACCACACCGTCCGCAGCCAGGGCCGTAGCGCGGGCCGGACCGGCGGAGAGACCGGTCATGGCGGCGAGGCCGCCGCCGAGCAGCGCGGCAAGGCCGTCGCGTCGGGTCCATTCATGGTGCAGCAAGTCGCGCAGGGCGCGGTCGGGGGTCGCGGTCATGGCTCTACTATCCTCGGTCGATCAGGAAATGCGAGAAGGGTCAGCCGCGGGGTCGTGCAGCCGTCCGGCGGCGGCATCGAGCAGCAGAACGCGGTCGGTCAGGGCGCGCGCATCCTCGCGGTCATGCGTCACCAGCAGGAGCGTGGTGCCGGTGGCGGCGACCAGCTGTGCGACGTCCTCGCGTAGACGGGCCCGCGTGACGGGGTCGAGCGCCGAGAAGGGCTCGTCGAGTAGTAGCACCCGCGGCCGCACTGCCAGGGCACGGGCGAGCGCCACGCGCTGCCGCTCGCCGCCGGAGAGCTCCGACGGCCGACGCGCTCCTGCCTCCGCCAAACCCACCATCGCGAGCAATTCGCGCGCCCTCGCACGCCGGGCGGGCGCATCGCCGCTGCGCGCGACATCGAGGCCGAAAGTCACATTTTCCAGCACGCTGAGCCAAGGGAAGAGCAGCGGGCTCTGGAACATAAGGGCCGCGTCGCCGGGGCGCGGGGCGCGGCCATCGATCGTGACGCGGCCCCGCAGCGGTCGCGTCAGGCTGGCCAGGGCGAGGAGCAGGGTGCTTTTCCCGGCGCCACTCGGTCCCAGGATGGCGAGCCGCTCGCCGCGTGCCGCGCTGAACGAAACGCCGCGCAGCACAACACGTGCCCCACGGCCGATCTCGAGATCCGAAACCTGAAGCGCCGGCTCGCCGGAACCTGAAGCTTGGACGCCCGGTTCGGCGCGGAGAGTGGGCGTGGTGATGGGCAGGATGGCTTTGAGCATGCCGGGAATAGAAGGATATTCCCCCAAAGGTGCAATAAGCGGGCTAAAAAAAGAATATTCTATTCTCCGGAGGTGGCGGTACAGATAAACGCCTCCGTTTGGACGTCGGTGCGGAGAGGAGTGTTCCGCGCGGCGGGCGATCCGCTCCTGTGTCGCTTGGGACCGCCTTCACGGGTCCATCCCAGGAATAGGCCACTCGGTGCAAGCGGGCGGCCATGGAAAGGTCACACTGGTTGAAGCGTCAGTGGGTCCCCCGAAAAAGCTGAGCCCGGTTTAAAAGTCACTCATCCGGGTGGCCAGCTGCTGTAGTAGGCCTGTGGAGCACACTCAGGCCGCAACGGCTTGAGCCGGCCGGCCCGCATCGGTTTTGCGCATCAAGGTCCCGTTGGCGGCGGGGGCGAACTCGCGAGCGATGGGCACAGGCCCCGCGGGCCGTCGGGAGATTGGGCATTCGCGACCCCGCCGAATGAAAGGGCTTTTGACAAGGCAGCCCATCTGACGCAGCCTGCGCGCAACCAAGGGGAGCCCTTTCCGCAGGGCTGAGATTCCGCGAGCGACGCGGTCACCCTTTGAACCTGATCCGGGTCATGCCGGCGAAGGGATGGGCAATAGGCGCGGGTTATCGGGCCACCTTCCTTCGTGCAATTCGTTCGAGGGAGGCCACCATGCCTGATACACTTCCAGCGCTTCATCCCGTGACGACGGGGCCCCTGCCGGCCAGCCGCAAGATCCACGTGGCCGGCCAGCTTCATCCGGGCATCCGCGTCGCCATGCGCGAGATCGCGGTCTCGGGCGGGGAGGCGCCGCTGCGCGTCTATGACACCTCCGGCCCCTACACCGATGCCGCCATCCGGACCGACATCGGCCGCGGCCTGGCCCCGCACCGGCATGAGTGGATCCTGGCGCGCGGGGATGTGGAAGCGATCGCGGGGCGCGAGCAGAAGCCCGAGGACGACGGGCTGAAGCCGGGCGAGGAGCGCCGCGTGCCGCTCTTCGACCGCGCGGGCCGCCAGCCGCTGCGCGCGAAGGCCGGGCGTGCGGTGACGCAACTCGCCTATGCGCGCGCAGGCATCATCACGCCCGAGATGGAGTACATCGCCATCCGCGAGAACCTGGGCCGCGCCGCCGCACTCGGCACCGCGCGCGACGGTGAGAGCTTCGGCGCCAGCATCCCCGACCACGTGACGCCCGAATTCGTGCGCGATGAAGTGGCGTGCGGTCGCGCGATCATTCCGGCCAACATCAACCACCCCGAAAGCGAGCCGATGATCATCGGTCGCAACTTCCTGGTGAAGATCAACGCGAACATCGGCAACTCGGCCGTGTCGTCGAGCGTCGCCGAGGAGGTGGACAAGCTCGTCTGGGCCATCCGCTGGGGGGCAGACAATGTGATGGACCTCAGCACCGGGCGGAACATTCACACCACGCGCGAGTGGATCCTGCGCAACTCCCCCGTGCCTATCGGCACCGTGCCGATCTACCAGGCGCTTGAGAAGGTGGGCGGCCGCGCCGAGGAACTGACCTGGGAGATTTTCCGCGACACCCTGATCGAGCAGGCGGAGCAGGGCGTGGACTACTTCACCATCCATGCGGGCGTGCGCCTCGCCTATGTGCCGCTGACGGCCCAACGCGTCACGGGGATCGTCTCGCGCGGGGGCTCGATCATGGCGAAGTGGTGCTTGGCGCATCACAAGGAGAGCTTCCTCTACGAGCATTTCGCCGAAATCTGCGAGATCATGCGGGCCTATGACGTGTCGTTCTCGTTGGGCGACGGGCTGCGCCCAGGCTCCATCGCGGATGCCAACGACGCGGCGCAATTCGCCGAGCTGGAGACGCTGGGCGAGCTGACCAAGCTGGCCTGGACGCAGGATGTCCAGGTGATGATCGAGGGCCCCGGCCACGTGCCGATGCACAAGATCAAGGTCAACATGGAGAAGCAGCTGGAAGCCTGCGGCGAGGCGCCGTTCTACACCCTCGGCCCGCTGACGACCGACATCGCACCCGGCTATGACCACATTACATCGGGCATCGGTGCGGCCATGATCGGCTGGTTCGGCTGCGCCATGCTCTGCTACGTCACGCCCAAGGAGCATCTTGGCCTACCCGACCGCGACGACGTGAAGACCGGGGTCATCACCTACAAAATCGCGGCCCATGCGGCGGATCTCGCCAAGGGCCACCCGGCCGCGCAACTGCGCGACAACGCCCTCTCCCGCGCGCGCTTCGAGTTCCGGTGGCGTGACCAGTTCAACCTCGGCCTCGACCCCGAGACCGCGGAGAAGTTCCACGACCAGACCTTGCCGGCCGAAGGCGCCAAGCTCGCGCATTTCTGCTCGATGTGCGGCCCGAAGTTCTGCTCGATGAAGATTAGCCAAGAGGTGCGGGAGGCAGCCAAGTCGGGAATGGAGCAGATGAGTGAAAAATTTCGCGGGAATGGAGGAGAGATTTATTTGCCACCAGCGCCAGCCAATGGGTGAAACGAGGCGTCGCTGTACGTCCAACGCGCTGGCTGGTAATGCATCACGGCACCCGCCGCTTCAGCACCTCGACCGACAGCGTGGCCGCGGCCAGATCGAACGTGGCCGCGGAGATGTTCCGCGCCATTACCCGCACCGTGTTGTTCGACCACACGGCTGCATCGAGTTCGATGAACCGCGTGGACGAGACCAACGACGCTTGCGCCAGGTCGCCCGCCCGTGCCCCGTTCACCGTGACGTCGATCAGCGCCGTCGCCCCGGGTGCCAGGCTCGGCAGGTCCCAGGACACCTCCGCCGCAAAATCCCGCCGGCCCGAGCCGAACAGCGCCCCTGTCAGCAACGGTGTGCCATTTAGCACGGCCGGCGCCGCCTCTGGCAGCCCGTAGAGCCGCAGCGATTGCAGGTCGATCGGCCCATCGAAGCCGATTACCCCCACCTGCGCATAGGCCACGGACGCGCCCACGCGGATGGTTTGCCGCCGATTGAAGTTCGCGTCGTCCATGGGCGAGCCGGCGTTCCAGCCCTTGGCCGGCCCGTTCCACTGCATGGTGGTGATCGACGCCAGCACGTCACCCGCGATGTCCTCGCGGATATTCCCAGCCCCGTCGAACACCCGCACGAACAACCGCCCGCCTGAGGCGCCGGATGTCAGCCAATGCGCCAGCGCGAATTCCTTCGCCTGGGTGGTGTCGAGCATCCACCCCAGCCCGCGGTTCGCCGCCAGCGTCACCGCACGATCGGTTGGCGTCAGGTCGGTCAGCCCGTTGAAGCAGAAATCCGCCATGAAGGTCGCGGTGGTGGTCGAGGTGGCGATGGTGATCAGCCCCTCGACGCCGACCTCGGTGGCCGACTGGCGAAACGCCGCCGCGCGGGTGCTCGGGACCCCCGCGAGGAAGCGCTGGAACCTCGATGCCGGCGCGCGGTGTCGGTTGATCACCGCATTGCCGCAGCGGTTGGCCGTCGCCGTGTAGTCGATGCCGACCAGGTAGGTGTTGGTCCAGGCGATGTCGTACTCGCAATCCTGCGCCCCGGCGGTGTGCCGCGCCGCCAGCGGCGAGCAGGC
>NZ_JAIEQY010000332.1 GCF_019747315.1 Roseococcus sp. | reverse complement strand
TGGGTGGATGGCGTGCTGGGCCCGCGCTCGGTGAAGCTCTCCGCGATCAGTGACCCGGTGCTGGTGCGCGCCGATGGCTCGCCGCTCTACACCTTCACCTCCGTCGTGGATGACCTGGAAACCGGCGTGACCCATGTGGTGCGCGGCGAGGATCATGTGACCAATACCGGCGTGCAGATGGACATCTGGCGCGCGCTGGGCGGCAAGATGGAGGCGCTGCACTTCGCCCACCTGCCCCTGCTGACCGATGCCGATGGCGGGCCGCTCTCCAAGCGCATCGGCTCGCTCTCGCTGCGCCAGCTGCGGCGCGATGGGGTGGAGGCCGCCTCCATCACGGGCTATCTGGCGGCACTCGGCACCTCGCATGACCCCTTCCCGGGCACACCGCGCGAGCTGCTGCCGAGCTTCGATTTAAACAGCGTCTCCCACTCCTCGCCGCGCTTCGATCCACGGCAGATGCTGGCGCTGAACCGCAAGCTGCTGCACTCCATGAGCTTCGAGACCGCGCAGCCCCATCTGCCCGAAGGCGCCGACGCCACCTTCTGGGAAGCGGTGCGCGAAAACCTGGACCTGATGCCGGAGGTGAAGCATTGGTGGGATGTGGTGCATGGCCATATCGCGCCCGTGGAGCAGCCCGGCCAGGCGGAGTACCTGGCCCAGGCGCTCACGCTCCTGCCGGCCGAGCCCTATGATGCCACCACCTGGCCCGCCTGGACCGATGCGCTCAAGGCGGCCACCGGCCGCAAGGGCAAGGCGCTCTTCATGCCACTGCGCCTCGCCTTGACGGGCGAGGATCACGGGCCGGACCTGAAGACCTTGCTGCCGCTGATCGGCCGCGCAAGGGCCGAGGCGCGGCTGCGGGCTTGAAGCGGGCCGCCTGGGCCGCGTATAAGCACGTCATGGTCAAGTCCTGTCGCTGCTGCTGACGGCCCCGCGCGCCCCTTCCGGGTCGCGCCCCCTTTCTCTTGGCCCGACGGACCATTGCATGACCCAGCCCGCCCTTCGCTTCCACAACAGCCTGACGCGCCGCGAGGAGGAATTCCGCCCGCTCGATGCCGCGCATGTGAAGCTCTATGTCTGCGGCCCCACGGTCTATGACCTGGCGCATCTGGGCAATGCGCGCCCCGTCGTGGTGTTCGACGTGCTGGCCCGGCTGCTGCGGCGGCTTTACCCGCGCGTGACCTATGCGCGGAACATCACCGACGTGGATGACAAGATCAACGCGCGCGCCCGGGAATCGGGCGAGCCGATCAGCGCCATCACCGCCCGCACCACGGCCGATTTCCACGCCGATATGGCCGCCCTCGGCAACCTCCCGCCCGATGTGGAGCCCACCGCCACCGGCCATATCGCCGAGATGATCGCGCTCACCGAAAAGCTGATCGCCAATGGCCACGCCTATGCGGCGGAGGGCCATGTGCTCTTCAGCGTCGGCAGCTTCGCCGACTATGGAAAGCTTTCCGGCCGCAACCAGGATGAGCTGCTGGCCGGGGCGCGCGTGGATGTCGCGCCCTACAAGCGCGACGCCGGCGATTTCGTGCTCTGGAAGCCAAGCGACGATGAAACGCCGGGCTGGGCCTCGCCCTGGGGCCGCGGGCGGCCAGGCTGGCATATCGAATGCTCCGCCATGTCCTGGCGGCATCTGGGCGAGCAATTCGACATTCATGGCGGCGGCGCCGACTTGCTGTTCCCGCACCACGAGAATGAGGTGGCGCAGACTCGCGCCGCCTTCGGCGTGCCCTTCATGGCCCACACCTGGCTGCACAACGGCATGCTGCTGGTGGATGGCGAGAAGATGTCGAAGAGCCTCGGCAATTTCTTCACCCTGCGGGACATCCTGGCCCAAGGCCCCTGGGTGGGCGAGGCCTTCCGCATGCTGCTGCTGCGCACGCATTACCGCTCGGCGCTGGACTACACCCAGGCCGGGCTGGAAGAGGCCAAGGCGGAGCTGGACGACAGCTACGCGATGCTGGGCCGGGCGCCGGAGGTCAGCGAAGCGGCCCTCATCACCGAGATGGCCGAATGGGCGCTGGAGCCGCTGGCCGATGACCTGAACACGCCGCTGGCGCTTTCCCGCCTGCGTGATCTTCGCACGCTGGAGAACAGTGCCACGGTCGGCGGTTCCGCCGCCGCCGTGCTCTCGCGCATCGGCAAGGCCTGGGCGCCCATCCCCGGCCAGGCGGCCGCCGCCTTCCGCGACGCGGCCGCCGTGCTCGGCCTGGCGCAGGGCGAGCCCCGCGCTTGGCTCCAGGGCGGCGACGATGCCAGCGCCATCGAGGCCGCCATCGCCGCGCGCCTCGCGGCGCGGGCGACGAAGAACTGGGCCGAGGCGGACCGCATCCGCGCCGAGCTTCTGGCGCAAGGCGTGGTGCTGGAGGACAGCGCGGGCGGAACGACATGGAAGCGCGCTTGACCCTCACCTTGGGGCAAGCCGGAGCCTGTTTCCTTTCACAAGGAGACACGCCATGAACCGCCGCACCGCCCTGATCGCCGCCACCGCCATGCCCGGCACCGCGCTGGCGCAATCGCCGCATGCCGGCCACGGCGCGCCGGCCCGCGCGAACGAATCCGCCAGCACGCGCGAGTTCCGCGCGGCCAACAACGCCATGCACCGCGCCATGGAGATCCGCTACAGCGGCAATGCCGATCGCGACTTCGTCACCGGCATGATCCCGCACCATGAAGGCGCCATCGAAATGGCGCGCATCGTGCTCCGCCACGGCACCGACCCCGAGGTGAAGCGCCTCGCCGAGGAGATCATCACGGCCCAGCAGGCCGAGATCGCGCAGATGCGCGCCATCCTGGCACGCCTCCCCGCCCGATGAGAGAAGAGGGCGCCGCACCCCTCGTCGCGCCTGATGGCGAGACGCCGATCGTGGTGCTCGTGCGCCCGCAGCTTGCGGAGAATATCGGCACGACAGCCAGGGCGATGGCCAATGGCGGGCTGTTCCACCTGCGCCTCGTCGCGCCCCGCGACACCTGGCCGCATCCGCGCGCCTGGGCCGCGGCCTCGGGCGCGGATCGGATCCTGGATGCGGCGCAGGTCTTCCCCACGGTGGATGCCGCCCTCGCCGATTGCCACCGCGTGCTGGCCACCTGCCCCCGCCCGCGCCATGTCGTCATTCCCGTGATGACCGCGCGCGCCGGGGCGGCCGAACTGCATGACATCAACGCGCGCGGGATGCGCGTGGCGGTGCTGTTCGGACCGGAGCGCGCCGGGCTGGAGGCGGAGGATCTGGCCCGGGCTGATACGCTGGTGCGCTACCCGCTGAACCCCGCATTCAGCTCGCTGAACCTGGCCCAGGCCGTGATGGTGCTGGCCTATGAATGGTGGGTGGCGGCCGATGCCACGCCGCCGCGCCAGTTCCAGACCCATAAGACCGAGATCGCCACCCGGGACAGCCTCGAAAACCTCATGGGCCACCTGATCAGCGAGCTCGACGCCAGCGGCTTCCTGCGCAATCAGCCGAAGCGCGAGGGGATGGTACGCAACCTGCGCCACTGGTTCACCCGCGGCGAAATCACCGAGCAGGAGGTCCGCACCCTGCATGGCGTGGTGGCGGAGCTGTCGCTCGGCCGGATGCGCCGGGGCCGACCGGAGGCCCAGCCCCCCGCCGAGGAAGCCGCCGCCACGGACTGAAGCGCCGGATCAGCCGCCGGCATCCGCCTTCAGCACTTCGCCCGCCAGATAGAGGCTGCCGCAGATCAGCACCCGCCCGTGTGCTTCCTCGGCGCCGATGCGGCCCAGGGCGCGCGCCACATCCGGCCCGGGCCGCGCCACGCCGCCGCTCGCCGCGATGATCTCCTCGACCGGCATCGCCAGATGCTGGCCGGGCTCCGCGACCGCCGTCACGCTGGTGGCGAGCGGCAGGATGGGCGCGAGGAAGCCCCCCACCGTCTTGCCCTGCTTCATGCCGATGACCAGGTGGATCGGCCGGTCCCGCCATTCCCGCAGCGTCTCGGCCAGGGCCTGGCCGGCGCCGGCGTTGTGGCCGCCATCCAGCCAGAGCTCCCAGGGCGCAGGCAGCGCCAGGCGGCCGCGCAGCCGCTGCATCCGTGCCGGCCATTCGGCGGCCGCAGCACCCCGGATGATGGCGGCCTCGCTCAGCCAGGGCGGGTTCCAGGCGCGCAGGGCGGCGATGGCGATGCCGGCATTGTCCGGCTGATGCGCCCCGCGCAGCCCGAGTTCGGGCAGGAGGATGCTGCCCTGCCCGTCCGTGAAGCGATGCGCCGCCCCCTCGCGCTCCATCCGCCAGGCCTCGCCCCGTGCCAGCAGCGGCGCGCCGAGCTCGGCCGCGCGGGCGGCGATCACGGAGAGCGCCTCGGGCTGCTGCCGCCCCGTGGCGCAGGGCACGCCCGGCTTGATGATGCCGGCCTTCTCGAAGGCGATCTTGGCGATGCTGTCGCCCAGGAATTCCATGTGGTCCATGGAGATGCTGGCAATGGCGGTCGCCACCGGCGCCTCGATCACATTGGTCGCGTCGAAACGGCCACCGAGGCCGACCTCCAGCACGAGCAGGTCAGCCGGCACGCGGCTGTACAGCAGGAGGGCCACGGCGGTGGTGATCTCGAAGACGGTGATCGGCGTGTCGCCATTCACCCCCTCCACCTCCTCCAGCGCGTCGCTCAGCGCCGCCTCGCCCACCAGCTCGCCAGCCAGGCGGATGCGCTCGTGGAAGCGCACCAGATGCGGTGAGGTATAGACATGCACGCGCTGCCCCGCCGCCTCGCCGATGGCGCGCAGGAAGGCGCAGGTGCTGCCCTTGCCATTGGTGCCGGCGACATGGACCACCGGCGGCAGGTGCCGCTCCGGATGGCCGAGCTTGGCCAGCAGGGCCTGCAACCGGCCCAGGCTCAAATCGATCAGGCGCGGATGCAGCGCGTGCATCCGCTCGATGATCGCCTCGGAACGGCCCCCCATGGCAGCGTTCATGCGGCGGCCGGCGCTTCCTCGGCGGCGCGCAGCAGGCGAATGACGCGGGCCAGCGTCTCCCGCATCTCGGCGCGCTTGACCACCATGTCGAGGATGCCGTGCTCCAGCAGGTATTCGGCGCGCTGGAAGCCTTCCGGCAGTTTCTCGCGCACGGTGCTCTCAATGACGCGGGCGCCGGCGAAGCCGATCAAGGCACCCGGCTCGGCGATCTGGATATCGCCCAGCATGGCGAAGCTGGCGGTGACGCCACCCGTCGTCGGGTCGCAGAGCACGACGAGGAAGGGCAGGCCCGCATCCTTCACCATCTGCGTCGCGATCACGGTGCGCGGCATCTGCATGAGGCTGACGGCACCTTCCTGCATGCGCGCCCCGCCGGAGCTGGCGAAGACGATCAGCGGCGCATCCTGCAGCACGGCGAGGCGGGCCGCGGTGACGATGGCCTCGCCCACGCCGGCGCCCATGGAGCCGCCCATGAAGGCGAACTCGAACACCGCCACCACGGCGCGCTGGCCCTCGATCTGGCCATGCCCCACCAGCACCGCGTCATCCATCCCGGATTTGGTCTGGGCGTCGCGCAGGCGTTCAGAGTAGCGGCGCTGGTCACGGAAGCGGAGCGGGTCGGCCGGTGCCTTGGGCAGCTCGATCTTCTGCCAGCCCTCATCCAGCGTGGCGTCCATCCGCTGCCTGGCCGAGAGACGCATGTGATGGCTGCAATGCGGGCAAACGCGGAGGTTCTTCTCGAGGTCGGTCTGGAAGATCATCTGCTCGCAGCTCGGGCATTTGTGCCAGAGATTGTCCGGCATCTCGCGCGAGGTGCCGAAGAGCGTCTTGATCTTGGGCAGCGCCCACTCGGAAATCCAGTTCATCTTTTAAGGCCCTCAGACGGCGGGCGGCGGCTCCGCCGCCTTGCCTTCGCGCCCGTGACAGGGCGCGCCCGGTGGATAGGTTGGTCGCGGCGCGCCGGCCGCTGTGCGGCCGGACCCTCCGTCGTCCTGGTCGCTTTGGAATGGCGATTTGGGGGGGCGGGGTCAAGCGGCAGCCCTGAAACTCTCTGATGCACGTGACCCTCCGCCATGCTATCTCCGCCCCATGCCGCGCGTGGCAGCCCCGAGGCTGCGAACCACGGCCCCTGCCCCACGGCCCTCCCCCCGGGTCGAACCACGGTCCCCCCCGAGCGGGCCAAAATCCAGCGGGCGCACCGCCGCGCCCCAGAAGCGCCGCCGGAGCCTCGGCGGGCTTCTCTTTCGGCTGAGCATCATCCTGATCATCTGGGGCGCCTTGGCCCTGGCCGCCGTGCTGCTCTGGTTCGCCCATGACATGCCGCGCGCCGATGCCGCCCTGGCGCATCAGCGCCGCCCCAGCGTCACCCTGCAAACCGCCGAGGGCGGGCCGCTCGCCACCCAGGGCGACCTCTATGGCGAGACTCTGCGCCTGCGGGACCTGCCGCCGCACCTGCCCGCAGCACTCCTCGCCATCGAGGATCGTCGTTTCCACCAGCATTTCGGCCTGGATGTGATCGGCCTGGCGCGCGCCGCCTATGCCAATTGGAACGCGGGCGATGTGGTGCAGGGCGGCTCCACCCTCACGCAGCAGCTCGCGAAAAACCTGTTTCTCAGCCCGGCCCGCAGCACGCGGCGCAAGGTGCAGGAAGCGCTGATGGCGCTCTGGCTCGAGAACCGCTTCACCAAGGACCAGCTGCTCGAAATCTACCTCAACCGCGTCTATCTGGGTGGCGGAGCCTACGGGATGGACGCGGCGGCGCGGCTGTATTTCGGCGTCTCGGCCCGGCGGCTGACCCTTCCACAATCGGCCATCCTGGCCGGGCTGCCCCAGGCGCCCTCGCGCTACAGCCCGCGCGCCAACCCGGATGGCGCCATGGCCCGCGCGCGCGATGTGCTGGCCGCCATGGTCGCCACCGGCGCCATCACGGCCGAGCAGATGGAACGCGCGGTGCAGGAGATGGCGATCCCGCCCCGCCCCTCGCGCAATGGCGGCTGGTTCGCCGACTGGATCTACGAGGACATCCCCACCGCCTTCCCCGGCAGCTCCGATCTCGTCATCCGCACCACGCTCGATCCGCGCTGGCAGAATGCGGTGGAGGCGCGCCTGGCCGCCCTGCTCGACCAGGCCGGGCGCGAGGCCAGGGTGAGCCAGGGCGCGGTGGTGGTGCTGGATGCCAATTCCGGCGCGGTGCGCGCCATGGCCGGCGGGCGGGATTTCCGCCGCTCGCCCTTCAACCGCGCCGCCAATGCGCGCCGCCAGCCGGGCTCCACCTTCAAGGCCATGGTCTATCTGGCCGCCCTCGAACATGGCGCATCGCCCTTCGACCAGGTGGCCGACGGGCCCTTGCAAATGGGCCGCTGGTCGCCCTCCAACGGGCATTGGCGCACGCGCGGGACGATCACGCTGGATGAGGCCTTCGCCCATTCGGTGAACACGGCGGCGGTGCGCGTCATGCAGATGGGCGGCGGGCCTCGCGGCGTGGCTGATGTGGCGACGCGCCTGGGCATCCAGGGTCGCTTCCCGCGCGATGCCTCCATCGCGCTCGGCACCGGCGAGGTGACGCTGATTGACCTTGCCGCCGGCTATGCCGCGCTGGTGAATGGCGGGCGGCGCGTGACGCCCTATGGCATGCAGCGCGTGGAGGCCGAGGGGCGCAGCATTCCCGCCCCCCGCGCCGAACCCGCCCAGGTGATCAGCAGCGAAGCAGCCGAGCGCATGCGCGCCATGATGGTGAGTGTGGTGCGCAGCGGCACAGGGCGCGCGGCGGCCATCCCCGGCCTGGTCACCGGCGGCAAAACGGGCACCACGCAGGATTACCGCGACGCCTGGTTCATGGGCTTTGTCCAGCTTCCTTCCGGCCCGCTGGTGATCGGGGTATGGCTCGGCAATGACGACAACACCGGCATGGATGATGTTCGCGGCGGCACGCTGCCCGCGCGGCTGTTCCGCGAGATCATCGAGGCTGCGCGGGCGCCGTGAGAGGGCAGAAAAGGGCCTCCGGCGGCTGGGGCCGAGGGGCCCCAGACCCCAATCCTTGGCGCAGATCCTGGGAGGGGCGCGCCCCCATTCCTGGGGTCTGGGGCCTTTCGGCCCCAGCCGCCGGAGGCCTCTTGTTTTTCACGCCCCCCTCTTGAGGGCCTGACATGTCCCTTCGGCTGGACGTTCTGCTGGCCATCCTCGGCATGGCGCTCGCGACCTATCTGCTGCGCGCCGGCGGCTATGCGCTGCTGCGCGCCTTCCGCCCGCCGCCCTTCATCATGGCCATGCTGGGGCACATGCCCGGCTGCATCTTCGTCGCCTTCGTGACCCCCGCGCTCGTCACGGGTGGCTGGCCGAGCCTGATCGCCGCCGCCGCCGTCACCGGCATCATGATCGGCACGCGCAGCTATATCCTGGCGATCCTCGGCGGCGTTGCCGTCATCTGGCTGTCGCGGCTGGCGTGACAGCCAAGGGAGTGACAGGCTGCGCCGCCGCCTTGACGGCGGCGAAGAGCGGAATGCCGGCCGCGTCGCAATGCTGCTTCACCCGGCGGTTCAGCTCGCGCCCCACGGCCCAACGGCGGGCTGGCGGCGTCATGATGCGCGCGCGCAGGATGACGCCCGCATCGGTCAGCTTGTCCACGCCCATCACCTCCAGCGGCGCCAGCAATTGCGGCGCCCAGGCCTCGTCCTCGCGCAGGCTCTCGCCCACCTGGCGCAGCATCATCACCGCCTGGTCCGTATCGGCCGAGTAGTCCAGCGCCACATCCAACACGGCATAGCCAAAGTCGCGCGTCTGGTTCGTCACGGTGGTGACGGCGCTGAACGGCACGATGTGGATCGAGCCATCCACGGCCCGAAGCTTGATGGAGCGGATGGAGAGTTGCTCCACCGTGCCGGACAGGCCGCCCACCGTGATGGTGTCGCCCACCGCCACCGCATCCTCAAACAGCAGGAAGACGCCGGTGATCACGTCCCGCACCAGCGTCTGGCTGCCGAAGCCGACGGCCAGGCCCAGCACGCCGGCGCCAGCCAGCAGGGGCGCGACGTTGATGCCGATCTCGGTGAGAATGGTGAGCGCCACGATCACCATGAGCAGGGCGCCGAGGGCCGTCCGCAGCATGGGCAGCAACGTCCGCACCCGCGCCGAGCGCGCGGCAGAGCTGTCCTTCGGCAGGCGCGCGAGATGCCGCTGGATGGCGGCATTCGCCCCCTCCCAGATGAGCAGGGCCACGGCCACCGTAATGCCGATGGAGGTGAGGCCCGAAACGAGCCGCCCGCCCCAGCGCCCGGTGCCGAACCAGGAGAGCGAGTTCAGCCCCCAGACCTCCAGCAGCAGGACGATGCCCGCGGCCGTCAGAACCGCGGAAATCAGCGTGCGCAGCGCCGGCAGATAGCGGTTGGCCCGCTGCTCCAGCCCGGGATAGCGGTCCGCGAGGTCGGCGCTGATGCGGAACAGCCGGTCCAGCAGGCGGCGGATCCCCTCGTCCAGCAGCTTGGCGCCGGCGACGATGGCGATGGTGAAGAGCGAGGCCTCGGCCAGGCGCTCGAAGCCGCGGTCGATCTCGAGTGCCCAGACGGTCCAGGCGGCAAGAAGCCAGAGGATCACCAGCACATGCCAGGCCTCGGCCAGGCGCGAGCGGGCGGCGCGCATGAACATGCGGCTGCGCGTGGGGACATCGCCCTCGGTGAGGTCCGGCGCATCGAGCAGGGAAGCGACGGCGGCGCGGTTCTGCAGCACGATCTGCGCGACCAGCAGGGAGAGCACAAGCAGGCCGATGCGCCAGATGCTCTCATAGGCGCCCTGCGGCAGGCCGAAGAGCATCACGACCTCGGCCGTGGCGTAGAAGGTGACGCCGGTGAAGGCGAGGCGGCGGATCCACAGCGTGGCATAGGCCGCCGTCTCATCCTCGCAGCGGATGAGGCGAAGGCGCGTCAGGCCGGGGGCGAAGACCAGGCGCCCGGCCGCCATCACCGCACGGGCGGCCATATAGGCGAAGGTCACGGCCTCCATCACCAGCCGGTTCGAGGGCCAGATCGAGAAGCTGCCGATGATGGACAGCGCCGCCGCGCCGAAGCCCAGGATGGGCACGAGGTCCAGCGCCAGATGCCCCAGCATGTAGGGCAGCCGGCGCACGCCCAGCAGCTTCCCCTGCACCGCCGTACCGCGCTGTTCCAGCCAGGCATTGGGGCGGCGCAGAAGCAGGCGCAGCCCCCGCTCCGTCGCCACGCCGGCCAGGAGAACCACCGCCAGCTTCCAGGCGAGCGCCCAGACCTGCCCCTGCAAGCGGTCATCGGTGAGGAGCCGTTCGAACCAAACGCGGATCAGGCCCAATTCGGCGGCGGCCGAAAGCGTGCCCCAGGCCTGGACGAGGAAGACGCCGATCCGGCTGGCAATGCCCACCACGATCTCGGCCGGGGCGGTGATCACTTCTTCCGGGGTTGGGGCGGCCGGGGCTTCGGGCGCGGCCGGGGCGCCGCTGCCGGCCTCCAGCGCGCGGATCAGGGCGGCGCGGCGGGTCTCGTCGCGCAGGATGTCCAGCAGGGCGGCGAGTTCGGGGGCGGGTGGTGCGGCCTGCTCGGGGGCG
>NZ_JAIEQY010000171.1 GCF_019747315.1 Roseococcus sp. | reverse complement strand
GATGACGCCAAAAGCTTAACGCGGCGTCACCCCGGCTGCAGCAGGGTCAGAAGCGCCGGTTGAGCGTGAGCATGGCGCCCTGCGACACCAGCGGCGCGCTGGAAGAACTGCCGATCAGCGAACCCACGGTGATGGCGCCCAGCGAGCCGCTGGGGTTGGTGAAGGTGCTTTGGTAGTTGCCGCTCTGCCGCTGCGTGGTGGAGGCGGTGTAGGTCAGGTCCAGGAACCAGTTGCGGTCCACGAAATAGGTGGCGCCCACCATGAACATGGCGCCCCAGACCCAGGAGGCGCTGGAGAAGCTCTGCGGCGCGCCGGAGATGTCGCTGCGGTTGCCGTTGATATCGGCGAAGCCCACCAGGCCATTGAGCTGGGTGCTGAGCCGCGTCAGCGTCGGCCCGCCGCCGAGGTAGAGGAAGCCGCGCTGATGGTTATGACCGATGAAGGGCGTCAGGGTGATCTGATGCTCCGCCTTGGCCTGGTAGGAGCGCACCACCGCATTGCCCGTGAAGGGCACGGTGAGGCCGCTCTGGGCATAGGTGAAGGAACCCGCCTGCGGGAGGAGCGCGTTCGGCGTGCTCGCGGTCGTGCCGAGGTAGCTGTAGGAAGCCTTCAGGCCCCAGAGCCACTGGCTGCCGGCAAAGTTCTGATAGTAGCCAAGCTGCCCCGCCGGCGCGAAGCCGGACTCGGTGCCCAGCGGGACGCGCGCCGGCCCGGCGGCCGTTCCGCTCGAGACGCGGACGCCGTTCTGGTAAACATCCGACAAGCCAAGCGCGTAGACATTCTGCGTTCCGAAGCGCGTGACGTTAAAACCGCCACCGGCGCCAATATAGAGGCCCTGGGATGGAAGTGTAAAATCCGCTGACGGACTCTGTGCCGCCGCACCTGAAATTACCGAACAACTCATCAACAGGCCGAGGGCATGATTTGTTTTGAGACGAGACAAAAATTTGTGGCCGACCGGAAAAGTCATGATGAAGGCCCTTTGCTTATGACTTGATCAATACGGTCTTAAAACAAAGGTAAGTCAACATGGTTCAAAATCTTCATGGTTTTTTCTTGGGTGTGAGGGCACGGCCCGCCACGACGCTGCCGGCCCCGAAGCGCTCCCGCAGTGCCTCGACCGCGCGCCATTTCGCGGCGCGGCGCGGGGCGCCGGGGTCCGCCAGATCGCCCTGGTCCGCATCCTCGGCCGCGCAAAGCGGCGCGGCGCCGAGCCCCAGCAGGCGATAGCGCGTGCCATCCGCCGCGCGGGCCAGCAGCGGGCGCGCGGCATCGAAGAGCGTCTCGGGCAGCAGGGTGGGGCCGGGCAGGCGGGCGCTGCGCGTCAGGCTCTCGAAGCCGGCGGTCTTGAGCTTCAGCACCACGCCGCCAGCCGAAAGCCCCTTGGCCGCCAGGCGCGCGGCGAGCCTCTCGCAGATGCGCCAGAGCACCGCCTCCAGCGCGGGCAGATCGGCGAGGTCCTCGTCGAAGGTGGTCTCGGCGCTGACGCTCTTGGTATCGCGCTCCGGGTTGACCGGGCGGTCATCCTCGCCGCGGGCGCGGGCGGCGAGCGATGCGCCTTCCGCCCCCAGCCGCGCCATGGCCGATTTCGCATCCAGCGCCGCCAACTGGCCGAGCCGCGTGATGCCCGCCGATTCCAGCCGCCGCACCGCCGCCGGCCCGATGCCGGGCAGGAAGCCCACACGCTGCGGCGCCAGCCAGGCGGCGGCCTCGCCCGCGCCGATCACGGCGAAGCCGCGCGGCTTGTCCCGCCCCGCCGCCAGCTTGGCCATCAGCCGGTTGGCCGCGAGGCCGATGGAGATGGTGACGCCCACCTCGCGCTCCACATCGCGGGCCAGGCGCGCCAGCGTCACGGCCGGCGGCGCCTTGTGCAGCGCCTCCGTCCCGGCCAGGTCGAGCACCGCCTCGTCGATCGAGAGCGGCTGCACCAGCGGCGTCAGTGCCTCCATCATGGTGCGGATGCGCGCGCCCTCGGCCGCGTATTTGGCGATGTCGGGCTTGATGACCACGGCATCGGGGCAGGCGGCGAGCGCCTTGAACATCGGCATGGCGCTGCGGATGCCATAGCCGCGCGCGATGTAGCAGCAGGCCGCCACCACGCCGCGCCGTCCGCCGCCGACCAGCACGGGCTTGCTCGCCAATTCCGGCCGGTCGCGCTTTTCGACGCTGGCGTAGAAGGCGTCGCAATCCACATGAGCGATGGTCAGCGTGAAGAGCTCGGGGTGGCGCAGCAGTCGCCGCCCGCCACAGGCCCGGCAGGCCGGGCCGGGGCCGGGATCGGTGGTCAGGCAATCGCGGCAGAGGGCGGGGGCCTCCATCGCCTAGTCCAGCGCGGCCAGCCGCACGCCGGTTTCCGCCGCCACCACCTCGGCCGCGCTCCAGGCTGAGGCGTGGTCGGCGCACGGGCCGCGCATGACGGCGATCACTCCGCAATCGCGCGACCACATGAGAAAGATGAGGGCCGCCACCAACTTGGCATGCAGGGGCGTGCCGGCCTGCGGCGCCTGGCCTTCCAGCAGGCCCAGCAGGAAGACCCGATGCTCCGGCACGCCCAGGTCCCGCGCGGCCTCGCGCACGGCCGCAGCCTTCGCCTCCGCCCGCCCTTGGTCGCCATCCGGTGCGCTGCCATCGGTCAGCACCACCACGAGCGGCGTGCGCGCCTGGCGACAGGCCTGGGCGATCAGCGCGCCGGCCCGGGTTGCCTCCTCGCCCGGGTGGGTGAGCAGGACCAGCAGGTTTTCGTGGCGCGTCAGCTCGGCAAGTTCGGGCGTCATGCCCCAATCATCGGCCAGCCGGGGCGCGGGCGGAAGCGGTGAATGGTCTGGCAGCCCCGCGCCGCCTTCGCCTATGCTGCGCCGCGACAGAGCAGGAACCCCCCGATGGACGCCCATTCCCCCGCCGGCCTGAGTTTCCCGCATGCGGATGGCTCCCGCGTGCCCTATGGCGTCTTCAACTCGCCCGAGATCTACGCGCTGGAGCAGGAGCGCATCTTTCGTGGGCCGACCTGGAGCTTCCTCGGCCTCGAAGCGGAAATTCCCAAGCCGGGCGATTTCAAGCGCACCTATGTGGGCGAGACGCCGGTGGTGATGACGCGGGACCAGGATGGCAACCTGGCCGCCTGGGTGAATCGCTGCGCGCATCGGGGTGCCACCATCTGCCGCGTCAACCGCGGCAATGCGCTGAACCACACCTGCGTCTATCACCAATGGAATTACAGCGCGAAAGGCGATCTTCAGGGCGTGCCCTTCCGCCGCGGCCAGAAGGACATGACCGGCATGCCGGCCGATTTCAACCCGAAGGAGCACGGGCTGCGCAAGCTGCGCGTGACGGGTTATCGCGGCCTCGTCTTCGCCACCTTCAGCGAGAGCGTGGGCAGCCTGGAGGAGTATATCGGCCCCGCGATGCTGAAATACGTGGATCGCATCTTCAACCGTCCCATCGAGTACCTCGGCTGCACGCGGCAATACTCCAAGTCCAACTGGAAGCTCTATCTGGAGAATGTGAAGGACCCCTATCACGCCAGCCTGCTGCATCTGTTCCACACCACCTTCAACATCCTGCGCGTGGGCATGCAGGCGCGCTCGGAAACCGATGCGACGGGCCTGCACAATGTCGTGCTGGTGGTGAAGAATGCCGAGGAGAACAGCGACGCCTACAAGGCGCAGAGCATCCGCTCCTACCAGGACGGGTTCCGGCTGGAGGACCCTTCCGTGCTCGACATGGTGCCCGAGTATGACGAGCTTTCGACCAACCACATCCAGCCGGTCTTTCCGCAGCTGGTGATCCAGCAGATCCACAACACGCTGGTGGCGCGGCAGCTCATCGCAAAGGCCCATGACGAGTTCGAGCTGGTCTTCCACTTCTTCGGCTATGAGGATGACAGCCCGGAGCTGCGCGCCATGCGCATCAAGCAGGCCAATCTCGTGGGGGCCGCCGGCTATATCTCGATGGAGGACACGGAGGCGACAGAGCTGGTCCAGCGCGGCATTCGTGGCGCGGGCGAAAGCCACTCGATCCTGGAAATGTCCCGCGCCGCGCCGGATGAGACGCGCACGATGATCTCCGAGGGCATGGTCCGCAAATTCTGGGTGGGTTACGAAAGGCTGATGGGTTTCTCCGCATGATCATCCCGCCCGAGACCTTCGCGGAACTGCGCTATTTCCAGGACGAGTACATCGCCGCCATTGATGATGATCGGCTGGAGGATTGGCCCAACTTCTTCCTCGATGACGCGCTCTATGAGATCATCCCGCGCGAGAATGAGGATATGGGCCTGCCCGCCCCCCTGCTGCGCTGCGAGAATGCGGCGATGATGCGCGACCGCGTGGCCAGCCTGCGCCACGCCAATATCTTCGAGCAGCCGAGCTACCGCCACTTCCTCTCCGCGATGATCGTGACCGGCGCGGATGAGGCGGGCATCCGCCTGCGCACCAATTACTGCGTGCTGAACACCAATATCGAAGGCTCCTCCTCCGTCTATCAGACCGGCATCTACCGCGACGTGATCCGCCGCACCGAGGCAGGCTGGCGCTTCGCGGAGAAGCGCGTGATCTACGACACCTCCCGCGTGCAGACGCTGCTGGCGTATCCGATATGACGCGCTGGCTGGATGCGGTTCCGGCGGAAAACCTCGCCGATGAGGGCGTGGTGGGGCTGGTGCTGGAGGGCGTGCCCGTCGCCGTCTTCCGGTTGGGCGAGGAGTTCTTCGCCCTGCACGATCTCTGCCCGCATGGCGCGGCCAGGCTCTCCGATGGCTATGTGGATGATGTCTGCGTGGAATGCCCGCTGCATCAGGGGCTGGTGGAGATCCGCACCGGCGCTGCCGCCTCGCCCCCCATCACCGAGCCGACGCGCAGTTACCCGACGCGCGTGACGGGTGGGATGGTGCAGGTGGCGCTGGACTGATCAGGCCACATCCCGTGGAACCGGCGGGCTCTCCGGCGAAGTGAAGAGGCCTCCGGCGGCTGGGGCCGGGGCCCCAGACCCCATTCCTTTGGCAGGCTGATCAGAGCTTTCGCAACCGAAGCCCCGGCCCCAGCCGCCGGAGGCCCTTTTCTCTCGATATCAGGCGCCCTCCGCCGGATCATACATCACGCCCGAGCCGGCGAAGCCGCCATCCACATTGAGGATGTGCCCGGCGATGAAGCTGTTCTCCGGCGCGCAAAGGAAGGCCACCGCCGCCGCAACATCGGCGGGCGTGCCGTAGCGCTTCACCGCCATGCGATCCAGGAAGGCCGATTTCTGCCGCGGCCCATGCGCCGTGCGCGCCACCTGCACCGGCCCCGGCGCCACGCCATTCACGCCGATGCCATGCGGCGCGAGCTCAACCGCCAGCACCTTGGTCAGCATCTCGATCCCGCCCTTGCTCGCGCCGTAGGCCGCGCGCCCCGTGCCGCCGAACTGCCCGGAGACGGAGGAGATGGTGATGATCCGCCCCCCCGGATCAGGGCTGCGCGCCATGGCCCGCCCGGCCGCGCGCGCCGTCAGGAAGCAGCCCACCAGATTGGTCTGGATCACTCGCTGGAAGGCGGCGAGCGACATCTCCAGCACCGGCACGCGGTCGGTGATGCCGGCATTGCAGATGGCCATGCGCAGCCGGCCGAAGCGGCGCTCCGCCTCGGCCACGGCGGCCTCCACGCTCGCCTCGTCGGTCACGTCCATCGCGAAGCCCTGGGCGATGCCGCCCGCGGCGCGGATCGCGGCGGCGCTGCGCTCGGCGGCCTCCGCATTGAGGTCCGCCACGAGCACGCTCGCGCCGTCGCGCGCCAGGCGTTCGGCGATGCCGGCGCCGATGCCCGCACCGCCCCCGGTGACCAGCGCCGCGCGGCTCACGCCTCCGCCTCCATGGCGATGACGCGGGCGGGCGCGCCGTCGGAATCCGGCAGCTTGATCGGCAGCCCCACCACCTGGTTCCGCGCCTGGCGCAGCGCGCCCATGTTGCGGAGGTATTCGAACATGATGATGCCGCGCGCGAGCAGGTGGTAATGCGTCACATGCTCGGGCAAAGGCGGGCGCTTCTCGCCGGTCAGGAAGAAGCGGATGCAGTGATCCTGCGGGAAGTCGAAGCCCACCGCCTTGATGCCGCGCTCGCGCAGCCAGATGGAACCCTCGGCCGTCATCCAGGGGGCGTGCAGCCAGAATTCCGGCGTGTCGAGGCTGGCGCGTTCATCCCAGCGGGTGCGGATCAGCGCGAAATCGCCGGGCTGCAGATGGGCGCCCGCGGCACTCAGCCGCTCCACGCTGATCGGCGCATTGGCCGCCACGTCCGAGACATCGAGCACCGCCCCCGGCCCCACCGTCATTTCCAGCGTGATGGCATCCGTCGTGAAGCCCTCGGGGTCCACATGGCGCGGGCTGTCCATATGGGTGAAGGCATGGACGTTCCACCCGGCCCAGGTCGCCTGGCCCGCGCCGCTCTCATGGCTCTTGGCAAGGCGGCGTTCCACCGGCCAGCGGAAATGGTCCGTGCGCACCGGTGTTGAAAGATCGATCAGCCGCACGGCTCAGCCATCCTTCCAGGGCCGCCGCGCCCAAAGCGCCCTTAGCGCCGCCTGTTCGCGAAACACCAGCGCCCGCGTGGCCTCGGCATCGAGGTAATGCAGCGGAACAAAGAGGCGCTCGGCCTCGGCGATCCAGGCGGGGTCGCGCATCGTGGCCGCCACCAGCGCGGCCAGGCGCTGCTGGATCGGCGCCGGCGTCGCGGCGGGGACGACCAGGCTGCGCACCACGCCGGTGTCGATGGCGTAGCCCGCCTCGCGGAAGGTCGGCACCTCCGGCGTCATGGCGAAGCGCGCCACACCCGCCGTCGCGACCGGGCGCACGCGGCCCTCGCGGATCATCGAGACGCTCTCGCCCATGTTCATCGAGGCGATCTGAATATGCCCGCCGATCAGGGCGGTGACGGTGGGCGCCTGGCCGGCGAAGGGAATGTGGTTCAGCCGGATGCCCGCGGCATCCTCCAGGGCGATCATCAGCAGATGGTCGTCCGAGCCGATGCCCGCCGTGCCCACGCTGATCGCACCCGGATTTTCGCGCGCCCGCGCCACGAGGTCCGCCACGCTGCGGATCGGGCTGTCGGGCGCCACGTGGAAGCCGCTGGGATCGGCCACGATCGTGCCGAGGAAGGCGAAATCCTCAAGACGGTAGCGCGGCTGGCGCTCGATGGTGATGGTCTGCAGGCTGGGCGTGATGATGGTGCCGATGGTGTAGCCATCGGGCGCCGCCGTGGCTGCGGCCGTATAGCCGATCTCCGCGCCGGCGCCGGGGCGGTTCGCCACCATGAAGCGCGCACCCGGCAGCAGCCGCTCGAAATGCGGCACCATGGCGCGGAGATTCACATCCGTGCCACCGCCCGGCGGAAAAGGCACGATGATCTGGATGGGCCGCTCGCCGGGCCAGGCGGTCTGGGCGCGGAGAATTCCTGGCGCGGACAGCATCATCATCCCCGCCACCGCACGACGCGACAGGCTCATTTTCACGCCCCTCCCTGAGGCCATGCCGCGCCTGGATGCACGGTCTTCTGGGCCGCACGGTAGAGCAGTTCCAGGCGCGGCGACACCACTCAATCCAACGGCCTGGGGCCGAGCCTCCGAGTGGCGGCCAGACGCCCTGGATCAGTCCAGAACCGCCACCGCCTCGATCTCCAGCAGGAAATTCGGCCGCGGCAGGGAATAGACGATGGCGGTGGTGCGCGCCGGGTATTTTCCATCGGGGAAATGCGCCGCGTAGATGCGGTTCATCTCCTCGAAATCCTCGCGCCGCGTCAGCAGCACATTCACCTTGGCCACGCGGTCCCAGCCGGCGCCCACGCTCTCCAGGATCCCGGTGATCGTCGCCATGGTCTGCTTCATCTGCGCGGGGAAGTCCCCCACGGCGATCTTGCCCTGCTCGTCATAGGCGGGGATGCCCGAGATGAAGAGCAGATTGCCCACCTTCACCGCGGGCGAAAGCGGAGCCGCGACCTTCCATTGGCCTTCGACCGAGATGTGTTCCAGTGGCGTCGTCATATTCGTCACTCCACCCGGATGTTGTTGCTGCGGATCACCTGCGCATAGGTCTCGGTGTAGCGGCGGATTTCCGTGCCGAACTCGGCCCCGGGCTTGGCCAGCACGGTGAAGCCCAGCTCCTCCAGCCGCCCCTTCACCTCGGGGCGGTTCAGCGCCGCGAGCCAGGCGGTCTCCAGCCGGCTGCGGGCGGCGGCGGGCACCTCGGCGCGCATGATCAGCCCGAACCAGCTGTCCGAGAGGACCAGCGGGAAGCCCAGCTCCGCCATGGTGGGCACATTCGGCAATTCCTTCACCCGGCGCTCGGCCGAGATGGCGATGGGACGCATCTGGCCGGCCTGCGCGGGCTGGATCACGTCGGGCAGGTTGGCGAACATGAATTGCAGCCGCGCGCCGATCAGGTCGGTATAGGCCTGGGGCGCGCCGTTATAGGGCACATGCGTGGCGCCGATCCCGGTCAGCTCGCGGAACTGCTCACCACCCAGGTGGTTCGAGGTGCCTATGCCGTAGGAGCCGAAGGCGAGGTTGGCCCCCGCCCGCCGCCCAGCCGCCAGGAAGCCCGCGAAATCCTGCGCGACCGAGGGGTGCACCACCAGCACATGCGGCACCACCGTCGCCATCACCAATGGCGCGAAGGCGGTCAGCGGGTTGTAGGGCATGCTGGGACGCAGGGTGATGTTCGCCGAGAAGCTGTTGGCGATCATGATCATGCTGTGGCCATCGGCCGGCGCGCGCGCCACCTCCTGCGTGCCGATCACGGTGGCCGCGCCGGGCCGGTGCTCGATCACCACGGGCTGGCCGAGATCCTGCTGGAGGATCTGCTGCACGGGGCGCACCACCGTATCCATCGTGCCGCCCGGCGTGAAGGGAATGATGACGCGGATCGGCTGGGTCGGCGCCCAGGCGGGCTGCGCCCCGGCGCTGCGGGCTGCGGCGAGGCCGGGCGTGGCCAGGGCCATAAGCCCTGCGGCACGGCGGGAGAGAAGCGGCATGGCATCGTCCTTTCGCAACGAAGCCGCAGGATGCCCTCGCCCCCAGGGGGAGGGTCAAGCACCCGTGGCGTCATTTTTGCGGAATCTCGCACAATTTCGCCTCATCCGCGGGCATCGTCTCAGCGGGCGGGCAGCACCCGCTCAACAAACACGCCGCGGCAGTCCATCTCATATTCCAGATCCACCACCGGCGGGCGGCAGAATTGCCAGGTGAGGCCATGCCGGGCGGCGCCGCGCGCCACCACCTCCTCGGTCAGGAAGGGATGGATGTCGTGCACGGTATAGGCCTGCACGCCCGTGGTCGCGGCCCAGGTGAAGCCGAGCGCGGCCATGCGGCGCTCCATCTCGCCCAGCACCCACTGCGCCTTCCGGCGCATGCCGGCGGGCGAGAGATCGCCGAGCGCGACGGTGTTGTCGCGATAGCTGCCCTTGCCCTCCGCCGATTCCCCGCTGCCGGCGACGACGAAGCTGGCCGGTGCCGAAGTCTCGGGGACCGTGAAGGTGAAGGCATGGAAGCTGGGGGCGGCGGGCTTGTGCAACTCGGGGCAGACATTGCTGCGCGCCACGGGGTTTTTCCCCTCCAGGAAGATGCCCCATTCCGTGAGCACGGCACCATATTCGCGGTTGAAGGCCTCGAACCCGGCTTCCGTGAAGGGCGCGGGCGAGCGCAATTCGCAGGCGCAGAAGGCCTGCTTGGGCCGGCCCGCGGCCTCCAGCACGGCGGCGATGGCGGCGAAGCCCTCGGCCATGGGCAGGGGCTCGGCGAAGCGCACGCGCTCCAGCCGGAAGCCGGGCTCGGCGGCGACGCCGGCCGAATACTGGTAGACGCCGGGAATAAAGCGGAAGCCACCCAAGGGGGCGGTGATGGTGCTGGACATGGTCCCTCCTGCAAGCCAGGGCGATGCTGAACCGCTGGGCGCCGGGCGGCAAGCCGCGCCATACTGCGCTATCCCTTGAGGAGACCGCGCCCATGACCATTCGCCGCCGCGCCCTGGCACCCCTGCTGGCGCTCGCCGCGCCGGCCACCGCCCAACCACGCTGGTCGCCGGAACGGCCGGTGAGCTTCCTCGGCCCCTTTGCCGCCGGCGGCTCCTTCGACCTCACGCAGCGCGCCCTCGCCCGGCCGCTGGAGCCGCTGCTCGGCCAGCCGGTCGCGGTGGTGAACCGGCCCGGCGCCGGCGGGACCATCATGCTGGGGGAATTGCTGCGCGCCCGGCCGGATGGGCA
>NZ_JAIEQY010000354.1 GCF_019747315.1 Roseococcus sp. | reverse complement strand
GTCATCGTCTGCTATAAGATCGACCGCCTGTCGCGCTCCCTGATGGACTTCGCGAAGCTCGTGCAGACCTTCGACGCGAACGAGGTCACGTTTGTCTCGGTGACGCAGTCGTTTAATACGACCACCAGCATGGGCCGGCTGACGCTGAACATCCTGCTCAGCTTTGCACAGTATGAGCGAGAACTGATTGGCGAGCGGGTGAGAGACAAAGTCGCGGCGTCTCGCGCGCGCGGCATGTGGATGGGCGGGCCCGTGCCGCTCGGGTATCGCGTGGAGAACCGCAAGCTGCTGGTGGACGAGGCGGGTGCCGCCACGGTCAATCGCGTGTTCGAGGGCTTCGCCGAGATCGGTTCAGGTTCGAAGCTGCTGCCCATCCTCCGCTCTGAGGGGCTGCTCACCAAGACCGGGAAGCCCTTCGACAAAAGCGCGCTCTATAAGCTGCTGGTCAACCGGGTCTATCTCGGCGAGGCGGTGCACAAGGGCTCGTCCTATCCCGGCGAGCATGCCGGCATTGTCTCGCAGGAACTGTGGGATCGGGTGCATGCGATCCTGGCCGAAAGCCCGCGCGTCCGCGCGGCCCGTTCGCGGGGCAAAGCAGCATCTCTGCTCTGCGGCCTGCTGTTCGGTGCAGATGGCAGGGCGATGTCGCCGACCCACACCCGGAAGAAGGGGCGCCTCTACCGCTATTATGTCAGCCAGTCGGTGCTGCAGGGCGGGGCAAACGATGCTGCGTTTCGTCGGCTGCCAGCAGGCGAGATCGAGGCGGTCGTGATGGCGCAGGTGCGCGCCCTGCTGCGCCAGCCAGAAGTGGTGGTGGGCACTTGGCGCGCCGCGCGCACCGAACTCCCTGATCTGACAGAGACCGAGGTGCGCGACGCGCTCGGCCGTCTGGATCCTCTGTGGGAGGAGCTATTCCCCGCGGAGCAGGAGCGGATTGTTCGGTTGCTGGTGGAGCGCGTGACGGTCGGTGAGGCAGGCGCGGAGATCAGACTGAACCTGGAAGGGCTGGCCGGGCTGGCACGCGACATGGCCACGAAGCCTGGGGCGATGGCGGCATGACGATCGTGACGGTGACGGTGCCGCTCACGATCCGGCGGCGCGGTGGTCGTAAGCAGATCATCGGGCCGGACGGGGCGGCGCCGCGCGGGGGCGACGCCATGGCCGATGTCGCTGCCACCCGGGGCGATCCGGCCCTGGTGAAGGCGCTGGCGCGGGCGTTTCGGTGGCGCCGGATGCTGGAGGAGGGGCGGCATAGCTCGATTCGCGAGCTTGCCACCACCGAGGGGGTGGACCGCGCCTATATCGGGCGGGCGCTCCGTCTGACGCTGCTGGCGCCGGACCTGGTCGAAGCAATCCTGGATGGACGGGAGGCCGACGGGACCGGCTTGCCAGAGCTTTTTTGCAGCCTCCCGGACAGCTGGACGGAGCAGCGGAACGTCGCTTAGGCCGGGCCACCAGTCCATCACAGACGTCTGGCATGGCAACGCATGACATTCGGGTTAGCTTAAAGCATGATTGAGCCTGATTGGACGTCTCCGGCTCTGACGGGGCGCATTTGGAGACTACCGCTTTCATGTCACCAGCTGCCATTCCACCAACATCCGCGGGCGAGATGATTCCGCCGCGCGTGTGCTCGACGGCCGGCATGTCGAGTTCAAGGGCAAGCGCATGACCTTCAACGACTGGGGCCAGCGTGTCACCGGCTGGACCTCGATCCGCATCTACACCACGGTCTGCCTGCCGGATGGCCGCACACTCGACCAGCTCCGCGACAAAGCTGAAGCCGCGAGCACCTCGCCATGAGCCAATCGCAGTCCCTCTCTGCCCTCATCTGGTCGGTCGCCGATCTGCTGCGCGGCGACTACAAGCCCTATGAGTACGGAAAGGTCATCCTGCCCTTCACCGTGCTGCGCCGGCTCGACTGCGTGCTGGCGCCCTCGAAAGCCGCCGTCCTCGCCGAGCAGGCCGCCCGGCAGGCGAAGGGCATCAACCCCGAGCCCTTCCTCCTGCGCCTCACCGGCGTGCCCTTCGCCAATACCTCGCCGCTCGATCTGAAGCTGCTGCTGGGCGACCAGGACAACATCGCCATCAACCTCACCGCCTATCTGCAGGGCTTCTCGCCGGCGGTGCGCGACATCTTCGAGCGCTTCCTGTTCGCGGACCAGATCGAGCGCCTGAAGAAGGCCGGACTGCTCTACCAGATCACCGAGAAATTCCTCGGCTTCGACCTCGGCCCCGACCGTGTCAGCAATCGCGATATGGGGCTGATGTTCGAGGAGCTGATCCGCAAATTCTCCGACTTCTCGAACGAGCAGGCGGCCGAGCAATTCACCCCGCGCGACGTCATCACCCTCATCGTCAATCTGCTGTTCATCGAGGACAGCGACATCCTCAGCCCCGGCACCGCCGCGGTCCGCACCGTCTATGACCCCACGGCCGGCACGGGCGGCATGCTCTCGGAGGCGGAGCGGCATCTGCGCGCGCACAACCCCGCCGCCTCGCTCACGCTGTTCGGCCAGGAGCTGAACGACGAAGCCTATGCCATCTGCAAGGCGGACATGCTCATCAAGGGCCAGGATGTCCGCAACATCCTGCCCGGCAATACGCTCTCCGCCGATGGGCACCCGACCCAGAAGTTCGACTATATGCTCTCCAACCCGCCTTTCGGCGTGGAGTGGAAGAAGGTCGAGAAGGAAGTCCGGCGCGAGCATAAGCAGACGGGCCATGCGGGGCGCTTCGGGCCTGGGCTGCCGCGCATCTCGGATGGCTCGCTGCTGTTCCTGCTGCATCTGCTGTCGAAGATGCGCCCCGCGAAGGATGGCGGCAGCCGCATCGGCATCGTGCTGAACGGCTCGCCGCTGTTCACCGGCGGCGCGGGCTCGGGCGAGAGCGAAATCCGCCGCCATGTGCTGGAGAATGATCTGGTGGAGGCGATCATCGCGCTCCCCACCGACATGTTTTTCAACACCGGCATCGCCACCTATGTCTGGGTGCTGTCCAACCGCAAGCCGGAGCATCGCAGCGGCCTGGTGCAGCTGATCGATGCCTCCGCGCTGTGGCAGAAGATGCGCAAGAGCCTCGGCTCCAAGCGCCGGGAAATGGCTGAGGCGGATGTTGATGCCGTGACCCGGCTGTTCGGCGATTGCGTCGAGGCGCAGCTCGCCACCGTGACCACCGCCGATGGCCGCGTGAGCCGCGTGGTGGTGCGGGACGGAGAAGCGCCGCCACCGACGCCGGACGGCGGCAGTGCGAAGCTGGCGCCGATGTCGCGCCTGTTCCGCACCGAGGCGTTCGGCTACCGCAGCATCACCGTGGAGCGGCCCTTGCGAGACGCGGCGGGCCAGGTGGTGCTGGGCCAAAAGGGCAAGGCCAAGGGCAAGCCGCAGCCCGACCCGGCGCTGCGCGACACCGAGAACGTGCCGCTGACCGAGGATGTGCAGACCTACTTTGCCCGCGAGGTCCTGCCGCATGCGCCGGATGCCTGGATTGACCACGAGAAGACGCGCACCGGCTACGAAATCCCCTTCAACCGCCACTTCTATGTGTTCGAGCCGCCGCGCCCACTGGCGGCGATCGATGCGGACCTCAAGCAGGTCACGGACCGCATCCTGACCATGATCGCGGGGCTGGCGGGATGAGCGACGGCCCGCCGCCTTCCTCCCTGCTGCTCTACCAGACCGAGGATGGCCGCACCCGGCTGGAATGCCGTTTTGCCGAGGACACGCTGTGGCTGACGCAGGTGCAGATGGCGGAGCTGTTCCAGACCAGCGTGCAGAACATCGACCTGCATTTGCGGAACATCTACGCGGAGGGGGAGTTGGCCCCGGAGGCAACCATCAAGTCCTACTTGATAGTTCGAACCGAGGGGAAACGGCAGGTTTCACGCGCCATCCAGCATTACAGCCTGCCGGCCATCCTGGGCGTCGGCTTCCGGGTGCGCAGCGCGCGCGGCACCGAATTCCGCCAATGGGCGACGGCACGGCTGGAGGAATACCTCCGCAAGGGCTTTGTGCTGGATGACGAGCGGCTGCGGAACCCGCCCGGGCCGGATGTGCCGGATTACTTCGATGAACTGCTGGAACGCATCCGCGACATCCGCGCCAGTGAACGGCGCGTCTATCTCCGGGTACGGGAGATCATCGCGCTGGCCGCCGACTACGTGCCGGGCGCGGCGGAGACCCAGGCCGTGTTCCAGGTGGTGCAGAACAAGCTGCATTTCGCCGCCACCGGCCAGACGGCGCCGGAACTGATCGCCAGCCGTGCCGATGCCGCCAAGCCCAATATGGGCCTGACGGCGCGGGCGGGCGCACGCGTGCGCAAGGCCGATGTGACGGTGGCGAAGAATTATCTCTCCGCGCCGGAAATCACCGAGTTGAACCGCATCGTGGTGATGTTTCTCGACTTCGCCGAGGACCAGGCGCGGCGCCGCAAGCAGGTGTTTTTGAATGACTGGAAGACCCGGCTGGATGACTTTCTGCGCTTCAACGATCGCGCCGTGTTGCCCAACGCCGGGCGGGTGACGCGGGAGGAAGCAGACCGCAAGGCCGCGGCGGAATACGAGGCATACGCGGCCCGCCGCCGCGCTGCGCTGGAGGCGGAAGGCGAGGCGGACGTGCTGCGGCAGTTGGAGGACGCGGCGAAGGCGCTGCCGAAGCGGCGCAAGCCGAAAGCGGGCGGGGGGAGCGGGGCATGACGTTTCCGGCTTATCCGGCGTATCGGGAGAGTGGCGATCCATGGATAGGCTCGCTCCCGGTCGGCTGGGAGGTGATCGCGCTCAAACGGGACCTGCTCTTCCTCACCAGCGGCTCGCGCGGGTGGGCGGATCACTACGCGGACGAGGGCGCGCTCTTTCTCCGCATCGGGAATCTTCCGCGCGACGGGTTGGAACTCGAGCTTGCAGATATCCAGCGCGTTGCGGTGCCCGCTGGCGCGGAAGGGGAGCGGACGCGTGTCGAGCCAGGCGATGTTCTGTTCTCGATCACCGCCTTCATGGGCTCCGTTGCGGTCGTGCCCGACAACCTCGAATGCGCCTATGTCAGCCAGCATGTCGCGCTCGCCCGGCTGCGCGGCGATATGCTGCTTCCGCGATGGGTTGGTTATGCGACGCTGTCCGCTGCGGGGAAGGCGTATCTGGACGCTCAATGCTACGGCGGCACGAAGATTCAACTCAGCCTCGACGATGTCGCCAACCTGCCCGTGAGTGTTCCCCCCGTTGCGGAGCAGCTTGCGCTGATTGCCTTCCTCGACCGCGAGACCGGCAAGATTGACGCGCTGGTGGCGGAGCAGGAGCGGCTGATCGCGCTGCTGAAGCAGAAGCGGCAGGCCATCATCTCCCAGGCCGTCACCAAGGGCCTCGACGCCAGCGTACCCATGAAGGACTCCGGGGTGGCGTGGCTGGGGCAGGTGCCGGCGCATTGGGAGGTACTGCGCCTTGGAGCGCTGTTCCGAGAAGCCATTGAGGAAGGCGAGCACGATCTTCCCGTGCTCAGCGTCTCGATCCATGACGGGGTGTCTGACCGCGAGCTTTCCGATAGCGAGATGGATCGCAAGGTCACGCGCAGTGAAGATCGAACGAAGTACAAGAAGGTCGCTGTGGGTGACCTCGTTTACAACATGATGCGTGCTTGGCAGGGCGGCTTCGGTACCGTTGCCGTCGCCGGCATGGTGAGCCCAGCCTATGTCGTGGCACGGCCCCGCGGCGACCTGCGAACGGCCTTCGTAGAGTTCGTTCTGCGGACGCCGCAGGCGATCGAGGAAATGCGCCGCTATTCAAAGGGCGTCACCGACTTCCGGCTTCGCCTCTATTGGGATGAATTCAAGCAAATCGTCCTTGCGGTGCCGCCGCTCACCGAGCAGGCGAGCATTCTGGCGGCTATCGACGATCAAGCGGCTCGCTTCGACACCCTCACCACCGAAGCCCACCGCGCCATCGCCCTCCTCCGCGAACGCCGCGCGGCCCTCATCTCCGCTGCCGTCACCGGAAAGATCGACGTGCGCGGGCTGTGCCTCTCGGTGGGTGAAGCCGCATGAGTGTCTCCATGCGCAGCATCCTGCAGCAGATCGGCTTTTCTGAAGACTGGAACACGATCACCGATCAGGCGCCGGGCTATCGGTTCAACGCCGGCAATCTCCGCATCCAGGCAACGCAGGTCACGAGCGAGTATCTCCGCCCTGAATTCCTGATCACGGGTATCGAGGATCAACGGCCCCGCGCCTTGGGCTCGATCCAGCTGTCGATGCCGATCGCTGTCGAGTCATTCGAACAGGGTGTCGCCTGGATTGCCTACGCCGTCAGCGCACGATTCCAGCCCAGCAAGCCAATCGCGTGGCTCGAACAAGGCCGTCTCTGGAAGCATCATCTTCCGTGGGAGCAGAAGCAGGCGGCCTATCGCGCCCGGCCCCACTGCACTGTCGCGCGGGATTGGTTCCGGATGCCCGCCAAGACCCTCGTGGCGCTATCGCTCTCGGCGCCAGAGCAGGCGGCTGCGACCTTCACGTTCGACGGCAAAATCCTGACCATCCTCGCGGGCGACGCGCGGCTTCCCATGCCAGCCACGGGCACCGCCTGGACCCGCGACTACGCCGTGCGGCTCGCCAGCTTCAAGGACTTTCCAAAGCGCCTGATGCGGGCAGATCTCGACATTGGCGTTTGGGAAGGAAAGCTGAACGTGGATCGGGCGAGATTCGATCTTTTGGAATCCCCGGAACCAAAGCCTTGAGTTTGCACCGCGAGTCCCGGCTGGAAGACGCCATCTGCGCCCACCTCGCCGCGCATGGCTGGCTCTATGAGGCCGATGCCGCCGCACGTCACGACCGCCCCCGCGGGCTGTTCCTGGAGGACCTCACCGCCTGGGTCCAAACCACCCAGCCCGATGCCTGGGAGGCGCTGACCAAGACGCATGGTGCCTCTGCCGGCCTGGCGCTGGCCGACCGGCTGCGCGTAGCACTCGACCGGCAAGGGACGCTGGAGGTGCTTCGCCAGGGACTCGACATGGTGGGGCTTCGCCGGCCGATCGCGCTGGTGCAGATCCGCCCCGCGCTGGGCATGAACCCGGAACTGGCAAAGCGCTACGCCGCCAACCGGCTGCGCGTGGTCCGGCAGCTGCGCTATTCGGGGTCGCATGAAAACAGCCTCGATCTGGTGCTGTTCCTGAACGGCATTCCCGTCGCCACCGCCGAGCTGAAATCGGACTACACCCAATCCGTGCGCGATGCGGTGGACCAGTACCGCTACGACCGCCCGCCGCGCCTGCCCGGCCGCAACCTGCCGGAGCCTATCCTGGCCTTCCCCGGTGGTGCGCTGGTGCATTTCGCCGTCAGCAACAGCGAGGTGCGGATGTGCACGCGCCTCGATGGCGCCGACAGCCGCTTCCTGCCCTTCAACCAGGGCCATGATTTCGGCGCCGGCAACCCGAACAACCCGGATGGCACGGACACCGCCTATCTGTGGGAGCAGGTATGGCAGCGGGATTCCTGGCTAGAGATCCTCGGCCGTTACCTGGTGCCGGTGAAGGATGGCAAGCAACGCCTGACCGGCTGGATCTTCCCGAGATTCCACCAGCTCGACGCCACGCGGCGGCTCGTGGCGCAGGTGCTGAAGGATGGCCCTGGCGGGCGCTACCTGATCGAGCACTCGGCAGGCTCCGGCAAGACCAACTCCATCGCCTGGACCGCGCATTTCCTGGCCGATCTGCACGATGCCGAAAACCGAAAGGTGTTCGACACGGTGCTGGTGGTGTCGGATCGCACGGTGCTGGACCGGCAGTTGCGCGAGGCGTTGGAGGGGTTCGAGCGGACGCAAGGCGTGGTCGCCACCATCACCGGCGATGGCGGCAGCAAGAGCCAGGAGCTGGCAGAGGCGCTGGCGGCGGGCAAGAAGATCGTGGTCTGCACCATCCAGACCTTCCCCTTCGCCATCGAGCAGGTACGCGCTTTGGCCCGCATGCAGGGCAAGCGCTTCTGCGTGATCGCGGATGAGGCGCATTCCTCACAGACCGGACAGGCCGCCCACAAGCTCAAGCAGACACTGACGGCGGAGGAGGCGGCGGCGCAGGAGGATGCCCAGGGGGGAATTCTTGAGTTCGACCTTGAGGACCTCCTGGCCGCCGAGATGAAGGGCCGCGCGGCGCAGGATGCCGCGATCAGCTACGTCGCCTTCACCGCGACGCCGAAGGCCAAGACGCTGGAATTGTTCGGCCGGCGGCCGGACCCATCGCGGCCTGCGGCGCAGGATAATCGCCCCGCGGCCTTCCACACCTACTCCATGCGCCAGGCGATCGAGGAGGAATTCATCCTCGACGTGCTGCGCAACTACACCGCCTATCGCATGGCCTTCCGCCTGACCCATGCCGGGCGTGAGATGGACGAGACGGAGGTTGATGCCAGCGAGGCGAAGAAGGGCATCATGGGATGGGTGCGGCTGCACCCGCACAACATCGCCGCCCGCGTGCAGATCGTGGTGGAGCATTTCCGGCAGAACGTGGCGCACCTGCTGGCCGGCCGCGCGAAGGCCATGGTTGTGACCGCCAGCCGGCGCGAGGCGGTGCGCTGGATGCGGGCGATGGAGGCCTATATCCGCCAGCGCCGCTACAATCTCGGCGTGCTGGTAGCCTTCTCGGGCGAGGTGAACGATCCGGAGAGCGGCCCCGACCCCTTCACCGAGGCCAACATGAACCCGGGGCTTCGCGGGCGCGACATGCGCGAGGCGTTTGCCACCGCGGAATTCAGCCTGTTGATCGTGGCGAACAAGTTCCAGACCGGCTTCGACCAGCCGCTGCTCTGCGCGATGTATGTGGACCGCCGGCTCGGCGGCATCCAGGCGGTGCAGACCCTGTCCCGCCTGAACCGTGCCTATCCGGGGAAGGACACGACCTATGTCGTGGACTTCGTGAATGAGCCGGAGGAGGTGCTGGGGGCGTTCCGCCAGTACCACACCACCGCACAGCTCGCCGACGTGAGCGACCCGAATGTGGTGCTGGACCTCAGGGGCAAGCTGGACGCACTCGGATTCTATGACCGCTTCGAGGTTGAGCGGGTGGCTAAGGTCGCGATGACCCCTGGGGCAACGCCGGGCGATCTCGATGCGGCGCTGGGCCAGGTGAGCAGCCGGTTGCTGACCCGCTTCAAGCACGCGCAGCAGGCCGTCCGCGGCGGCACCGATGGCTCGAAGGCGAGCGACGCGGCGAAGGACGAGATGGAGGCGCTGCTGCTCTTCAAGCGCGACCTCGGCAGCTACGTGCGGGCCTATGAGTTCCTCGGGCAGATGTTCGACTACGGCAACACCGAGTTCGAGAAGCTCTATCTCTTCGCCCGGCTGCTGCTGCCTCTGCTGGACTATGGGCGCGAGCGTGAGGGGATCGATCTTTCAGCGCTGCGCCTGACGCATCACAAGCTGCGCGACCTGGGGCAGCAGAAGCTGAACCTGGCGGGCGGGGAGCCGGCAGAGGGGCTGAAGCCGGTGACGGAGGTGGGCTCCGGGGAGATCCAGGACCGGCAAAAGCAGCTTCTGGCCCAGATCATCCAGGCGCTGAATGACCTGTTCGAGGGGGAGCTCACGGACGGGGACCGGGTCGCCTTCGCGGAAAGCGTCCGGACCAAGCTGATGGAGAGCGAGACGCTGCGGGCCCAAGCCGCGGCGAACACGCGGGAGCAGTTTGTGAACTCGCCGAATCTGCGGGAGGAGCTGTTGAACGCCATCATTTCGACGATGGAGGCGCATGGCAGCATGAGCCGGCAGGCGCTGAACTCGGAGGCGATTCAGGCCGGCCTGTTGTCTGTGCTGCTGGGGCCGGGGGCGCTGTGGGAGCGGCTGCGGCGGGGAGAGGGACCTGCCGAAAGCCAATAGTGGATGAAGATTCGGTGGCGGTGTCGAACGGTGGGGACTTGTCCTCACCAACCGCGCCATGCTTCCGCCGCAAAAATCTGAGGTTTTCCGGGGCTTTCAGCCTGGCTGGTAAATCGCCCAAGTCGCCAGCTTCGGAGAACCGCGCGCCGGAGAGAGTGATTTTCGGGTGTCGTTGCGCTTCTGCATCCGCCAGCCCAAGCGCGAAAACAGCGGAACACCTGCGCCATACGGCGACGGCCGCTGCGGGGGAGAGTGGTTGGAGTAACAAGAAATGGCGTCCCGTACGGGATTCGAACCCGTGCTGCCAACGTGAAAGGCTGGTGTCCTAGGCCTCTAGACGAACGGGACA
>NZ_JAIEQY010000330.1 GCF_019747315.1 Roseococcus sp. | reverse complement strand
CCTCCGCCAGTTCGCAGAATTTCGCACCGCTACGCTGCTTTTCGCTCCGGTTCGCGCTGCCACTCGGGAAACCATCAAATCCGCGCGAAACCTGCGAGGGACCGCGTGTAGAAGCCCAGCCGCGACGGCCGCAGCACAGTGTGCAAACGACACGCAAAATGGATCTCATAAACTTCTTGACATGAAGAACAAAATAGGAATAGACTTAGTTGCCATCGGCGGAGCCATGCCTTTTGAAGGTGCAAAAGCGATTGCTGATCGGCCTCTGCGTCGCCGGGCTCCTGGCCATCGCCGCGCGCCCTGCCTGGGACGTCCTGGTTTTGATTTTCGAGGATCCCCTGTCGGACCATGGGGCCGCGGTTTTCTCCTTTGTTGGAGAGCGGCCGGATGAGGTCCGAATCGTCGCTTTTCGTCTCGGTGAAAACGCGCGCCTGAGCGAGGAAGCTTCCGATAGGAGCTACACGATCCCTAGCCCATCGAGCCGCGGGACAATGTCCGGGGCGACGGTGTCGGCACCTGAAGGCCGCCAACAAGCCGAAATCCGCTACCGCGTCGGTCACAGTGCTGAGACGAAGGTTTTCCAGTTCGACGTCGATCTCATCGCGCAAAGTCAGTGCGACGTGGCGGTCCGCTTTGCTGAGGACGGGCCGCGCGCCAGCGCCTGCACCAACCATCGACCTGCCTCCTACGGCGGTACTTGGCGACACTGAAGCCGAGATCGGCTGACGCCGGCGATTGCAACCTACCCCCTGAAAGGATGAAGCTATGGATGATCCCAGCCCAAGCTTGGGCAGGATTGCGCGTCTGCGCGCGATCGCTGAGCAAGTGCGCGACTTTGCCAACGACGAAGCCGCGGCGTCGCGGCTGCCCGGGCAGGACCAGGGGCCAGCAGATGCCTACCGCCATCTCGTTGGAGTTGCGGAACTGTCACGCCGCGCGGGTCCACTGCTTGCCGCAGCGATGGCTGAGCGGAATGAGTGGACCAGCACCGAAGCGATGCTGCGCTCGATTCTCGGCGGCAGACCTATTGCTCCAAGCAACATGCCTGCGGCGCGCAGGATGGATCGTCACAACAACCTTCTCGCGGTGGGAATAGGTGCTCGGGCGCATTCTACCGAAGATGTTGTCATGCGCGTCCGCTCTATGATGGAGCGTGCCATCGAGACCACAGGCGGGTCCGGACGTGGGAACAGTCCGTACTGGCGTGAGGCGAGATATTGGTCGGAGGGCTCGACATTGGCCGACTGGTCGCCGAACAACTGGTCCAAGATCGACGAGGCAGAGCATTTCAGCACGTATCGTCGTCAGATCGATGGCGGCGGCAGGCCGGAGCGCGAGAGTACCGCAACAGGTGGCGCCGTGCAGGTCCGCCCTCATACGCGGGATGGTCATGCGGTATCCGGGCACACGCGTTCGAGCCCTGTGCACTGATCCAAGCGTCTCGCACGGCGATGTGGTTCTCGACGGTGGCAGCTATTCGCGCACGGTTGAGGCGGCACCACCGCCACCGCGGATGGCGTCGAGCGTGGCCACGCTGGCCTTGCGCACAATCTACGCCCAGAGCGCGCGCAGCTTGACCATCCGGCGACCCGCGATCGCAGAGACCGTTCATTCCCAGTGAACTACGCCCCGCCATCCCCTTCCCCCTCCGGACCATCCTCCCCCAGGCCCTCGCCCCGGCCGGCCCACTTGCACGGGCAAAAATAAGAACATATAAAGAACAAATGCCCCGCGAACCCAAAGCATTCGGCTCCATCAGCGGCATGGCCGCCGCCCACCCGCTCGCCAAGGCCCCATGACATGGCCAAGCGCCTCCGCCGGCCACGCGGCATCGCGATGATCCTGCTCGCCGGCATCGCCATCGCCTCGGCCTGGCTGCACTGGCAGCCCCCGCCGCGCCAGTTCTGCGTGGCAGTGGACGGCGACACCATCCATTGCGGCGAACAGCGCGTGCGCCTCATCGGGCTCGACGCGCCCGAGCTTCGCGCCCGCTGCGAGGAGGAGGCGCGCCTGGCCCAGGCCGCGACCGAAAGGTTGCGCCACCTGCTGGAAGGGGGCGTCACGCTGGAGCAGGCCGGGCGGGACCGCTTCGGCCGGACGCTGGCCGTCGTGCGGAACCACGATGGCGAGGATGTCGCCGCCGTGCTGATCCGCGAACACCTGGCCCGCCCCTATCACGGGCGCGGGCCGCGTGAGGGCTGGTGCTGACGACTCACGCCGCCAGGGGCAGCGCCTCGCTCACATCCACGCCCAGCATCAGGCCAAGATTCTGCACCGCGGCGCCGGAGGCACCCTTGCCCAGATTATCGAGCCGCGCGACCAGCACCGCCTGGTTGTGCTTCGCATTCCCGTAGACGCGCAGCTCCAGCATGTTGCTGCCGTTCAACGGCTCCGGCTCCAGCCGCGCGGCGGGGTCGGCCGGCAGCACGCGCACCCAGCCGGACTGCGCATAGCGCGCGGCAAGTGCGGCTTCGAGGTCGGCGGGCTTGGGCTGGCCCGGCAGGGCGTCGAGGTGCAGCGGGATGCTCACCAGCATGCCCTGCGCGAAATTCCCCACGCTGGGCACGAAGATCGGCCGCAGTGAGAGCCCGCTGTAGAGCTGCAACTCGGGCACATGCTTGTGCTCCAGCCCCAGCCCGTAGAGGAAGAAGGGTGCGGCCGTGCCTTCGTCGAATTCCGCGATCATCGCCTTGCCACCGCCGGTATAGCCGGAGACGGCGTTGACGGTGACGGGATGGCCGGGCGGGATGATTCCGGCATCCACCAGGGGCCGCAGCAGCGCGATGCCGCCGGTCGGGTAGCAGCCGGGATTGGCCACGCGCTTGGCCGCCGCAATCTTCGCGGCGTGGCCCTCGGTCAGCTCCGGGAAGCCATAGACCCAGTCGGGGTTCACGCGATGCGCGGTGCTGGCATCCAGCAGCTTCGGCGCGGCATCGCCCATTTCGGCGGCCATGGCGGCCACTTCCTTGGCGCCGGCATCGGGCAGGCAGAGCACGACGGCATCCACCTCTTCCATCAGGCGGCGCTTGGCGGCAGCGTCCTTGCGCTGATGCTCCGCGATCGAGCGGATCTTGAGCGTGGGATGGTTTTCCAGGCGCGCACGGATTTGCAGTCCGGTGGTGCCGCTTTCGCCGTCAATGAAGATGCTTGCCATGGGAATCTCCGTCGGGAAGAGATGGTATCAGAAACGAAAAAGGGGCGGGTCCTTGCGGATCCGCCCCTCGGGTATGACCGGCATGCAGGCCGGGCGTGACGCCCGGATCCTGGACGTCAGCGCTTCGAGAACTGGAAGGAACGTCGGGCCTTGGCCTTGCCGTACTTCTTGCGCTCGACCGCACGCGGATCGCGCGTGAGGAAGCCCGCCTTCTTCAGGATGCTGCGCAGCTCCGGCTCGTAGTTCACGAGCGCACGGCTGATGCCGTGGCGCACTGCGCCGGCCTGGCCCGAGAGCCCGCCGCCGGCGACCGTGGCCACCACATCGAAGGCCTGGTAGCGGTCGGCCACCAGGAAGGGCTGGGCGATCAGCATGCGCAGCACGGGGCGGGCGAAATACTGCGTCGCCGGCTTGTCGTTGATGGTGAACTTGCCCTTGCCCGGCATCACCCAGACGCGGGCAACGGATTCCTTGCGGCCGCCCGTGGCGTAGGAGCGGCCCTGCGCGTCACGCTTCGGCTGCACCGGGGCGGCGGTGGGCGCGGCGCCGGGGGCGGCGGCCGTGCCCTGCACCAAGGACTTCAGATCGGCCAAAGAGTTCACAGAGGCGGAATTGGCGGTGGTCTGCTCGCTCATGGCTTAGGCAACCTTGTTCTGCGACGCCGCGATGGCGGTGTTCTTGCGGTTCATCGCCGCGACATCCAGCACGACGGGGCTCTGGCCGCCATGCGGGTGCTCGGTGCCGGCATAGACGTGCAGGTTCTTCATCTGCTTCCGGCCAAGCGGGCCGCGCGTGATCATGCGCTCCACCGCCTTGGTGACGACGCGCTCGGGATAGCGGCCTTCCAGCAGTTGGCGCTGCGAACGCTCCTTGATCCCGCCAGCGAAGCCGGTGTGCCAGTAGAAGATGGACTGGTCGCCCTTGTTGCCGGTGAGCTTCACCTTGGCGGCATTGAGGATGACGACATGGTCGCCGCAATCCACATGCGGGGTGAATTGGGGCTTGTGCTTGCCGCGGAGACGGTTGGCGACGATGGTGGCGAGACGGCCGAGGACCAGGCCCTCGGCGTCGATCACCCACCAGTTCTTCGTCACCTCGGCCGGCTTCAGCGAGCGGGTCTGTGTGCTGAGCATGATAACCTTCAAATACGCTTGTTCTGGGGCCGGTGTTTGCCGCACGGCACCCGCAAGGTCAAGCCATCGGCGCGATTTTTTGCCGTGGTAATATGATACCGCGATCGGGAGGGGGATTTGCCGCGGCCGCGCCCCCACCTAATGTCGGAAGCCGCAACGCCCCGCAGGAAAACGCGCCATGACCGACGATAACCAGGATCCAGCCGCCCATGGTCCCGCTGCGCATGGATTGGGCCGCAACGCCGCGAATTACGGCGATCGCGAATTCGCCCTCTATCTGCGCCGCAGCTTCGCGGCCTCGATGGGCTATTCCAAGGATGCGCTGACCCGCCCCGTCGTCGGCATCGTGGACACCGCGAGCGACTTCAACAATTGCCACCGCTCCGTGCCCGACCTGATCGAGGCGGTGAAGCGCGGCGTCATGCTCCAGGGTGGGCTGCCCATGGCCTTCCCCACCATCAGCCTCTGCGAGCCCTTCCTGACGCCCTGCTCCATGCATTACCGCAACCTCATGGCGCTCGACACCGAGGCGATGGTTTCGGCCCAGCCCATGGATTCAGTCGTCCTCGTCGGCGGCTGCGACAAGACGGTGCCGGCGCAGCTCATGGCCGCAATCTCGGCCGATGTGCCCGCCGTCATGCTCGTCACCGGGCCCATGAGCGCCAATCGCTACCAGGGCGAGCGCATGGCCGCCTGCACCGATTGCCGCCGCTTTTGGGGGCGCTACCGCGCGGGCGAGGTCTCCGAGGCGCGCATCAACGAGGTCGAGAACGCGCTGGCGGTCACCGCCGGCACCTGCGGCGTGATGGGCACGGCCAGCACCATGGCCTGCCTGGTCGCCACCCTGGGCTTCATGCCGCTGGAGGGGGCGAGTGCGCCGGCCGTCCATGCCGACCGCCTGCGAATCGCCGAGGAAGCCGGGCGGCTCGCCATGGGGCTGAAGGTGCGCCCCTCCGAGATCATGACCATCGAGGCGGTGGAGAACGCCATGCGCGTGCTGCTGGCACTCGGCGGCTCCACCAATGCGCTGGTGCACCTGGCGGCCATCGCGGGCCGCGCGGGCTTGCGGGTGGACCTCAAGCGCCTGGACCAGATGAGCGACGAGACGCCGGTCCTCGTGGACCTCAAGCCCACGGGCGAGGGCTACATGGAGGATTTCCACTTCGCCGGGGGCATGCGCGCCCTGCTCTGGGAAATCCGCGACCTGCTGCATCTCGATGCGAAGGACGTCTATGGCAGGACGCTCGGCGAGCGCATCGGCGATGGCACGCATTTCGTGGACCGCATGTACATCAAGGCACGCGAGAACCCGGTCTCGGCCGTGGGCGGGCTGGTCGCGCTGTTCGGGTCGCTGGCGCCGGATGGGGCGATCCTGAAGCGCTCCGCCGCCACCGAATCGCTGTTCGAGCATGAGGCGGAGTGCATGGTCTTCGACGGCGTCGAGGACCTGGCCCTGCGCATCGACAGCGATGACCTGGCGGTGGACGCCAACACCATCATGATCCTCAAGAATGCCGGCCCGCTCTCGCCCGCCGGCATGCCGGAGGCGGGCTACCTGCCCATCCCGAAGAAGCTGGGCCGCCAGGGCGTGAAGGACATGGTGCGGATGAGCGATTGCCGCATGTCCGGCACCGCCTTCGGCACGGTGGTGCTGCACATCGCCCCCGAAGCCCAGGCCGGCGGCCCGCTCGCCTTCGCCGAGACGGGCGACCGCATCCGCCTCTCGGTGAAGCGCCGCAGCCTGGACCTGCTGGTGGACGAGGCGACGATGGCCGCCCGCCGCGCCAAGTGGCAGG
The DNA here is from genome assembly GCF_019747315.1 of Roseococcus sp. Classification (GTDB taxonomy): domain Bacteria; phylum Pseudomonadota; class Alphaproteobacteria; order Acetobacterales; family Acetobacteraceae; genus Roseococcus. The sequence goes on along the minus strand of NZ_JAIEQY010000330.1, from coordinate 4,001 downwards.
CCCGCGCCACGCCCAAGCGCGGCTGGGACCGCCTGGTGCATGAGCAGGTGATGCAGGCGCCCGACGGCGCCGACCTGCGCTTCCTGCGGGCCGAGGGTGTCTGACACCCTCGCCATCATCGGCGCCTCAGGCCGCTCCGGCGCGACACTCTGCCGCGCGCTCACCCAGCCCTTCCGGGCCGTGGTGCGCGATGCGGCGAAGTGGGGCGCGCTGGGGATCGCGGCGCCGCATGCGGTGGCCGATCTGCGCGATGAAGCCAGCCTGCGCGCCGCGCTGACGGGCGCCAGCACCATCATCTCCTGCGCCCATGCGCGCCACGCGCCTTCCGTCCTGGCCGCGGCGCCGCCGGATGCCCGCTTCGTCTTCATGGGCAGCACCCGCCGCCATTCGCGCTGGCCCGATGCGCATGGCGATGGCGTGCGCGCGGGCGAGGCCGCCTTCCTCGCCAGCGGCCGCGCGGGCGTCATGCTGCACCCCACCATGATCTACGGCGCCGAGGGCGAGGACAATGTCCAGCGCCTGGCCGCGCTGATGCGCCGTCTGCCGGTGTTGCCGCTGCCCGGCGGCGGGGCCGCGCTGGTGCAGCCCATCCATCAGGATGACGTGACGCAGAGCCTGATCGCCGCCGCCGCGCGCGGCAACGCGGCGCCCGAGGTCACCATCATCGCCGGCCCCACGCCGCTGGCCTATCGCGACTTCTGCGCGGAAGTGGCGCGCGCCGCCGGCATCCCGCCGCGCGCCGTGCTGCCCATCCCGGCCGGTCTGCTCATGGCGCTCAGCCCGCTGACAGCCGCCCTGCCCTTCCTGCCGCGCATCCGTCCCGATGAAATCCGCCGGCTGACCGAGGACAAGGCCTTCGACATCACCGCCATGCGCGAAACGCTTGGCGTGACACCCATCCCCCTTGCGGAAGGCCTCGCGCGGACGTTTCCTTGAGGGCAACAGGAGTCTCTCCCATGCCCGTCATCAACCGCATCGCCGAATTCCACCCCGAAATGACGGAGTGGCGGCGTGATTTCCACATGCATCCCGAACTCGGCTTCGAGGAGCATCGCACCGCCGGCATCGTCGCCGAGAAGCTGCGCGCATTCGGCTGTGACGAGGTGGTGACGGGCATCGCCAAGACCGGGGTGGTGGGCGTCATCTATGGCCGCAATGGCAAGACGGGCCGCGCCATCGGGTTGCGCGCCGATATGGACGCCCTGCCGATTGAGGAAGCGACGGGCCTGCCGCATGCCTCCACCATCCCCGGCAAGATGCATGCCTGCGGCCATGACGGCCACACGACGATGCTTCTCGGCGCCGCCAAATACCTGGCCGAGACGCGCAATTTCGACGGTACCGTCTATGTCGTCTTCCAGCCCGCCGAGGAGAATCTCGCGGGCGGCGGCGTGATGGTGCAGGAGGGCCTCTTCGACCGCTTCCCGATGGAGCGCATCTTCGGCCTGCACAATTTCCCGAGCGTGCCGGAAGGCACCTTCCTCTGGCGCGAGGGGCCCGTTATGGCCGCCGTCGCCAATCTGGAGGTCACCATCACCGGCCAGGGTGCCCATGGCGCCATGCCCTTCCAGGGCAATGACCCGATCGTCATCGCGGCCAGCATCGTGCAGGCGCTGCAAAGCATCGTGGCCCGCAACCTGGATGCAGCGGATGCCGGCGTCATCACCATCGGCCATATCAGCGGCGGCCACACCTACAATGTGATCCCCGAGACGGTGCGGATGCTGGGCACCGCCCGCTGGTTCCTCCCCGAGGTGGGAGACCTGCTGGAGGTGAAGTTCAAGGCGCTTGTCACCGGCATCGCGGCCAGCTTCGGCGCCACCGCCACGGCCGAGTTCCTGCGCGCCTATCCCGCCACGGTGAACGAGGTGGAAAGCACGGGCCTGGCCCGCCGCGCCGCCCTGGCCGTCGCCGGCGAGGCGCGGGTGGCCCACATGCCCAAGCCCACCATGGGCGCCGAGGACTTCGCCTTCATGCTGAACGCCAAGCCCGGCTCCTACCTCATGCTGGGCGGCGGCAAGACGGGGAAGGAGGCGAATGTCCACCACCCCCTCTACGACTTCAACGACGACATCCTGCCGATCGGCGCCAGCTACTGGGCCACGCTGACCGAGCAGCTGCTGCCCCGTGGCTGAGGCGGAGCCACGCATCCCCGGCAAGCTCGAGCTCTTCCTGGGCTATGGCAAGATCGGCCTCTTGGGCTTTGGCGGCGTCGGCCCCTGGTCCCGCCATGTGATCGTGGAGGAGCGCAAATGGCTCTCCGAACGCGATTACGCGGAGGTGCTGGGCCTTGGGCAGATCCTGCCCGGCCCCAATGTGGGCAATGCTTCCGTGATGATCGGGCGGCGGTTTCATGGGCTGGCGGGGTCGTTGATCGCGACGGCCGGGCTTTATGTCGGGCCGCTCTGCATCCTGGTGATCCTCTCGGTGCTCTATGAGCTGTATGGGACGCGGCCGGGTGTTGCGCCCTTCATGCAGGGGGTGGCTGCGGCGGCAGCCGGCATGGTGATCGGCACCGCCATCAAGATGGGCCAGAACCTCCGCCCACCGCCGGAGCTGATCGTGGTCGGGCTGCTGGCCGTGGCGGGTGCGGCCTTCCTGCGGCTGCCCTTGCCCTTGATCGTCGTGGTGCTGGCGCCGCTGGGAATTTACCTTTCCCTGCGGCGCAGCTGGAAGCGCGCGCCATGATCCTACTGCTGCAGATCCTGCTGGCCTTCGGCACGCTCTCGCTGCTCGCCATCGGCGGCGCCAATGCCGTGCTGCCGGAGATGCACCGCCTGGTGGTGGAGGTGCATGGCTGGATGGATGACGCCACCTTCAGCCAGCTCTTCGCCCTCGCCCAGGCCGCACCGGGGCCGAACATCCTGGCTGCCTCTGTCATGGGCTGGAACATCGCGGGGCCGGCCGGCATGGCGATGGCGACCATCGGCATGCTGCTGCCGGCGGCCATCCTCGCCTATGGCATGCAGGGGCTGACGCACCGGCTGCGCGGCAACACCTGGCTGAAGCCCGCGCAATTCGGGCTGGTGCCGCTGGCCGTCGGCCTCATCGCGGGCTCGGGCGTCATCATGGCGCAGGCGGCGGGGACGAACTGGCTCAGCTTCGTGATCATCGCCGTCTCGACGGTGTTCGTCTGGCGCACGAAGTATTCGCCGCTCTGGGTGCTGGCGGGCGGGGGCGCGCTGGGGCTGCTGCTGTTGTGAGCGCGCCGTCCAATCGCGACCTGTTTCTCACCTATCTCCAGATCGGCCTGACCAGCTTCGGCGGCGTGAATGCCTGGGCGCGCCACATGCTGGTCGAAAAGCGCGGCTGGCTGACCGAGCAGGAATATGCGGAGACGCTGGGTATCGGCCAGGTGCTGCCCGGCCCCAATGCGCTGAACACCGCCATCGGCGTGGGCGTGCGCTTCGGCGGCGCGATGGGGGCCGCTTCCTGCACCATCGGCCTTTTCGCCGGGCCCATGGCGCTCCTGGCCGGCATCGCTGCCCTCTATGACGCCTATGGCCAATTGCCGCTGGTGCGGGCCACGCTGACCGGCATCGCGGCCGCCGCCGCCGGCATGGTGCTGGGCACCGCGATCAAGATGGGCGTGAAGCTCAAGCCCACCCTGCCCCTGCTGGCGGTGGGCCTCGCCGCGCTGGCGCTCGCTTTGCTGCGCGCCCCCCTGCCCTTCGTGGTGCTGGGCCTGGCCCCCTTCGGCCTCGCCGCCGCCTGGTGGGCGCTTCGGCGATGACGGAGGATGGCGACCTCTCGGCGCTGGTCTGGGGCTTCCTCGGCATCTCGCTGCTCTCGGTCGGCGGCGGTGTCGCGGCCCTGCCCGAGATGCACCGCCTGATGGTGGAGACCCATGGCTGGATGGATGAGCTCGCCTTCTCCAAGCGCTATGCCCTGGCCCAGGCGGCGCCCGGCCCGAATGTGATGGTGGTGGGCCTCTTCGGCTGGCATGTGGCGGGCGTCACCGGGATGTTCGCGGCCATGCTGGCCATGTGCGGGCCGACCTC
>NZ_JAIEQY010000116.1 GCF_019747315.1 Roseococcus sp. | reverse complement strand
CGGAGGCCCCTTTTTTCTTATCGTGGCTTGATCAGAAGATTGGGCGGCGGGATGTATTGCGGCCAGGGCGGCTGATCCAACTGCGGCAGCGTCGCCGGCGCCGGTCGGCAATCCGGCCGCAGCGCCCCGCAATCCCAGCGATGCCCCTCCGGGCGCCCGGTGAGTTGCCCGCCCGGCTCGAAGCGGCAGCGGCAGAGCCGGCCATCGAAGCAGGCCGTCATCCCCTCGCGCGGGGCGTTGCAGAGGGGCACCTGCGCCACGGCCGGCAGGCTGGTGAGCAGGAGAAGGAGCAGCGCGCGCATGTGCGCAGGCTGCGCGCAGGGTGGTTAAGAAACGCAAAAGGCCCCGCGGTCTCCCGCGGGGCCTTCGCCAAGCCAGCGCTTTCGCGCGGGGCTTACTTCATGCCGATCGCCTGGCGGCCGCGCTGGCCGTCACGCACATCCAGCGAGACCTTCTCGCCCTGGGCAAGGTCGGTGCGGCCGGCGCGCGTCAAGACGGAGGAGTGCAGGAACACGTCCTGTCCGCCATCTTCCGGCGTCACGAAGCCGAAGCCGCGCACCTGGTCGAACCACTTCACGGTGCCGTTCAGCGGATAGACCGGGCCGGTGCCTTCGTCGAAGTTGCGGCGCGGCGGACCGCCGCGGTCGCCACCACCGAACCCGCCGGAGCGCGGGGCGCCGAAGCCGCCACCACCACCACCGCCGAAGTCACGGCGCGGCGGACGGTCGCCGAAGCCACCACCCCCACCCGGGGGGCCGCCGAAGTCACGACGCGGCGGACGATCGCCGAAGCCACCGGGCGCACCGAAGTCACGGCGCGGCGGACGGTCGCCGAAGCCACCACCCCCACCCGGGGGGCCACCGAAATCGCGGCGCGGCGGACGATCGCCGAAGCCACCGCGAGCGCCGCCACCGCCACCAGGGCCGCGCTTGAGTTCGGTGATGCGGGTGACGAGGCGGCGACCCTGACGGTCGGACCCGATCTCGCACACCAGAATATCATCGGTATCGGGCTGTTCGATGCCCGCATCCGTCAGCGCGGATGCGTGAAAGAACACATCCTGCCCATCTGGCCCGAGCACAAAGCCGAAGCCCTTGCGCCCATTATACCACTTCACCTTGGCCTCGATCAGGCCAGTGTCACCGCCCGTAGGCGCATAATCGTCAGACACGTCGCTCTTCAATCCACGCTAGTGTTCGCAGCCAAACGGGATGCTGGGCCGGCGGAAATCAAGAATGCCACTGCTCGTTCGGAAATGCACGAGAAAACGTCACCCGAACCGACGCGGCGAATAAGGCGATGGCGGGATGGGCGGCGGGGCGCCCGCAAGCAGCGCCACGAGCAATTCCGCCGAGCGCGGCGCGGCCACCAGCCCCACATGGCCATGCCCGAAACCATGCAGGATATCGCCGCTGGCCGAGGCGGGGCCGAGGCAGGGCAGCCCATCGGGCATGGAGGGGCGATGGCCCATCCAGAATTTCAGCCGCTCCTTCGGCAGGTCGCGCGGCAGGCCAGGGAAGCTGCGCAGCAGGTGGTCGCGCAGGATTTCCGCGCGCTTCCAGTTGGGGGCGGCGTCGAGCCCGGCGATTTCCACCTGGCCGGCCACGCGCAGCCCGGTCTCCGTCCAGGTCAGGCTCATCTTGCCATCCGAGGGCATCATGGGCGTGCGTGGCCCGGCCTCGGCATCGGCAATCACGGCGTGGTAGCCGCGCTCCGTCTCCAGCGGCAGGTCATCGCCCGCCTCGCGCGCCAGCGCGCGGGAATGGGCGCCGGCGCAGATGATGGCCTTGTCGGCCGGGAGCTCGCCCTGGTCGGTGCGGATGGCCTTGAGGCGCCCGCCCTCGATGCTGAACCCCGTGGCGCGCGCGGCCACGCGCGTCATGCCCTGCGCCTCGGCCTGGGCGATGAGGGCGGCAACATAGGCGCCGGGGTTGCGGCAATGCCCCCCCTCCTCCACCAGCACGCCGAAGGTGTACCGGCGGTCGAGGTCCGGCTCGCGCTGGCGCAGTTCATCCTCGGAGATTTCGAGCCATGTCACGCCGGTCTCGCGCCGCACGCGCCAGGCCAGGGCCTCGGCCTCGAAATCGGCGCGGCTGGGATAGATGTAGAGCAGGCCGCGCCGTTCGATCAGATGGCCGACGCCGGCTTCCTCGGCCAGGGCCGCATGCAGCTCGGGCGCGCCCGCGACCAGGGCGCGCAGCGCGTGGCCGGTCTTCATCACCCGCGCCTCGGTCCAGCCCGCGAGAAGGTAGCGCACCAGCCAGGGGGCGACCTTCGGCAGATAGGTCCAGCGAATGGCGAGCGGGCCCAAAGGGTCGCTGAGGAATTTCGGCAGCTTCTTCCAGAGGCCCGGCACGGCGGGCGGCACGACGCTGGAGGGGCTGAGCCAGCAGCCATTGCCATAGCTCGCCGCCTGTTCGCCGCCGGGCGTCTCGGGCTCGATCAGCGTGACGTCGAAGCCGGCGCGTTGGGCGGCCAGCGCCGTGCATGCGCCGACAATGCCGCCACCGATGATGGCGACCTGCCTCCGATCGCCGGAGGGCGAAGCCTGGAGGCGTGAATCGGCGGCAGGAGAGAGCATCATTTGCGGCCCGGGTCGTTGTTCGTCAGCAGGGAGACATGCGCGGAGACCACGCGCCAGCCGAGATCCGGCAGGCGCACCATGATCTTCGTCTCCCGCCCGATCAGCCCGGTGCCGACGCGCTCATATTCCAGATGCGTGCAGGCGAAATCCTGGCCGAAGCTGGTGATGTGGACGCGCTTCTGCACGCGCTGCGCATAGGCCTTCACGCTGGAGCGGAAGGCGCGGATGGCATCAATCCCATAGAGGATTTCGGTGATGCCGAAGCGCACCGTGCGGGGGTCGGCCCAGAAGATGCTGTCCAGCACTTCGGTGCGGTTGTTCATCAGCGCGTCCTCGTAGGTGTCGAAGACGGCACGGGCTTCGGCGATGACGCCGGGGTTGTCGAGTTCCATGGGCAGAGCTTGCCCCTGCCGCGCGCAAAGAAAAAGGGCGGCGCCGAAGCACCGCCCCATTTCCTTGCAGCCTGGGCGTGATCAGCCCGCGGCGGCGACCGCCCGCTTGGCCATCACCGTCACCAGGTGTGCGCGGTACTCGGCGCTGCCATGGATGTCGCTGTTCAACCCATCGGCATCCTGCTTCACCCCGGCGACCGAATCGGCCGACCAGCCGCGGCCCAGCGCCGCTTCCATATCGGCCTGGCGGAACACGCAGGGTGCGGCGCCATTGATTGCGACGCGCAGGCCCATCGGCCCCTTCGAGATGAAGGCGCCGGCCATGACGTAGCGGCTCGCCGGATTCTTCAGCTTGGCGTAGCCCGCCTTCTCCGGGATCGGGAATTCGATCGCGACGAGGATCTCGCCCTCCTCCAGCGCTGTCGTGAACATCCCCTGGAAGAAATCATCGGCCGCGATCTTGCGCTTGCTGGTGTGGATGGTCGCCCCCAGGCCCAGCACGGCCGCCGGGTAATCCGCCGCCGGGTCGTTGTTGGAGACGGAGCCGCCGATGGTGCCGCGGTTGCGCACCTGGTTGTCGCCGATATGGCTCGCCATGTAGGCGAGCGCCGGGATGGCGGCCTTCACCTCGGCGCTCTTCGCGACTTCGGCATGCTTGGTGAGCGCGCCGATGATGATCGCGCTCCCCTCGCGCTTGATGCCCTTCATCTCCGCGATGCCGGAGAGGTCCACCAGGGCGGAGGGCTTGTTCAGCCGGTGCTTCAGCGCCGGCAGCAGCGTGTGCCCGCCGGAGACCGGCTTGGCGTCCGGATCGGCCGCCAGCAGCTTCACGGCGTCCGCCACGGAGGAGGGCTTGTGATAAGCGAAATCATACATGTTTGGTCACTCCTTGCGTCGTGACGCCGGCTGATTCACGCCTTCGGCGATCAGACGGCGGTCGGGCCTCGTTAGGCAGTCTTGCCGTGAATGATGGACCAGATTTTCGGCGCTGTCGCGGGCATCTCGACATGCTCGACACCATAATCGCGCAGCGCATCCACCACCGCGTTGATGACGGCGGGCGGCGAGCCGATGGCCCCCACCTCGCCGCAGCCCTTCACGCCGAGCGGGTTGTGGGTGCAGAGCGTGACATGGGTGGCGACACTGACCGGCGCCAAGTCATCGGCGCGCGGCATGGTGTAGTCCATCATGGAGCCGCTCATCAGCTGGCCGTCCGCGTCGTAGATGCAGGCCTCCAGCAGCGCCTGGCCGATGCCCTGGGCGACGCCGCCCTGCACCTGGCCCTCCACGATCATCGGGTTGATCACCCGGCCGACATCATCCACCGCGGTGAAGTTCACCATGGAAACCTTGCCGGTCTCGATCTCGATCTCGACCTCGGCGATGTGGCAGCCGCCCGGATAGGTGAAGTTCTTCGGGTCGTAGAAGGCGGTTTCCTCCAGCCCGGGCTCGATCTCGTCGATCGGGTAATTGTGGGGGACATAGGCGGCGAGGCTGATATCGGTCAGCGACTTCGTCTTGTCGGTGCCGGCCACGCGGAAGGTGCCGCGCTCGAACTCCACATCCTCGACCGCGGCTTCCATCAGGTGGGCGGCGATCCGCTTGCCCTTGGCGATGATCTTGTCCATCGCCTTGTCCATGGCCGAGCCACCGACGGCGAGCGAACGGCTGCCATAGGTGCCCATGCCGAAGGGCACCTTGGCCGTGTCGCCATGCACGATGTCCACATTCGCGATGGAGACGCCGAGCTTGTCGGCCACCAGCTGCGCGAAGGTCGTCTCATGGCCCTGGCCATGGCTGTGCGCGCCCGTCAGCACGGTGACGGAACCGGTCGGGTGCACGCGGATCACGCCCACCTCATAAAGCCCCGCACGCGCGCCGAGCGAACCCACGACGGCCGAAGGCGCGATGCCGCAGGCCTCCAGATAGGTCGAGATGCCGATGCCGCGCAGCCGCCCGCGCAGCTTCGCCTCGGCGCGCCGCGCCTCGAAACCGGCCCAATCGGCCGTCTTCAACGCCTGTTCGAGCGTCGAGAAATAGTCGCCGCTGTCGTATTGGAGCGCCACCGGCGTCTGGTAGGGGAAGGCGTCGGTCGGGATGAAGTTGCGGCGGCGCAGCTTGATCTTGTCGAAGCCGCATTGCTTGGCCGCGACATCCACCAGCCGCTCGATCAGATAGGTCGCCTCCGGCCGCCCGGCGCCGCGATAGGCATCCACCGGCACGGTGTTGGTGAAGACGGCCTTCACCTCGGCATAGATGGCGGGCGTCGAATACACGCCGGCCAGCAGCGTGGCGTAGAGGTAGGTCGGCACGCAGGGCGCGAAGGTCGAGAGATAGGCGCCCATATTGGCGTGGGTGTCCACGCGCAGGGCCAGGAAGGTGCCCTCCTTGTCCAGCGCCAGCTCGGCGCGGGTCACGTGGTCCCGCCCATGCGCGTCGGACATGAAGGCCTCGGTGCGGTCGGCCGTCCATTTGACCGCGCGGCCGAGCTTGGCGGCCGCCCAGGTGACGATGGCCTCCTCGGCGTAGTGGTAGATCTTGCTGCCGAAGCCGCCGCCCACATCGGGCGCCACGACACGCAGCTTGCTCTCCGGGATCTGCAGCACGAAGGCGCCCATCAGCAGCCGGATCACATGCGGATTCTGGCTGGTGGTGAAGAGCGTGTGCTCGCCCGTCGTGGTGTCGTAGTCGCCGACGGCGCAGCGTGGCTCCATGGCGTTGGGGACGAGGCGCTGGTTGGTCGTCTCGAACACCACGCGATGCGCGGCCTTCTCGAAGGCCGCATCCACCATCGCCTTGTCGCCGATATGCCAGTCGTAGCAGATGTTGCCGGCCACATCGTCATGCACGCGGGGCGCGTCGGGCGCCAGGGCCGCGGTGGTCTGGCTGATGCCGGGAAGAACCTCGAACTCGACGATGATCGCTTCGCCCGCATCCCGCGCCTTCTCGCGCGTCTCGGCGATGACGACGGCGATGGGGTCACCCACATGGCGCACCTTGCCCTCGGCAAGGACGGGGTGCTTCGGCTCCGCCATCGGCGTGCCGTCCTTGTTGTGGATCTGCCAGCCGCAGGGGATGCCGCCGATGGCCGCCAGGTCCGCACTGGTGAAGATCGCCACCACGCCGGGCATGGCGCTGGCCGCGGCCGTGTCGATCGAGATGATGCGCGCATGCGCATGCTGGCTGCGAAGAATCCAGGCATGTGCCTGGCCGGGGCGGTTGATGTCATCCGTGTATTGCCCGCGGCCGGAGAGGAAACGCAGATCCTCCTTCCGGCGGACGCTCGCACCGATGCCTTCGAACGGCGTGACGACGTTCATGCGCAATTCCTCCCTGGTTGTTGGTGGGGCGATGACATCCCCACCCGGGCCGCGGCTTTTGCGCCGCTTGTGCCCCTGTGCGAGTTACTCGGCCGCGGCGGCGATGCTCTCGCGCTTGCCGTGCATCACATCCTGCGCGGCCGCGATGGCCTTCACGATGTTGTGATAGCCCGTGCAGCGGCAGAGATTGCCTTCCAGCCCCTCGCGGATTTCCTGCTCGGAAAGGCCCTGCGGGTTCTTGGCGACCAGGTCCACGGCGGACATCACCATGCCCGGGGTGCAGAAGCCGCATTGCAGGGCGTGATACTCGCGGAAGGCCTCCTGCATCGGGTGCAGCGTGCCATCGGCATGGGCCAGGCCCTCGATGGTGGTGACCGCGGCACCTTCGCACATCACGGCGAGCGTGGTGCAGGACTTCACGCTCTGGCCGTCGATATGGACGACGCAGGCGCCGCACTGGCTGGTGTCACAGCCGACATGGGTGCCGGTCAGGCGCAGCTTTTCGCGCAGCAGCTCAACCAGGAGGGTCCGCCCCTCCACTTCCACCGTGTGCGACTTGCCGTTCACCGTGAGGGTAACCTGCGGCATGAACCGTCTCCCGTATTTGCGCTGCGTTGATTTGGAGCCTCGCGAATGTCGCGCAAGGCGTCAAGCTCTCACCGCACCGGCTTGTTGAGCCAGATGTTCTTTGCGGTGGCGAGAAGCTTGATCCGGTCCCCCAGCCCCTCCGCCCCGCCATTGATCCGCCTGGTGATGGTCTTCACATCATCCGCATCGGCCAGCGCGCTGAGCTTCCGCTCCTTCCAGAAGGCGACCGCGAGCTGGACCGCGATGAAGGGATCCTCCGCCAGTTCCGGCTTGGCAACAAGATCGAGCTTGATGTCCGGGTGCTTCCCGAAATGCTCGTAATTGGCCTTGCCGGTCAGCTGGATCAGGCCCCGGCCGCGATACTTGAACCCCTCCCCCGCCAGGCTGTGCTTGAACTCCGCCGCCTTCCTCGGATTGCCCAGGCCATAGACGCGCTCGGCCAGGGCCTCCTGGTTGCGGGTGAGTGTCTCCGCCTCCTCCAGCGTCACCTTGGCGGAGTGCTTGGGGCCGAACACCTCCACGATCCGCGCGGCGGTCGAATAGAAGAGCGATTCCCGGAGCTTGGTGAAACGGCCGCTCTCATGCGCCAGCTGGGCCAGGAAATGGCACATGCGCAGCGGAAAGCGGTTGATCTCGTGGAACCACATGTAGCTCTCGGCCTTGGAGCAAAGGGCCTCCACCACCGCGGGCAAGGGCTTGTAGCCGGTGGCGAGCAGCGCCAGTTCGGCGGGCGCGACCTGCACATTCGTCATCGTGTCCGCCTCCGGCTGGAAGGTGAGCGGCGCCGACCCCCAGCCCATATACCAGGGAAGGCCCGCAGGCTTTCCCAGGAGCGGCGTGGACAGGAGCGAGACGGCGGCGCTCCCCGGGGCAGGGGGGGCGGCGTCGAAGCCGAAGGGCCCCGGCCGGCAGGTCAGGTCGTCATCCACCAGGGCCTCCTCGGGAAGGTCGGCTCAGGCTAGCGGCCCCGGCTGCTCGATCACAAGCTTCCTGCCACGCGTCAGGAGCATGAGCAGCCCCATGACCGGCAGCCCGATCAACCAAATGGTCCAGAGCACGCTCAACGCCCCCGCGCCGAAGAGCAGCGCCCCGCCGGCCACCTCCGGATCCTCCGAGAAGACGAAGCCCTGCAAGCCGGCACAGGTGCCGAGCATGAGCAAGGGCGGCACCAGCGCCACCAGCCAGAAGCCCCATTTCACCAGACGCCCGAAGAGGCTCCGCGGCGCGCGTGCCACGAAGCGGAGCGGCTTGCCGCTCATCGCGGCGTCAGGCGTCCGCCATCCGGAAGGCGGTGGGCGGGGCCTTGTTCAGCAGCGGATTCTCGGCCGCCGGCAGGTCATGCAGATGGCAGGCCGAGAGGTGGCCCGTGCCGTCATCGCGCAGCTGCGGCTCATCCTTGCGGCAGCGGTCGAAGGCATAGGGGCAGCGGGTGTGGAAGCGGCAACCCTTGGGCGGATTGATCGGGCTCGGCACATCGCCCTGGAGCACGATGCGCTCCCGCAGCGCGCCAGGCACGGGGACCGGCACGGCGGAGAGCAGCGCCTCGGTATAGGGATGCCGCGGCGCGCCGAAGAGCGACTTGCGGTCCGCGACCTCGACGATCTTGCCGAGATACATGACGGCCACGCGATGCGTCATGTGCTCGACGATGGCGAGGTCATGGCTGATGAAGAGCATGGCAAGGCCGAGTTCCGCCTGCAGATCCTGCAGCAGGTTCACGATCTGCGCCTTGACCGAGACGTCGAGCGCCGAAACCGCCTCGTCGCAGACGATGACATCGGGCTCGGCGGCCAGGGCGCGGGCAATGCAGATGCGTTGGCGCTGGCCGCCGGAGAATTCATGCGGCCAGCGATTCACGGCGTCGCGCGGCAGCCGCACCTTGTCCATCAACTGGCCGACGCGCTCGGTGACTTCGGCCTCGGTCTTGGCCAGGCCGAAATTGCGGATCGGCTCGGCGAGGATTTCCCGCACGCGCATGCGCGGGTTGAGCGAGGAGAAAGGATCCTGGAAGACCACCTGGATCTGCCGGCGCAGCGGCCGGAGCGTGCTGGTGGAGAGGTCATCGATGCGGCGGTTGTTCAGCACCACCTGGCCGGCGGTCAGCGGAAACAGCCGCAGCACGGCCTTGCCCACGGTAGACTTGCCGCAACCCGATTCACCCACGAGCGAGAGCGTCTCGCCCTTGTTGATGTGGAAGGAGACGCCGTCCACCGCATAGACGTAGCCGACGGTGGAGCCGAGCAGCCCGCCCCGGATGGGGAAATGCTTCTTGAGGTCCGTGACCTCCAGAATGCGCTCGCCGAGCTTCGCGTGTGCAGGATGTGTCATGCGGCGACGGAACCTTCGACCTGGGCGTAATGGCAGGCGGCGATGTGGCCGGGCGCCTTCTCCTGCAAGGCGGGGGCGACCGCGCGGCAGAGATCGGTGACGGCGGGGCAGCGCGTGGCAAACACGCAGCCGGGGATCTTCTGCTTCAGGCTCGGCACCAGGCCCGGAATCTCCGCAAGCCGGGTGGTGTGGCCGGTGAGAGAGGAGCCCAGCTTGGGGACGGAGCCGAGGAGACCTTGCGTGTACGGGTGGCGCGGGTTGCGGAACAGATCCACCACCCCCGCCTCCTCCACCTTCTTGCCGGCATACATGACCACCACGCGCTCGGCCACTTCGGCCACGACGCCGAGGTCATGCGTGATCAGCACGATGGCCGCACCCACGGTGTTCTTGAGATCCTTCATCAGGTCCAGGATCTGCGCCTGGATCGTGACGTCCAGCGCCGTGGTCGGCTCATCGGCGATCAGCAGCTTCGGATTGCAGGCGAGCGCGATGGCGATCATCACGCGCTGGCGCATGCCGCCCGAAAGCTGGTGCGGATATTCGCGCACGCGGCGCCCGGGCTCCGGGATGCCGACCAGCTTCAGCATCTCGACCGCGCGATCCTCGGCCTGCTGCTTGGAGAGGCCCTGGTGCAGCCGCAGCGTCTCGCCGATCTGGCGCCCATTGGTGAGCACCGGGTTCAGCGAGGTCATCGGCTCCTGGAAGATCATGCTGATCTCGTTGCCGCGGATGGCGCGCATCTCGCGGTCCGAGCATTTCAGCAGGTCCTTGCCCTGGAACTTGATGGCCCCCGCGATCTTGCCCGGCGGCTCCGGGAT
>NZ_JAIEQY010000234.1 GCF_019747315.1 Roseococcus sp. | reverse complement strand
ACATGGGCGCGCTTCGCCGAGGGCGCCTTCATGGCGCCGCTGGTCCTGCCGGGCATCGCCTTCGGCCTGGCCGCGCTGATGTTCTTCTCCTGGCTGCGCACGCCGCCCTCGCTCTGGCTGCTGGTCGCGGGGCACACGATGATCGCCGCACCCTTCGCGCTGCGCACCGTCGGCGCCAGCGCAGCGGGGCTTGATTCCGCGCTTCTCGAAAGCAGCGCGGCACTCGGCGCCTCGCCCTGGCGGACCTTCCGGCGCGTGGTGCTGCCCCTGATCCTGCCCGGCGTGGCCGCCGGCGCCTTCCTCGCCTTCGTCTCCTCGCTCGACAATGTGCCGGTCTCGCTGTTCCTCTCCTCCGCGCATACGGACATGCTGCCCATCCGCCTCTGGGGGATGATGGAGACGGCGCTGGATGTGCGCGTGGCCGCGGCCTCGGGCGTGCTGGTCACGGCGGCCTTTGCGCTGCTGCTGGTGATGGACCGGGCCGTGGGGCTGACGCGGCGGATGAGCGTCTAGTTCCAGCCCGGATCGTTCCACACCGCCTCGGGGTCGAGCGGCCAGGTCGGGCGCGGCAGGCGCTTCCAGGCAAAGTTGGTGAGCACGGGGCTGGTCAGGCCCGCGCTGTCCACCTCATGGATGCGCTCATTGGGGAAGAACTCGTCGAAGCCCGCGCGGAAATGGCCGCGGCTCTTCACCACCACCACGCGCGCGGCGGCGATGTCGATGCCGTGCATCTCCAGCGTGCGCGGCTCATGGCACTGCCGGCGCAGGCTGATGACGACGATCTTGATGGCGGAATCATCCAGCTCCAGCAGCGCGGTCGCGCCGAGCTGGAAGGTTCGGCCCTGCATTGTGCCGCGCCGGCCCACGCCCTCGCCATCGGTCAGCTTCAGGATGCGCGCGCCGGATTCAAAGCGCTTGGAGAACTCCGATTCCACGCGGTTGAAGACGGCGTGGAAATGGGCACCCTCGCCCAGCGCATGCGCTTCCGCGGCCAGCTCGGGGTCCACGAAAAGGCCCAGCACCACGCCGGGCACCCGTGCCTCATGCAGCGCACTGAGCGTATAGGCGGTGCTGCCGCGCCCGCCGCCGCCGGGATTGTCGCCCGCGTCGGAATAGATGACCGGCGCCACCTCGCCGCGCCCGGCGCGCAGCGCCAGCTCCGTGGCCTCGGGGATGGAGAGCAGGCGGCGCGTGTGGCGCCCACGCTCGGCCCAACCGCGCCGGGCCAGCTGCGCGCATGCGCGCTTCGCCGCCGCCATGTCCTCGCCGCGCGCGGTGACGGTGACGGTGATGCCGCATTTGGGCAGGTCGCTGAAGGTGAAGCCGCCGGTCACGCTGGCATTCAGGATGGCGGGGTCGCTCGCCATGAGCGCCTCGGCGTCGCGGATCAGGTCGGCATAGGGGCCCTCGGCCGTCAGCAGCGTGACGGAGGGCGGCGTCAGCGGCAGGCGCAGGAAGGCGAGCGCGGTCTTCTCGCCCGCCAGCAATTCGCGCATCGCATCCGCGGCCTCGGCCGCGCGGGCCGCCATGTCCACGTGCGGGTTGGTGCGATAGGCGATGAAGCAATCGAGTGCCTCGATCATGCGTTCACTGACATTGCAATGCAGGTCATGCGTGACGACGATGGGCACGCGCGGACCGACCAGGCGCCGGACCATGGCGAGGATGGTGCCGTCGCTGTCCTCGTCGCCCGTGGCGCTGCTGGCGCCATGGCTCGCGACATAGACGCCATCCACCGGCAGGGCGGCGGCCAGGCCGCGCTGCATCTCGTCCAGGAAGTCGAGGAAGACCGCCTGCTCGATCGGCCCGCCGGGCGGGGCGGCGGCCATCAGGATGGGGCAGGGCGTCCAATCGCCCGTCGCGTCCATGCGCGCATAGAAGCCGGGAATCTCGGCCGGCAGCGGCGGGTTTGGCGAATGCGCCAGCCGGCTGATCGCAGCGCCGCGCGCCAGGCATTGCCGTTCGAAATCCAGACGCAACGTGGGCGGCGCAAAAGCATTAGCCTCGAGATGGAGGCCCAGAATGGCGATGCGTGGCGGCATGGTGTTTTCCCCCGGATGGACGCGGCCGGCCGAGTGGATAAGCTTGCCCCCATGACGTCAATCGCGCGAATCCAGGATTTGTTGGCCAGGCTTGTGGCCTTCGATACGACCAGCGCGCGCAGCAACCTGCCGCTGATCGAATTCGTGCAGGCGGAACTCGAGGCCCACAACGTCGAATCCCGCGTGATGGTCGAGGATGGCAAGGCCAATCTCTACGCCATCATCGGCCCGCGCATCGAGGGTGGCATCGCGCTCTCGGCCCATGTGGATTGCGTGCCGGTGGAGGGCCAGGCCTGGAAGGCCGATCCCTTCACGCTGCGCGCCGAGGGCGAGAAGCTGATCGGCCGCGGCAGCACCGACATGAAGGGCTTCGTCGCCTGCATCCTGGCCATGCTGCCGGAGATGACGGGAGCCCATCTCGCCCGCCCCTTCCATATCTGCCTGACGCATGACGAGGAAACGAGCTTCCGCGGCGCCGCGCGCCTCATGCCCGTGCTGGGCCGCCACGCGCCCCCACCCGAATATTGCGTGGTGGGCGAGCCGACCGGCATGGCGCCCGTCATCGCCCATAAGGGCTATGCGAGCTGGGATGTGGTCTTCACCGGCCTCTCCGGCCATTCCTCCCGCGCGGATGAGACGGCGAATGCGCTGATGGCCGCGGCCGAAGCCATCGCCTGGCTGAAGACCGAGGCACGGAAGTTTGCGCGCGAAGGCCGCCGGGTGGAGGGGTTCCAGCCGCCCTACACCACCATCCATGCCGGCACCTTCCACAGCGGCACCGTGCTGAACATCGTGCCCGATCGCGCGGAATTCACCTTCGAGATCCGCGCCGTGCCCGGCGATTCCTCGCCTGAGATCTTCGACCGCTTCGTGGCCCATGTGGAGGCCGTGATCCTGCCGGAACTGCGCGCCGTCTATCCGGCCGCCGAGATGCAGATCCGCGTGCGCGCCAATGCCCCGCCGCTCGGCCTGCCGGAGAATGACCCGCTGGTGCTGCTGGCGCAGCGCGCCTCTGGCAGCAACCGCGCCGGCTTCGTGAGCTATGGCACCGAGGCCGGCTATTACCAGCAGGCCGGCGTCGCCTCGATCGTCTGCGGGCCGGGCAACATCGCCGAGGCGCATCAGCCGGAGGAGTTCATCACCACGCCGCAGCTCCTGGCCTGCTGTGACTTCCTGGGCCGCCTTATCGAACGCCAGTCGCGCCGCGCCACATGAAGCCCCGCCTGCCGCCCGTGCTGACCGCCTTGCTGGAGGCGCCCCGCCCCTCGGCCCGCCTTGCGCCGCCCGATATCGCGCCCTGGCGCGCGGGCAATGCGCTTTCCGGCGTCTGGAGCTTCGAGGGTGCGGCGCCGGGGCCGCATCTGTGCATCGTCGCCCTTACCCATGGCAATGAATTCGCCGGGGCCATCCTCCTGGACCGGCTGCTGCGGGCGGGCATCCGCCCGGTGAAGGGCCGCCTGACACTCATCTTCGCCAATCTGGACGCCTTCTCCCGCTTCGATGCGGAGGACCCGACGGCCTCGCGCTTCCTGGAGGAGGATCTGAACCGCGTCTGGGACATCGCAACGCTGGAAGGCCCCCGCCGCTCGGCCGAGCTGCGCCGGGCGCGGGCGCTGCGGCCGATCTTCGACCGGGCGGATGTCATTCTCGACCTGCATTCCATGCTCTGGCCGGCGGACCCCCTTCTGCTGGTCGGCGGGCCGCCGGATGCGGAGCGCCTGGCCCTGGCCATCGGCGAGCCGGCGCTGGTGGTGGCCGACCAGGGCCATCTGACGGGGCGGCGGCTGATCGACTACGGGCATTTCGCGGTGCCCGGCAGCGGACGGCGCGGCGTGCTGCTCGAGGCCGGCTGGCATTGGGAGGCCGAGACGGTCGAGCGCATGGCCGAGGCCACGCGCCGCATGCTGGCCCTGACCGGCCTGGTGCCCAGCCCCCTGGCCCCGGCCGCGCCCTGCCGCCTGGCCCGGGTGACCGAGACCATCACCGCCCGCACGGCGGATTTCAGCTTCACCCGTTCCTGGCGGGGCGGGACGGTGATCCCGGCGCGCGGCACGCTGATCGCCCGCGACGGCGATCAGGAGATTCGCACCCCCCATGCGGATTGCATGCTGGTGATGCCCAACCTACTGCCACAGCCGGGGCAGACCGCGGTGCGCCTGGCGCGCCTCTGACCCCTGGCCTCAGCGCGGCCCGCGCCGGCGGTTCAGGGCGACTTCATCCTCGGTCAGCTGGAAGCCGACCAGGACGCGATAATCCTGCACGCGGCGCTCGGCATTCACCGGGAAGTTGATGGCGACGGGTTGCGAGCTGACATTGGCGCGCGTCGTGTTCACGGCGAATTGGCCGTTCATGACGAAGCTCTGGCGGCTGACCACCTGGTTGGTGCGGGAATCGAGCAGGGCGATGAACCAGGGCAGCTGCACGGCGCGCGATGCCGCGGCCGGGCCGCGGTCCATCTGGAAGCGGACCGAGATGGTCGAATCCACGCTCTGGTTGCGGCGGCCGCGCTGGCAGGAGCCCTCGATGCCGGTGATCCGCGCATCGAGCACGAGGGAGGAAAGGTCCGGCTGGGCGCCCGGGCGGTAGCGCGTGAGATCCGCGACATCGGCCGGCAGCACCAGGTCCGGGCAGGGAACCAGCAGGTCGTCCATTTGCGGGCCGCCGCAACCCGCCAGGGCCAGCCCGGCCAGAAGACCCAGTCCCAGACGCGTCATGCTTCCTCTCCCCGCCAAGAAGACCAACCCAAGTCGCGCTCCGTCTGGCACCGATCGGCGCAAAGCGATAGTCTCAGCCCACTGCAACCCGCGCCCGGAACCCCATCGCATGGCCGAAAAGCCCAAGCTTCATGTCATCCTCGCCGGCCCGCGCGGATTTTGCGCCGGCGTGGACCGCGCGATCAAGATCGTGGAGGAGGCGCTGAAGCGCCACGGTGCGCCGGTCTATGTGCGGCATGAGATCGTCCACAACCGCTTCGTGGTCGAGGCGCTGGAGCGCCAGGGCGCCGTCTTCGTCGAGGAGCTGGACGAGATCCCCGATGACGGCCAGCCCGTGGTCTTCTCGGCGCATGGCGTGCCCAAATCCATCCCGGCCGAGGCGCAGCGGCGGGAGATGTTCTTCCTCGACGCCACCTGCCCGCTGGTCAGCAAGGTGCATCGCGAGGCGGAGCACCACTTCTCCCGCAAGCGGCACATGTTCCTGATCGGCCATGCCGGCCACCCCGAGGTGATCGGCACCATGGGGCAGCTGCCCGAAGGCGCCGTCACCCTGGTGGAGGACGAGGCGCAGGCGCGCAGCGTCACGCCGCCCGAGGGCGCGGCACTCGCCTTCATCACCCAGACCACGCTGTCGGTGGATGACACGGCCGAGATCGTGCGGACCCTGCAGTCGCGCTTCCCGGATATCTCGGCGCCGGCCAAGGAGGATATCTGCTACGCCACCACCAACCGCCAGGCGGCCGTGAAGGAGATCGCGCCCCAGGTGGACATGATGATCGTGGTGGGGGCGCCCAATTCCTCCAATTCCGTCCGCCTGGTCGAGGTCGCGGGCCGCGCCGGCTGCGGCAAGGCCGTGATGGTGCAGCGCGGACGTGACCTGGACCTCGCCACGGTCGAGGGCGTCACGCGCATCGGCATCACCGCGGGCGCCAGCGCGCCCGAGGTTCTGGTGGAGGAGGTGATCGACCGTCTGCGGGAGGGCTATGACCTCACCATCCAGGAGATCGTGGTGGCGGAGGAGAAGATCATCTTCAAGCTCCCGGCGGCCTTGGCCACGGCCTGATTTGTGGCGGTCTATACGGAGGTTTCCGACGAGGCGCTGCGTGCCTTCCTCGCGGAATACGACATCGGCGCATTGCAGGCCTTTCGCGGCATCGCGGAGGGCGTGGAGAATTCCAACTACGCGCTGAAGACCGGCGCGGGCGACTTCATCCTGACGCTTTATGAGCGGCGCGTGGAGCCGCGCGAGCTGCCCTGGTTCCTCGGCCTGATGCGCCATCTGGTGGCGCGCGGAATTTCCGCGCCCGAGCCGGTGGCGGGGCGCGATGGCGAGGCGCTGCGCGAATTGGCCGGCCGTCCCGCGGCCATCTGCACCTTCCTGCCCGGCGTCTGGCCGCGCCGCGTCCGGCCTGAGCATTGCGGGCCGCTGGGTGCCGCGCTGGCCGGGCTGCACCGGGCGGGCGAGGGTTTTGCCGCAGTGCGCCCCAATGGCCTGGGCCCCTCGGCCTGGGGACCGCTGCTGGAGCGCTGCCGCGCCGATGGGGAGGGCGTGCAGCCCGGGCTGATCGCGGAGCTGGATGCGGCGCTGGCCGGCATCCTGGCGGCCTGGCCCGCTTCTGGCGCGCTGCCGGTCGGCCATATCCATGCCGACCTGTTTCCCGACAATGTCTTCTTCCTTGAGGATGCCGGCGCCCCCCGCGTCTCCGGCCTGATCGACTTCTACTTCGCCTGTACGGAGTTGCTGGCCTATGACATCGCGGTTTGCCTGAACGCCTGGTGCTTCGAGGCGGATCGCAGCTTCAACGTGACCAAGGCGCGCGCCATGATCCGGGCCTATGAAGCGATCCGCCCGCTGAGCGAAGCGGAGCGCGTGGCCTTGCCGGCGCTCTGCCGCGGGGCGGCGCTGCGCTTCCTGCTGACGCGCCTGTTTGACTGGGTGAACACCCCGGCCGGCGCCATGGTGACCCGCAAGGACCCGCTGGAATACCTGCACAAGCTGCGCTTCTTCGGCCATGCCTCCGGTCCGGGGGCAATCGGCGCGGGGGCGATCGGCGCATGAGCGAGGCCCCGCAGATCGTGGAAATCTGGACGGATGGCGGCTGCAAGCCCAATCCGGGCCCCGGCGGCTGGGCCGCCATCCTGCGCTTCGGCGAGGTGACGCGCGAACTCATGGGCGCGGAGCCCGCAACCACCAACAACCGGATGGAACTCACCGCCGCCTGCGCCGCGCTGGAGGCGCTGAAGCGCCCCTGCCGCGTGACGGTTCACACCGACAGCGAATATGTGCGCAACGGGATGGAACGCTGGATCAAGGGCTGGGTGCGCAACAACTGGCGCAATGCGGCGAAGGACCCGGTGAAGAATTACGAGCTGTGGCAGCGCCTGTTGGCGGCGGCGGCCCCGCACCAGGTGGAATGGCTCTGGGTGCGCGGGCATTCCGGCAACCCGATGAATGAGCGCGCGGATGAATTGGCGACGCAGGCGCGCGAGGGGCTGCGCTGAGAGCAGGCGGCGGGGGGCAAGCCGCCCCCGCGCCGTCGATCAGATGTAGTGTTCGCTCAGCGGCTCGAAGCCGTTGAACTTCTGGCTGGCATAAGTCGTCACATAGGCGCCGGTGGCCAGCAGCTCGACGCGGTCGCCGGCGGTCAGCGCCATCGGCAGCCGGTAGTTGCTCTTCTCATACAGCGTGTCCGTGCTGTCGCAGGTCGGGCCGGCGATGGTGACGGGGCCTTCGGCGCCGCCATCATGCGGGGTCTGGAAGGCGTATTTGATCGACTCGCCCTCCGTCTCCGCCAGCCCGCCGAAGCGGCCGATGTCGAGATAGACCCAGCGCACCGGGTCATTCTCGGCCTTGCGGCTGACCAGCACGACCTCGCTCGAGACCACGCCCGCATCGGCCACCAGGAAGCGGCCGGGCTCGATCACGATTTCCGGGATCGCGTTGCCGAAATGCTCGACCATGGCGCCCATGATGGCGGAGCCGAAATCGTCGATCTCGGGCACTTCCGCCTTGTAGCGCACGGGGTAGCCACCGCCGAGATTGACCATGCGCACCTTCACGCCGGCCTCGGAGAGGTCGGTGAAGAGCATGGCGACCTTGGCGATCGCAGCCTCATAGGCGGCGGTCTTGGTCTGCTGGCTGCCGACATGGAAGGAGAGGCCGAAGGCATCGAGGCCCATCTCCGCCGCACGGATCATCAGCGCACGCGCCATCTCGACCTCGCAGCCGAACTTGCGGCTGAGCGGCCATTCGGCGCCGTCATTGCCGACGAGGATGCGGCAATAGACGCGGCTGCCCGGGGCGGAACGCGCCAGCTTCTCCAGCTCCATCTCGCTGTCGAAGGCGAACATGCGCACGCCGGCCGCATAGGCCGCGACGATGTCCCGCTCGCGCTTGATGGTGTTGCCATAGGAGATGGCGTCCGGCTCCGCGCCGGCCTCCAGGCACATCGACACTTCCTGGAACGAAGCCGCGTCGAAATAGGAGCCGAGGCCGACCAGCCGGTCGAGGATCGGCGCCGCCGGGTTGGCCTTCACCGCGTAGTAGATGCGCGCGAGCGGCATCGCCTGCCGGAGCCGGCCGAAATTATGCGCGACGCGGTCCACGTCCAGCACGAGGCAGGGCGTGGCCGGCTGATGATCGGCCAGGTAGCGAGCGACCTTCGGGGTCATCGCACGATACTCCACAAACATGTGGAACCAACCCCATCAGGGGTGGCCCCAGATTGACGAAACGGTCGAACGAACCAGCGACCAGAAAAAAACCGTGGGGTGACCCACGGGGTTGCCAGAACGCTTGACGTCGTTGCGTAAACCTTGCGCCGCGGTGGCAAGCCTTATTCAGGGGCTCAGCTCCGTGGGCCTGGGGCCAGAGGCACGTGCGTACTGCGTCTTGTGAACGGGGATGTAGGCCCAGCTTCACAGCAATGCAAGCGAGTTTCGCCGGACTGTCGAAGTTTTTTCGCGTCCCCCCCGGGGGTAGCCGGAAACCCCGCCGAATGCCCCCAGGGGGGTCGCGGGGAAATGCCGGAAACTCCCATGCGTTCAGGAGTGTTTCCGGCGCGTGTCAGCTTTGCGTAGGGCGCATCGGCGGAGATCGCAGGCCCTTCCACAATCCAGCCGCACAGCGGCCGGCGCCGCGCAACCGACCTCCCGGCATGGCGCAGCCGCCGCGCGGCGAAGCCCAGGGACCGGAGGGAGCGCCCGGCGTTTGAGGGCGAAAAAACAAGCCGGCCACCCTTCGGCCGGCAGCGCCCGGCGCTTGAGGGCGTCTAAAGAGTCCCCGGATAGGAGCCCCCATCGAGCAGGATGCTCTGCCCCGTGGTGAAGCCCGCATGCACCGAGCAGAAGAAGGCCGCGAAGGCGCCGAATTCCTCGGCCGTGCCCAGCCGCCCGGCCGGGATGCCCGCCACCGCGCGGCGCTCCAGTTCCGCTACATCGGCGCCGCCGCCTTTTGCCACCACATCCCAGTTCCCGCGCACGCGATCCGTGTCGAAAGGCCCGGGCAGCAGGTGGTTGATGGTCACGTTGTGCGGCGCCACCCGCCGCGCCAGCGAGGCCAAAGCGCCGGTCAGCCCCGCCCGCGCGCCGTTGGACAGCTCCAGCCGGCCGATTGGCATCTTCACGGAATAGCTGGTGATGTTCAGCACGCGCCCGAAGCGGCGCGCCTGCATCGCCGGCAGAACGGCGCGGATCAGCGCAATGGGCGTCAGCATGTTGGCCTCGACCGCGCGGCGCCAATCATCCAGCTCGAATTGCGAAAACTCGCCCTGCGGCGGCCCGCCGGCATTGGTGATGAGGATGTCCGGCTCCGGGCAGGCGGCGAAAAGCGCGGCGCGCCCCGCTTCGGTCGTTACATCGCCCTGGACGGTGGTGACGGAGACGCCGGTTTCGGCGCGGATGGCGGCCGCCGTGGCCTCCAGCGCCTCGCCGCCCCGGGCGGAGATGACGAGCGCGACGCCCTCGCGGGCCAGCGCGAAGGCGCAGCCGCGCCCCAGCCCCTTGGACGCCGCGCAGACGATCGCGGTGCGGCCCTTGATTCCCAGATCCATCCGGCTTCCCCCTGGCGTTGATGGGGAAAGCTAGGCCGCGAGGATCGGTCTGGTGAAGCCCCACCCTTTCCTTCGGTGACGCCCCACCCTTTCCTTCGGTGACGCCCCACC
>NZ_JAIEQY010000375.1 GCF_019747315.1 Roseococcus sp. | reverse complement strand
AGGGCCAGGCGCAGCGTCTCGGCGCCCACGAAGCCGGAGGCGCCGGTGAGGAACAGCTTCACAGCAGCCGCACCGCGTGGTCCTCGATGGGGCCGAGCTTGTCGAGCAGCCAGGCCTGGCTGCCGATGCGCCCGCGCAGTGCATCCGTCACGCCATACTTCCCGAAGCGCGGCGCGAGGCCGGCGGCCAGCAGCACCTCGGCCACGCGGCTGCCGAAGCCGCCGGCCACGCTGTGCTCCTCGATGGTGAGGATGGCGCGGTGCGCCCGCGCCGCCGCCAGCACGGCGGCCTCATCCAGCGGGCGGAAACCGGGGAAGCTCACCACGCTGGCCGAGATGCCGCGAGCGGCCAGGGCTTCGGCGGCGGCCAGCGCCCGGCCGAGGATCGGCCCGGTCGCCAGCAGGGCGATATCGGTCCCCGTACGCATCGGGATGGCGTGGCCGAGCGTCACCGGCGTGCCCGGCGCATGCAGCACCGGCTCGCCCGAGCGGCCGAGGCGCAGATAGGCGGGGCGGCGGCGTTCCAGCAGCTGCGGCAGCAGCGCCATCGCCTCATGCGGATCGGCCGGGCAGGCGACGGCCATGTTGGGCAGCATGGCCATGATGCCCAGATCCTCGACGCCGTGATGCGTGTAGCCCTGCGCACCATAGGCCAGGCCCCCGCCCACCGCGATCACCGTCACCGGCAGGTCATGGTAGCAGACGTCGTTGCGAAGCTGTTCGAGGCAGCGCAGCGTCGGGAAATTCGCGATGGAATAGAGCACGACGCGATGGCCCGAGAGCGCCAACCCGGCAGCGATTCCGACCATCGCCTGCTCGCAGACGCCGACATTGGCGTATTGCGCGGGCATCGCCTCGGCGAAGCGCTCCAATACGGAATAGCCGAGATCGGCCGTCAGCAGCATCACATCGGGGTTGGCGCGCGCGAAGCTGGTCAGTGCGTCAATGGTCTCGGTTCTCATGGCGCGGCGCCGATCTCGGCCAGGGCCGCTTCGAGCTGCGCGGCATCGGCGTTGCGGTAATGCCAGGCGAGCTGCCCCTCCATGAAGGAAACGCCCTTGCC
This sequence comes from Roseococcus sp., assembly GCF_019747315.1. Lineage (GTDB taxonomy): Bacteria > Pseudomonadota > Alphaproteobacteria > Acetobacterales > Acetobacteraceae > Roseococcus. Next base: position 8,786 of record NZ_JAIEQY010000375.1, on the reverse strand, counting down.
CTTGATGGTGTGCGCGACGATCACGGTGGGCCGGCCGGGCAAGGGCGGCGGCCCGGACAGCGCCGCCAGCAGCGCCGCGTGGTCATGGCCATTCAGCTCATGCACGCCCCAGTTGAAGGCGCGGAATTTCTCGGGCAGCGGGTGCAGCTCGCTCACCTCGGCCACGCTGCCGAAGCTCTGGATCTTGTTGTAGTCCACGATGCAAATGAGGTTTTCGAGGCGGAAATGCTGGGCGAACTGTACCGCCTCCCAGTTCGAGCCCTCATCCAGTTCGCCATCGCTCACCACGCAGAAGCTGCGCCAGGCGGCGCCGGCGCGCTGGGCGGCCAGCGCCATCCCCGCCGCGACCGGCAGGCCATGGCCGAGCGAGCCGGTCGAAAGCTCCACACCCGGGACCGTCATGGTGACGTGCCCTGCGAGGCGGCTCGCATCGGCCGAGTAGCTGTCCAGCTCCTCGATGGGCAGGAAGCCGCGCTCGGCCAAGGCGGCATAGACGATGGCCGCGGCGTGCCCCTTGCTGACGATCAGCCGGTCCCGCTCCGGCCAATCCGGCCGCGCGCCATCCACCCGCAGCACGGCGCCGTAGAGCACGGCCAGGATATCCGCCATCGAAAGGCAGGAGCCGATATGCGAGGCGCGCGCGCGGTGCGTCATGCGCAGCGCATGGGCGCGCAGGCGCCGGGCCAGGGCTTCGGTGTCGGGCCGGTTCATGCCGCACCTGCCGTCATCATGGCGATTTGCGCCCGCGTCAGTGCCACCATATCCTCGCCGCGCGCCCAGGCGCCGTACCATGCGGCCGTCATCGCCACGGTCGCGGCGAAATCCAGCCGCGACGTCCAGCCGAGGCGGGCGCGGGCCTTGGCGCAATCGAGCGTCAGCAGCTTCGCCTCATGCGGCGCGGCGGCGTCCGGCGCGATGTCGATGCGGCCGCGGCCCAGCGCCGCCACCATGGCCTCGGCCACTTCGAGGACGGGGCGGTTCTCGGCGGCGTCAGGGCCGATATTCCAGGCCTCGTCGAAGCCATCGGGCGCGGTGCAAAGCCGCTCGGCCAGCATGAGATAGGCGTTGAGCGGCTCCAGCACATGCTGCCAGGGGCGGACGGCGCCAGGGTTGCGCAGCCGCACCGTGGCTTCCGCGCCCAGGCAGCCACGGACGATATCGGGCACCAGCCGGTCGGCCGACCAGTCGCCGCCGCCGATCACATTGCCGGCGCGCAGTGTCGCGATCCGCGCGGGGTGCTTGCCCGGGCCGAAGAAGCTGCGGCGCATGGAGATCGCCGCCAGTTCGGTGCAGCCCTTGCTGGCGCTGTAGGGATCATGCCCGCCCAGCGCGTCGGTCTCGCGATAGCCCCATTCCCATTCGCGATTCTCATAGGCCTTGTCGCTGGTGACGACGAGGATGGCCCGCGTGGCCTCGCAGCCGCGCAGCGCATCGAGCAGGGTGACGGTGCCCAGCACATTGGTCGCAAACGTCTCGACCGGCGCGGCGTAGGAGGGGCGGACCAGCGCCTGGGCCGCCATGTGGATCACCACCTCGGGCCGCGCCTCGGCGATCAGGCGACCCAGGGCGGGGCGGTCATTGATGTCGGCCTGGAGGAAGCGGCCGCGCTGCGGCAGGCCCAGCAGGTCATGCAGGTTGGGCGTGGTGGCCGGCGGCAGGGCCAGGCCCGAGACCTCGGCGCCCATTTCCGCCAGCCAGAAGGCGAGCCAGGCGCCCTTGAAGCCGGTCTGCCCGGTCAGCAGGACGCGGCGCCCGCGCCAGAACGCGTCCTTCACCAGCACTTCCATGGCGGGTTCCCGGAGGCCCAGAGCTGTTCGAGGTAGGTGCGGTCGCGCAGCGTATCCATGGGCTGGAAGAAGCCCTCATGCCGGAAGGCGTGCAGTTGCCCCTCGGCGACGAGGCGCTGCAGCGGCTCCTGCTCCCAGACGGTCGCATCGCCGTCGAGATAGCGGCCCACCTGGGGCGAGAGGACGAAGAAGCCGCCATTGATCAGGCCGCCCTCGCCGCGGGGCTTCTCGCGGAAGCTCGTCACGCGGTCGCCCTCCAACTCCAGGATGCCGAAGCGGCGCGGCGGATAGACGGCGGTGACGGTGGCCAGCCCGCCATGGGCGCGGTGGAAGCGGATGGAGGCGCCGATATCCACATCGGCCACGCCATCGCCATAGGTCAGGCAGAAGGTGTCATCCTGGATGCGGTCCAGCACGCGGGCGAGGCGGCCGCCCGTCATCGTCGTCTCGCCCGTGTCGATCAGCGTGACGCGCCAATCCTCCGCCTCGTTGCGGTGGGTGGTGACGGATTTGGCCGCGAGGTCGATCGTCACGTCCGACATGTGGAGCGTGTAGTTGGCGAAAAACTCTTTGATCAGGTGCCCCTTGTAGCCGAGGCAGACGATGAAGTCGGTGATGCCATGGGCGGCGTACATCTTCATGATGTGCCAGATCACCGGGCGCCCGCCGATCTCGACCAGCGGCTTGGGCTTCACGGTCGTCTCCTCGCTGAGACGGGTGCCGAGGCCCCCGGCAAGGATGACGGCTATCATGGATGACTCGGCTCTGAACGGGCGGGACCGGTTCCTAGCGGGTTCATCTGGCGCAGTCTACATCACGCCCGGCGCCGTCCCTGTCGCAACGGGCCGCGTCTTGCCCGCATCGCGCGGAAGCCGGCCTGGGCTCGATTGCGGCGCGCGGCCCGGCCGGCCTGAAGGTCAGGCTTGACGTGGGGCAATGGCTCCGGCGGCAGGTTTGATGCCCAGGTCTGCGCGCCCGTGGCTGCCATGCCGAACCTCCATCATCCGGTCGCGTGATCCGCGAATGGGGGCTCGCGGCCGATCCGGTGCAGGCGTGGCTTCAGGCCGTGAACTTCACCGGGGATGCCCAATACCTCCCACGGGCTCTGCCCTGGACGAAGGCCACCGCCCGGGCAGGCCGCCGGGCGGGCCGCTCGCCTGCGAAAATCCACCCTGTTTTGGCCGCTTGGCGTGTCTTGTTGGCCGGGTCGGCGGCAAATAGGTTTACCCCGAGGTAACCGTACCGCCACTCCCGGTTGTATCTCTCGACAAAAGCGGGACCCGTCGCAAGCCAGGCAACCCGCCAAGATGGACGCAAATTCACGAATGAAAAAGCTCCCTTGGACGACGCCGCACCGGCCACCCGCCCGCCGGTTCCGCCACGCGCTGATGATGTCCACCGGCTTGCTGATCGCCCCCGGCGCCGCCATCGCCCAGGTGCCGAGCTGCGTGATATCCAACGGTGTCTGCACCATTCCCGCCGGGACCTATACGCAGCCCTATGTCGGCCAGGTCTTCAACACATCCCCCCTGAACATCGTCAATGACGGCACGCTCGTCATCGCCACCTCCTCCGCGCGGAGCTTCCTGGGCGCGCTGCAGACCATTGCGAACGGCCCCTCCGGCGCGAATTCCTCGAATGACGATGCCGGGTCGGGCTCGCCTTCGGGCAACATGACCCTGACGAACAACGGGGCCGTGACGCTGACCCTGTTTTCACCGATCCCGAATCCGGGCGTGAGCAACGCCGTCTATGCCGCCGCAATCGGCGGCAATGGCGGCAACTACACGGCCACGAACGCAAAGCATGATGGCGGCGACGCTGCCGGTGCCGGCACCGCGACGCTGAACAACATCGCGACCATCACGGTGAACCAGGGCAATTCCGGCAACCCGAGCGTGTTCCTGTCAGGCGCGGGGCTGCTGGTGGACAGCATCGGCGGCAGCGGCGGCAATGTGACGTCCGAGGGCCCCGATCAGAACGGCAACCCGACCTATAGCAATCAGAATGGCCGGGCGGGCGCGGCCGGCAACACGGCCACCCTGGTCAATTCCGGCATTGTGAGCGTCTCCTTCGACTATCCCTGGGTCGGCACCGGCTATTGGGGTGCGGCGGCGCGCTCGCTCGGCGGCGCCGGCGGAACGGGCAATAATGGCCAGGATGGTGGCGGAGCCCTCGCGGCGAGCGTGACCAATACCGCCAATGTGACGGTCGGTTTCGTCTGGGGCGCGCCTCAGCCCTTCACGCCCGGCACGCCCATGGTGACGCCGGGCGCCTTTGGCGTGCATGCCCGCAGCCAGGGCGGCGCGGGCAACATGTCCGTCAACAGCGGCAGCAATGGCGGCGCGGGCGGCAATGCCACCACATCGAGCGTGACGGTGGGCGGCACGGGCCAGCCGGTGCTGATCACCCTGAGCACCTCCATGGCCAATCCAGGGATGGCGCTGCCGCTCTCGGCCGCGGTGGGGGCGATCAGCCTCGGCGGCACGGGGGGCGCCGGCTATGATTCGTCGCGCGGCGGGTTTGGCGGCGCCACCTCCACCGCATCCGTGACGCTGCTCGATGCGGTCACGGTGCGGGGCCTCAGCGAGCAGGTCATCGGCGTCCTCGCCCTGTCGCAGGGCGGTGCGGGCGGCTCCAGCGGCGTGGGCCAGAACAACAGCCGGGGTGGGGATGGGGGCAGCACCGGCTCCGCCACCAGCGGGCCGAACGCGGCGCAGATCACCATCACCAATGCCTCCGTCAGCACCTCGGGCGCCAATGCGCCGGCCCTGGCGGCCATCAGCCGGGGCGGCGCCGGCGGCACGGGGCTGGACTACACCCAGAGGGGCCAGCCGAACGCCACGGCCGGCATCGGCGCGGGGGGCGGCAATACCGGCCCGGTGCGCATCGACGCCACGGGGGCCACCATCTCGACGAGCGGCGCGCAATCGGTCGGCGTGCTCGCGCTGGCCCTGGGCGGCACGGGCGGGGGTGGCGGCAATGTGCAGGCCGGTGGCGGGGTATCCGGTTCCGGCGGCTCGGGTGGCCAGGCGGCCCCGGTGACGGTGAACATCAACGCGGGCACGAACATCACCACCACGGGCGGCCCGGCCGGCACTTCGTCGACCCTCTCCGATATTCCGATCGCGGCGGCCTCCTTCGGCGTGCTGGCGACTTCGACCGGCGGGCGGGGCGGCGTCGGCGGCGCAATCGACGTGTTTGTCGCGGGCGCGCAGGGCAATGGCGGGACCGGTGCGCCTGGCTACGATGTGGCGGTGAACCTGCTCAGCGGCAGCAGCGTGACCACGACGGGTGACCGCGCGACGGCGGTGCTGGCGCGCAGCGTGGGCGGGGCCGGCGGCGCCGGCAGCACCTATGACAGCGGGGGCGGCATCATCAGCAGCTCGGCCAGCGGTGGCGCGGGGGGCGCCAGCGGCAACGTCACCATCACCAATAACGGGCTGGTCACCACGCAGGGGGCTTCCGCCCATGGCCTCGCGGCGCTCTCCATCACCGGCACGGGCGGCGATGGCAGCGCGGGCGTGGGCCTGCTCTTCGCCCCGGCCGGCTCTGGCGGCACCAGTGGCGCGACCGGCCAGGCGACCGTGACCAATACGGGGGTCATCAACACCTCGGGCGCCAGCGCCATGGGCATCCAGGTGCAGTCCATCGGCGGCGATTCCGGCGCGGGCGGCACCGCGGGGACAAGCCTGGGCGGCCTCGGTGGAACGGGTGGCGCGGCCACGAATGGTGGCACCGCGACCGTCACCCATTCGGGCAGCATCACCACCCAGGGCCAGAACAGCATCGGCATTCTCGCGCAGTCCATCGGCGGCGGCGGCGGCAATGGCGGCGATTCCAACGTCATCCTCTTCGCGATCGGCGGCAGTGGCAGCGGTGGTGGCGATGCCGGTACGGTCAACGCCAGCGTGAGCGGCAACGTCACGACCTATGGGCAGCTCGCGCATGGCGTCGTGGCGCAGTCCATTGGCGGCGGCGGCGGCAATGCGGGCAATGCGAACGCGACCTCGGCCTTCGTGGCGGTGGCGGTCGGGGGCACGGCCACGGGCGGGGGCGGCGCCGGCGGGGGTGTGAGTTTCGACAACAGCCTGACACCCGGCGGCAACATCACCACCTTCGGCTCGAACGCGATCGGCATCGTGGCGCAATCCATCGGCGGCGGTGGCGGCTCGGGTGGCTCCGCCTATGCGGTGAGCGGCGGGGTGGAGTTCTCGGCGGGCGTCGGCATCGGCGGCGCCGGCAGCGTCGGCGGCGCGGGTGGCCGGGCCGCCGTGACGTTGCGTGATACGGTCGTCCGGACCGGCATGGCGACGGTCTCCGGCGTCAATACCAACCCGGTGGATGCCTATGGCATCCTGATCCAGTCCATCGGCGGCGGCGGCGGTGTGGGCGGTGGAGCCTCGGCTTCCGCGCTGGCGGTCGGCATTCCCAACCCGGACCCGGAATTGGGGGGGACCTATTCGGTCGCGGCCACCTACTCCATGGGCGGCAGCGGCGGCGGTGGCGGCGGGGCTGGCGAAGTGGTCCTGACGCTGGACGGGCGCAGCAGCGTCATGACCCAGGGCCAGGGCTCGCACGGCATCGTGCTGCAATCCATCGGCGGCGGCGGCGGCGCGGGCGGTGATTCCTCCTCGATGGCCACCACCATCAACTATGGCGTGGACGCCGAGGAGAGCCTTTCCCTCCAGGCCGCCGTCGCCGTGGGCGGCAGCGCTTCGGGCGGCGGCAATGGCGGCCAGGTCATCGCGAACATCAATTCGGCCAGCGTCACCACCTACGGGGATTTCGCGAATGGCCTCTTGGTGCAGAGCATCGGTGGCGGCGGCGGCAATGGCGGCGTGGGCTCCTCCAACACGCGCAGCTTCGGGAACACCAACTCGGCCTCCGCGCAGATCGGCGTGGGTGGCAAGGGGGGCGCTGGCGGCGTGGGCGGCGAGGTGAATGTCAGGCTGCTTCCCGGGACGGTGATCCAGACCTATGGCGCGGGCTCCCACGGCGTCCTCGCGCAGAGCATCGGCGGCGGCGGCGGGACGTCGCAGGGCACCACGGTGAATGTGGGCGCCGTTCTCGACACGGGCGACACCACGGTGAAGGCCAATATCGGCGTCAGCGTGGGCGCCACGGGTGGGTCGGGCGGCTTCGGCAATACTGTTGGCGTCGTCGTGCGCGGCACTATCGGGACGGCCGGCGGCGATTCCTCCGGCGTGGTGATCCAGAGCATTGGCGGCGGCGGCGGCGTGGGTGGCACGGCCGGCGCCGACGCCTCCGCCGATAATCCGGTCAATCCCCTGACCAATCTGCGCGCAGCCCTCGACGACGAGGACGGGGACGGGGAGTCGAGTTCGAAGACCCAGGGCTATGCCGCGACCGTCGCGGTCGGTGGTGGCGGCGGGGTGGCCGGCAATGGCGGCGCGATCAACTATACCCAGTCGGGCATGATCACCACGCTGGGCGACTGGTCCCATGGCGTGGTGGCGCAGAGCATCGGCGGCGGCGGTGGCATGGGCGGCGTCGCCACCTCCACCGCCAGCGGCGCGAGCTTTGGCGCCTCGGTCGGGGTGGGCGGCGCGGGTGGCTCGGCGGGCCAGGGCGGGAATGTGCTGCTGATCTTCGAGGGGCGCAGCAGCATCTCCACGGGCGTGACCGGCAGCACGGGCCGCTCCGGCTTCGCCGCTTTCGGCGTGCTGGCGCAGTCCATCGGCGGCGGCGGCGGTGTCGCGGCGGATGGTTCGGCCAGTTCCACCGGCAAGATCGCGCTGGGTGCCGGGGCCAGCGAAAGCGGCGGATCATCCGGCACTGGCGGTTCGGTGACCGCCAGAGGCACCACCTCCATCACCACCCGCGGCGATGCGGCGGCGGGCATGGTCCTGCAATCCATCGGCGCTGGCGGCGGGCTTGCCGGCAGCGGCTCCACCCTCTCGGCCACCATCTCCAACCTGACCTTGCCCAGCCTGACGGTCGGCAGCCAGCAGGGTTCCAGCGGCGATGGCGGCGCCGTGCAGATCATTGACGGCATCCTGACCATCCAGACCGGCGGGGCGAATGCCTATGGCATCCTGGCGCAATCCATCGGCGGCGGCGGCGGCTTCGCCTTCACCGGCTCGCAAGGGGGGGCATCGGCGGTCAGCCTCGGCGCGGCCACCAATGGGCAGGCCGGCAATGGCGGCGCCGTCACGCTGAACCTGACGGGTGGCTCGATCCAGACCGCGGGCTTCGCGGCGCATGGCATCCTGGCGCAGAGCATCGGTGGCGGCGGCGGCCTGGCGGGCCTCCCCTCCGCGCCCACGACGGCGGTTGTGTTCAGCTACAACCCGGGCACCACGCGATACGCGCCTTCGGGCTTCGGCGGCACGGTTACCATCAACTCCAACGCGCCGATCACGACGACCGGCACGCTGGCCTATGGCATCCTGGCGCAAAGCATTGGCGGCGGCGGCGGTCTCGCGACCATCGGGGGGAATGTCTTCGCGGGTTCCACCAGCAATGCGGGGCCGTCCAGCAATTCCGCGACGGCGGGGGGCACGATCAACATCACGCAGACCGCGCCGATCAGCGTCACCGGCGACAACGCCATCGGCATCTTCGCGCAATCCAGCGGGCCGGGCGGCTCCGGCGTGATTTCGGTGGGCGTGCAATCCTCGGTGCAGGCGGGTGGCGGGCCCAATGGCTGGGGCGTCTTCGTCAGCGGGACGAACACCCAAAGCACGGTGACCATCGGCGCCGGCGGCAGCCTCACCGCCCTGTCCGGCAACGCGCTGTACATGCAGGCCGGCAACGGGGTGAACCAGGGCACGGTCAACGGCAATGTGAGGCTGGAGAACGGCACCTTCACGACCTCCGGCGTGTACAATGCCGGCGCCTCGGCGGTTGCGAATGAGCTGGTGAACACCGGCCTGATCGCGATCGCCGCCCATGTGCCCTTCGGCGTGACCGCGGTCAGCGGCAATTTCACGCAGCGCGCCAGCGGCCGGCTTCTGTTCAACGCCGATTTCACCA
>NZ_JAIEQY010000219.1 GCF_019747315.1 Roseococcus sp. | reverse complement strand
GCGTGGCGGGTGCAGGCCTGGGCGAGCTGCGCGCTGCCCCAGCCCTTCGGCGCCTCGCCCACCTCCTCCAGCGTGGCGAGCGCCTTTTCCATGAGGGTCTGGGCGCGGGCGAGCGTGGCCTCGCTCGCATCCGTGAGGCGGACCTGATGGCCGCCCATGGCGAAGACGAGGGCCAAGGCGTGGCCCATGGTGCCGGCGCCGATGACGGCGACGCGGAGTTGCTTTGGCATTTCGTTCTCCCGGGGAAATCAACGCTTCCGCAGAAGATAGCGCTGCCGCCCCTCCATCACCAAGACGCCCGCCTGGTTGTGCACGGTGGAAGCCAGCCCCAGCACGCCCGTGCTGCGGCCGGGCGTGAGTTCATCCACCGTGAGCGTGGCGTAGAGCGTATCGCCGACATAGACCGGGTGCAGGAAGCGGCTGGATTGGTCGAGGAAACCCTTCAGGCTGTCCTCGATCATGAAGGGCAGCATCCCCGCCCCGGCCGCCGTCTGGATCAGCACCTGGTAGCCATGCGCCAGCATGTGCGGCATGCCGCGGGCCCGGCAGAACTCCACATCGTAATGGACGGGGTGGTTGTCGCCGGAGGCGGCCTGGAAGGCGAGGAAGATCGCCTCGGTCATGGTGCGGCTGGGCAGGCGGAAGGCCTCGCCCAGCGTAAAATCCTCGAACCAGCGCTGCGGCGCCATTCGGTGCTCGCGGGGGTCGAAGCTCACAGGTAGCCCATGGCGGCATCGCGCGCCTTGGCGTCCGGCGCGCGTTCCGAGACGGGGCCGAAGCCGCCGCCGCCGGAGGTCTCCAGGCGCACGACATCGCCGGCGCGGAGCGGCAGGTTGTCTGTCTTGGGCGGGATGGGACTCTCGATCCCGTCGCGGCGCAGCACCAGCGCGCCCTTGGCGGCGGGGCCACCGCCGGCCAGGCCATAGGGCGCGTGGTCGAAGCGGTCCATGTTGCTGGTGAAGAAGCAGGCCGGGCTGTTGATGCGCCACTCGCGGATCAGGCCGAGCCCGCCGCGGAAGCGCCCTTCCCCGCCGCTGCCATTGCGCAGCCCGTAGCGGACGACGGTCAGCGGCAATTGCGCCTCGATCATCTCGATCGGGATGTTGCTGTTGTTGTGCATGCCGCTCGCATAGGCGTTCACGCCATCCTTGGCGGGATGCCCGCCGGAGCCGCCGATCTCGATCTCCACCAGCACCTCGCGCGTCTGGGCCACGGTCTGGAAGGTGGTGACGTAGCTGTTGCCGTAATAGGCGGCGGGGATGATGTCGGGCACGGCCTGGTGCAGCGCACCCATCATGGCGTTGAGCAGGCGATGCGTGACGGCCACGCGATGCGCGACCGGCGCGGGGTGGCGGGCGTTCACCACCAGCCCCTCGGGCGCGATCACGGAGATCGGGCGGTAGCAGCCCGCACTCATATGCAGCGAGGAATCGGCGCAGCACATGAGCGAGAACATCACCGCCGCATTGGTGCTGGCGAGCGTGGCGTTGGTCGGCCCCGCCACCTGCGGGCCGCAGCCCGAGAGGTCCACGCTGGCTTCATCGCCCTTGATGGTGACGGCGACATGCAGGCGAATGGGCTGGCCGAGGGCGATGCCGTCATCATCGAGGAAATCCTCGAACTCATAGGTGCCGTCGGGCATGCGGGCGATGGCGGCGCGCATGCCGGCCTCGCTCATCGCCAGGATGCGTTGGCCCGCTTCCAGCATCGCCTCCGCGCCGAAGCGGCGGGCCAGGCGCAGGATGGCGGCCGCCCCCACATCGAGGCTGGCGAGCTGCGAGGAGAGATCGCCCAGCAGCAGGTCGGGCTTGCGGATATTCTGGCGGATCATCGCCCAGACGCCGTCATTGCGCACACCGCCCGCGATGATCTTCACGGGCGGGATGCGCAGGCCTTCCTGGAAGATTTCCGTGGCCTTGGCGGCATAGCTGCCGGCGGCGAGGCCACCCACATCGATGTGGTGGCAAAGCGTGCCAACGAAGGCGATGCGCCGGCCCTCATGGAACACCGCCTTGAAGGCCAGGATGTCCGGCAAATGCTGGCCGCCGCAATAGGGGTCATTGGTGATGACCACATCGCCCTCGCCCCAATCGCCGCTCGGCACGTAATTGGCGAGGAGTTCGCGCAGCGCGTGGCTCATCGAGTTCAGATGGCCAGGGATGCGGGCGGATTGCGCGAGGTTCCAGCCCTCGGCGTCGAACACCGCCGTGGAGTAGTCGAGCAATTCGCGCACGATGGTGCTGCGGCTGGTGCGCCAGACCGTGACGTCCATCTCGGCCGCCGCGGCGTTCAGCGCGTTGCGGATGACCTCGATCTCGATGGGGCCCAGGCTCATGGCAGCTTCCTCGCAATCACCGCGCCCTCAGGGTCCAGCCCCGCGCGCCAGCCGGCCGAAATCACATGGGTGGCGAAGGCTTCCTCGACGATGGCGGGGCCTTCGATCACGTCGGCACCGTGCAGCGCCTCGCGCCGCCAGACGGGCCAGCTTGCCGCGCCGCCCTGCTGCCAGACCTGACGCGTGCCGGGCGTGGTGCGGGTCGCGGGTGGCGTGGGCGCGGCCTCGGCCGGCTTGGGCAGGCGGCCGATGGCGGCCATGCGCAGCGTCACGATCTCCACCTTCTCGTCCTCGGCCGCGTAGGAGAAGCGGGCGCGGTGCTCGGCGTGGAAGCGGGTGAGGAGTGCCGGCAGATCGGGCGCTTCGGGCCAGGGGACCAGCAGCTCGAAGGCCTGGCCGTGGTAGCGAAGGTCGGCCGAGACCTCGATGGCGCGCATCTCCTCCGGCACGCCATCCGTGTCCAGCCGCGCCAGCGCCTCGGCGCGGAGTTCGGCGATGGCGGCGGTGATGGCGGGCAAGGCCGATGCCTCGGCGGGCAGCAGGCGGGAGCGCGCGAGATCCTGCACCAGGTCGGAAAAGAGGATGCCATAGGCGGAGAGCGTGCCGGGCTCGCGCGGGAAGATCACCTCGGTGATGCCGAGCTCATCCGCCACTTCCGTGGCATGCAGCCCACCCGCGCCGCCGAAGGAGAGCAGCGCGAAATCGCGGGGGTCCAGCCCCTTCTCGAACAGCGAGAGCCGTACGGCGGAGGCGAGGTTCACGTTGGTCACGCGCATCACGCCCTCGGCCGCTTCCTCGACCGGCAGGTTGAGCGGCTTCCCCACATGCTCGGCCATGGCGGCACGCGCCGCGTCCAGTTCCAGCGCCATAGCGCCGCCCAGGAAGAAGTCGGGATCGAAGCGGCCCAGCACGGCATTGGCATCCGTCACGGTCGGCAGCGTGCCGCCGCGGCCATAGCAGACCGGGCCGGGGCGCGCGCCCGCGCTGCGCGGCCCGGCAGTCAGGCGGCCAGAGGCGTCCACGGCGGCGATGGAACCGCCGCCCGCGCCGATGGTGCGCATTTCCACCATGGGCAGGCGCACCGGCAGCCGGTCCACCTCGCCCTGAGTGACAAGGCCGATGCGGTGATCCTGCACCACGCTCACATCGAAGCTGGTGCCGCCCATATCCACGGCGACCAGGTTGGGCCGCGCGAGGCGACGCGAAAGCCGCTCGGCCGCCAGCGCGCCGCCGGAGGGGCCGGAGAGCAGCAGTCGCGCGGGCTGTTCGGCGGCGCGGCGCAGGCTGCACATGCCGCCATTGGACTGGACGAGGAAGATGCGCGGCGCGAAGCCGCCCTCCCCCACGCGGCCTTCCAGCCGCGCGAGGTAGCGTTGCACCACCGGCATCAGCAGCGCGTTCAGCACGGTGGTGGAGAGGCGCTCGTATTCGCGGATCTCCGGGCTGATCTCGCTGGAGAGACTGATGGGCACATCCGGCAGCGCGGCCTGCACGGCAGCGCGCAGCGCCAGCTCATGCGCGGGGTTGGCATAGGCATGCAGCAGGCCGATGGCGATGGCCTCGGGCTTCAGCGCCTTCAGCCGCGCGATGACGGCCGAGACATCGCCGAGCGGCGTCTCCACGCTGCCATCGGCGCGCAGGCGTTCCACCACGCCGAGGCGCATATCGCGCTCGATCAGGCAGGGCAGCGGGTCGGGCGCCAGGCCATAGACGTCCCGCCGAAAGTGGCGGGTGATTTCCAGCACATCCTCGAAGCCCGCCGTCGTCAGCAGCACGCCGCGCGCGAGCTTGCGCTCCAGCACGGCATTGGTCGCGATGGTCGTGCCATGCAGCAGCATGCCGACATCGGCGAGGGTGAAGCCGAAGCGCTCCGCCGCCTCGCGCACGCCGGTCATCAACCCCTCGGAGGGGTCGGCCGGCGTGGTGGGGGTTTTCCAGGCGACGACCCGGCCGTGGCGCGCGTCGAGGATCTGCAGGTCGGTGAAGGTCCCGCCGATATCGACGGCGATGCGGACGGGTCGCGCTTCCATCTCAGCGCTGCCGCTCGATGCCGACCTGGCGCGCGACGCGGCCCAGCGCCTCGCTCTCGCTGCTGATCAGCGCGGCCGAACCCGCGCTGTCGCGGAACACCGGCGTGACACCGGAGCGGGCGAGCTGCGTCTGGAAGCGCTCGGTGCGCCAGGCGGCCTCGAAGGCGGTCATCAGCGCGGCCCGGCGATCGGCCGGAAGGCCCTTGGGCGCCAGCATGCCCCACCAGATCAGCGTCTCCTCATTGGGGATGCCGAGCGCATCGAGGCCGGAGCCGGTGGGCACCTCCGGATGCTGGGCGCGCTGCGTGAGGATCAGGCAGCGGGCGCGGCCATCGCGGATGGCCGGCATGGCGACGGCGATGGAGCCGCCATAGAGGTCGATATGGCCGCCGGAGAAGGCCGTCAGCGTCTGCGCGGCACCCTGGAAGGGCACCATGGTCGCCTCGATGCCCAGTGCCTTGAAGACGCGCTCGGCGGCCAGGTGCATGTTCCCGCCCACGCCATCGGTGCCGTAGGTGAAGCGGCCGGGCGCGGCGCGCATGGCGGCGATCAGCTGCTGCGCCGTCTGGATCGGGCTGTCCTGCCGGACGCAGAGGGTGAAGCCGGTGTGGCCGACGATGAACATGGGGTCCAGCTGGTCCAGCGTGTAGCGCACGTTCATCACATGCGGTGCCGCGGTGATCGGCGCGTTCGCGGTGAAGAGCAGCGTGGTGCCATCCGCCCGCTGCTCGGCCACGAATTGCGTGCCGATGGTGGAGGAGGCGCCGGGCCGGTTCTCCACCACGATGGGCTGGCCGAGCGAGCTGCCCACGATCTCCGCCAGCAGCCGCGCAAAGACGTCCGTGCCGCCGCCGGGCGCGATGGGGACGATGATGCGGATGGGGCGCTCGAAGCCCGGCTGCGGCGTCTGCGCGGACGCCAGGACGGGGGACGCGACAAGCGCGGCGGCAAGGAGAAGCATGCGTCTGAACATGGAAAGGCTCCGAAGGGTCAGGAGAGGATTCGCGGCAACCAGAGCGCGATCTCGGGGAATATCAGCAGGAGCACGACCGCCGCCAGATAGGCGAGCAGGAATGGCATGACGCCCACGAAGACGTCGGTGATCGGCCCCGGTTTGGGCCGCATCCCCTGCAGCACGTACATCACCGTGCCGTCGGGCGGGCTGATCTGCGCGATCTCGACCAGCATGGTCACGATCACGCCGAACCAAATCGGATCATAGCCCAGTGCGACGACGATCGGGAACACCACCGGCACCGTCGTGATGATCATGGAGAAGCCCTCCATGAAGGTGCCGAGCGCGAAATACAGCCCGATGATGCAGAGCATGATGGCCCAGGGCGGCAAGGGCAGGTCCGCGATCAGCCCGGCCAGCGCCTGGGGGACGTTGATGGTCGTCAGGATGTAGTTCAGCAGATAGGCGCCGAAGATGATGAGGCCGAGCAGTGCCGTGTTGCGCGCCGTGGCTTCGGCCGAGGCGTGCAGCATCCGGAATGAGAGCTTCTTCTCGAGCGCCGCGAAGAACATGGCGCCCGTGACACCCAGCGCCGCGGCTTCGGTCGGTGTCGCCCAGCCCGCATAGATCGAGCCGAGGACGAGGAAGATCAGCAGCATGGTGGGCACGAGATCCCGCAGCGCCGCGATCTTCATGGCGAGCGGCAGCTTGGGCGGCTTCTCCATCGGGTGGCGCAGCCCATGCACCGCGATCAGCAGCAGGAACAGGCCCGTCACCAGCATGGAGGGCAGGAGGGCGGCGATGTAGAGCTGCCCCACCGAGGTCTCGGTGATCAGTCCATAGATAATGAAGGTGATGCCGGGCGGGATCAGGTTGCCGAGCGCCCCGCCGGCCGCCAGCGAGCCCAGCACCCAGCGCTGGTTGTAGGCGGAGCCCTGGAAATAGGGCAGCGCCACCGAGCCCATGGTGGCGGCCGTCGCCACACTCGATCCGCTGATGGCGCTGAAGACGGCGCAGCTCACGATGTTGGTGTGCAGCAGGCCGCCCGGCAGCCGGTTCAGCCAGACATTGAGTGCGCGATACAGCCGGTCGCTCAGCCCGGCGCGCAGCAGGATCTCGCCCATCAGCAGGAAGAGCGGCACGGCGACGAGGACGAAGTTCGAGGAAGGCCCCCAGAGCGTCTGCCCCGCGAAGTTCCACCAGGGCCGGTCACTGAACATGAATCCCGTCAGGAAGGCCAGCACGCCCAGCACGGCCGCGATATAGACGCCCGAGCTGAAGAAGATGACGAAGACGCCGATCAGCATCAGGATCTCGGCGATGGGCAGCGCCTGGCCGCCGGCCGCGGCGGAGACAATGAACACGCCGAGCAGGCCGAGCAGAAAGACGATGGCGATCAAGTCTTCTGCCCCCGCGCCATGGCCACCGCCTCCAGCGCTTCCTCGGTCTCGTCATGCAGGGTGCGGGAGCCGAGCAGGCCGTCCAGCCGCTCGCCCTCGCCGGTCAGCAGCGCCAGCGTCGATTCCAGCAGCAGCACCGCGCACATCAGCACGAAGGCCGAGATGCCGACCGCCCAGATGCCCTGCGGGATGATCAGCGGCACGCGCAGCGCCGAATTGTCATGCGCGTCGAACAGCGCGCTCTCATCCACCAAAGCCCAGGCGGCCCAGGCGATGAAAAGGGCGAAGCCCGCCAGCAGCAGCAGGGAGAAGATGTGCAGGGGCGCGCGCAGCCGGACCGGCAGCCGGGTCACCAGCACATCCACCCGGATATGCGCCCGGCAGGCCAACGTATGCGCCAACCCCCAGGCGATGCCGCAGGCCAGCATGTAGCCGGTGATCTCGACCGTCGCGGCCGAGGACACGCCGAACAGGTTCCGCCCCAGGACATCGCCCGTGATGAAGAGCGCGCAGGCGATGTAGTTCCACCCTGCCACCCAGGCCATGCCCGCCGCGAGCCCAGCGACCCCGCGGCGCAGCAGCGTCGCCGCCCGAAGCACTTACCCGCCGAACCGTACGCCGGAGAGCGGGGCGACGGTCTGGTTGTAGATCTCGCCGCAGCGCGCGCCGCAGCGGCGCACCCAGCCGGGCAGCACCACCTGCTCGAAGATGCGGCGCGTCTCGGCGCGGTCGGCGTCGCTGGCCTTCACCTCGGTCATCGGGCGGGTGGCCATGGTGTGGATGCGGCAGCCCTCGCGGTTGCCAATGGCGCAATCGATGCCGTCGCGCGTGGCGGCGGCACCCAGCGCCCATTGGGCGTCGGCCACCTCGCGGAAGGTCTGCTCCAGCAGGGCGCGCACCGCCGGGTCCTGGCGGTTCCACCAGGCGACGTTCACGATATAGGCGGCGACCGCCCAGCTCACCGGCATGTCGCTGATATGGGTGGCGACCTCGGGCCAGCGGGCGGCGACGCCCGAGCCGGTGCCGGTGATGGCGCAATCCACCACGCCGCGCTCCAGCGCCGAATACACCTCGGGGAAGCCGATCGAGGTCGGCTGCGCGCCGACCGCGTTGAAGAAATCCACCAGGCTGTTGCCGAAGGTGCGCACCCGCCGCCCGCGCAGATCCGCGAGCGAGGTGAAGGGTGCCCGGCAGAACACCACCTGCGCCGGGAAGGGATACATGGCCAGGATGCGCGTGCCGAAGCGCTCCAGGTCCCGGTTGGCGACGGGCGTCATCGCGTCCGCGATGCGGCGGGCCAGCGCGATGTCGGGCGCGAGGCCCGAGAGGTCCACGCCATCCAGGATGGGCACGTCGCCCGAGAGGGTGGAGAGTGTGCCGGCGCCGATCTCGGCCTGACCGGCGCGCACCAGGCGCACGATTTCCGCGCCGCCCAGGTTGCGTTCCGCGTGGCTGGCCAGCGTCACCTCGATGCGGCCGCCGCTGCGCTCCCGCAGGCCGTCGCGGATCAGGCGCTGGTCCACCAGGATGTATTGCGGCTGCGTCGGCAAGGGCTGCGTGACCGCCGTGATGGCGATGCGAGGGCCTGCCGGGATGGCGGGGGTTGCGGTCTGCGCCAGCGCGGCGCTGCTGATCAATCCGGCGCCGAGTAGCGCGGCCAAACCCCTGCGGAACATCTCGCCTCCTGCATGTATGTGGCGGGCAGCATGCCATGCAGGCACGGGCGCGACAGCCCGGAAAGCATTACGTCCTTGTCAGAATCGGAAGCTTTGCCCCGGGGGAGGGCAGCGCCCCGCGCTCATGCCCAAGGGTTGCGCTTGGGCGGGGCGGACCAGGGCGAGGCGCCCCTCGAAGTGCTCATGGGGGCCGCGACCGCGGGCGCGCCGCGCATCGGGCCCAGGGCCATGAGGCGGGCGATGCGCTCCTGCGTCGGCGGATGGGTGGCGAAGAGGCGGTCCATCCTGAGGCCCGAGAGCGGGTTGATGATGAACATGTGTGCGCTGCCCGGATTGGCCTCGGCCGTCTGGTTCACATGGCCGATCTTCCCGCGTTCGAGCTTGGCCAGGCCATTGGCGAGCCAGGAGGGATCGCCGCAGATGCGCGCGCCCTCGGCATCGGCCTCGAACTCGCGCGCGCGGGAGATCGCCATCTGCACGAGCATGGCGGCCATGGGGGCCAGGATCATCATCAGGATCATCGCGATCGGGTTGGGCCGGCTCTCCCGACCCCGGCCCATCATCATGCCGAACTGTGCGAGGAAGCCGATGGCGCCCGCCAGTGTCGCCGTCACCGCCATGATCAGCGTGTCGCGGTTCTTGATGTGCGCCAGCTCATGCGCGACCACGCCCGCCACCTCCTGCTGCGTCATCAGGTCGAGCAGGCCGGTGTTGACGGCGACGGCGCCGCGCTCGGGGCTGCGGCCGGTGGCGAAGGCGTTGGGCTGCTCCTCATGGATGATGTAGAGCGCGGGCATGGGCATGCCGGCGCGGGCCGCGAGATCGGCCGTCATGCGGTAGAGCTGCGGCGCCTCGGCCTCGGTCACCGGCTGGGCGTTGTGCATGCGCAGCACCATGCGATCGCTCCCCCACCAGGCGAAGAGGTTCATGCCGCCCGCCATGACAAGGGCCATGGTGGCCCCGGCCTCGCCGCCCAGCGCGTAGCCCACCACCATGAAGAACGCGGTGAGGCCGCCCAGCAGAATGAAGGTCTTGAGCATCTTCCACCAATCCTCTTTCCGCCCCACATCGGGAGGATGACCGACGAAGAAAAGCCCCCCCTCGCTGAGAGCCCCTCTGGGGGCAAGCCCCGCACCGCCCCGCCGCTGACGCAGCTGAACCGCCCGAAGCGGCCGCCGGCGGCACCCGCGGTCGAGGATGGGGGCCCGAGCGGGCCCGAGCCCACGCGCTACAATGACTGGGAACGGAAGGGACGGGTGAGCGATTTCTGAAGCCCCTTGCCCGGCGGCGCGGCCCGCCGTAAGGAGGGGCGCGCTGGATGGGTGGCCGAGTGGTCGATGGCGCGCGCCTGGAAAGTGCGTATAGGTCAAAAGCCTATCGTGGGTTCGAATCCCACCTCATCCGCCAGTTCCCATACGAGCCG
>NZ_JAIEQY010000023.1 GCF_019747315.1 Roseococcus sp. | reverse complement strand
CGAAGGCAGCGAGGAATTCGCCTGGCCGCTGCCGCGCGACGAATGGGACGCGATCGCGCTGAACTACACCTCGGGCACGACGGGCAAGCCCAAGGGCGTGGTCTATCATCATCGCGGCGCGCAGCTGCTGGCCATCGGCAATGTGCTCTCGGCGGGGATGGGCAGGCATCCGGTCTATCTCTGGACGCTGCCGATGTTCCACTGCAATGGCTGGTGCTTCCCCTGGACCATCACGGCGATGGCGGGCACGCATGTCTGCCTGCGCGCGGTGCGGGGTGCCGCCATGTGGTCGCTGATCGCGGAACATGGTGTCACGCATATGTGCGGCGCGCCCATCGTCATGGGCACGCTGCTGGCCACGCCGGAGGCCGAGACGCGCGCGCTGCCCGGCTCCGTCACCTTCGTCGTCGCCGGCGCGCCGCCGCCCGAGGCCGTGCTGGCCGCGATGCGCGCGGCCGGCTTCGCGGTGCTGCATGTCTATGGGCTGACCGAGGTCTATGGCCCCGCCGTTACCAATGAATGGCATGAGGACTGGAACAACGCGCCCCCCGCCGAGCAGGCGAAGCTCATGGCGCGGCAGGGCGTGCGCTATGTGCCGCTGGAAGGGCTCGATGTGATGGACCCCGCCACCATGGAGCCCGTGGCGGCCGATGGCGTGGCGATGGGCGAGGTGATGTTCCGCGGCAATGTCGTGATGAAGGGCTACTTCAAGGACCAGGCCGCGACCGACGCCGCCTTCGCCGGCGGCTGGTTCCATTCGGGCGACCTCGCGGTGAAATACCCGGATGGCTACATCCAGCTGCGCGACCGCTCGAAAGACATCATCATCTCGGGCGGGGAAAACATCTCCTCCATCGAGGTGGAGGACGCGCTCTACAAGCATCCCGCCGTGGCCCTTGCCGCCGTGGTGGCGCAGCCGGATGAGAAATGGGGCGAGGTGCCCTGCGCCTTCGTCGAGCTGCGCGCGGGCGTCACCGCGACGGAGGCCGAGATCATCGCGCATTGCCGGACCATCCTGGCCGGCTTCAAGGCGCCGAAGCGGGTGGTGTTCAGCGAATTGCCCAAGACGAGCACGGGCAAGATCCAGAAGCACATGCTGCGCGGCCAGGTGCGCGGGGGCTGATCGTCGATTTTGCTTGCGCGGCGCGCGGCGGATCGTCAGCGTGAAGGGGTCAACAACCGAAAGGAGGTGATCCAGTGTCTCATTGCAGCTTGGCCGACGCCGTTTCCATGGCCTGGATGACCGCCCCGCGAACCGGGGTGCCTGGCTGAAGGCGGCGACGCCACCAGCAATGCCTAAACCGGGGCCCGGCGGAGCAATCCGCCGGGCCTTTTTTCATGCCGTCATCAGGCCGATCCGGTCTTCCTCGAAGACGCCGCAGGTCAGCACGCCGCCGAAGACGGCGCCGGTGTCGAGGTTGATGCGGTTCTCGCGCAGATCGGCCACGCGTTCGCGCACGGGCGTGTGGCCATGGACGATGAAGGCGCCGTGATCGGCCTCGCTGTCGAGGAAGGCGCCGCGAATGCGCATCAGGTCGTCGGGCGCCTGGGCGTCGAGCGGGATGCCGGGCCGCACGCCGGCATGGGCGAAGAAATAGGGACCGACGCGGTGTGAGAGGCTGAGGCTGCGGAGGAAGGCGATGTGGCGGGCGGGGATGCCCGTGACCCAGGTCTCGCGCGGGGCGTGTTCGGCCAGGCCCCAGCTCGTGAGCGCCTCGCGGCCGCCGTAATACATCCAGTCGGTGGCGCTGGGCGCATCGCCATCGAGGGCGGCGACGAGCGTGGCTTCGTGGTTGCCGCAGAGATTGACCATCGGGCAGGCGTCGAAGCCCAACGCCAGGTCAATGGCGCCCGCGCTGTCCGGACCGCGATCGATGAAATCGCCGAGGTGGATGAGCAGCGCGCGGGAGGTAGGGTTTTCCGTGAGGTCCGCGCGGATCTTGTTGTGCAGTTCCTGGAGCTTGCCAGCGCATCCATGGACATCGCCAATGGCGTAGACCCGTATGCCCACCGGCAGCCGGACCGGCGCCTTGAGCCACTTCATATTGGGGAGGTGCAGGAACCTAAGGTTCCTGCCGGGGAGCTTGAGGGGCGGAGCCCCTCATCACCGCGCGTTGGCACTCGCATCCGACCGGGTGGTTCCCACGCGCGCCGCCAGGGCAGCCGCCATGAAGTCATCCAGATCCCCATCCAGCACGGCGGAGGGATTGCCCTTCTCCAGCCCCGAGCGGAGGTCCTTCACCAGCTGATAGGGCTGCAGCACGTAGTTCCGGATTTGGTGCCCCCAGCCGATATCGGTCTTGCCGGCCTCGATGCCGTCGCTGATGGCTTCGCGCTTGCGCAGTTCCAGTTCGTAGAGCCGCGCCTTCAGCATATCCATCGCGATGACGCGGTTGCGGTGCTGCGAGCGGTCCTGCGTGGAGGCGGCGACGATGCCGGTGGGCAAGTGGGTGAAGCGCACGCCGGATTCGGTCTTGTTCACGTGCTGCCCGCCGGCGCCCGAGGCGCGGAAGGTGTCGGTCTTGATGTCGGCCGGGTTGATCTCGATCTCGATCTTGTCGTCGATCACCGGATAGACATAGACGCTGGCGAAGCTGGTCTGGCGCTTGTCATTGCCGCCGAAGGGGCTGATGCGGACCAGGCGGTGCACGCCAGTCTCGGTCTTCAGCCAGCCAAAGGCGTTGTCGCCGGTCACCTGGAGGGTGGCGGACTTGATGCCGGCCTCCTCGCCTTCGGATTGTTCGGTGAGGGTCACCTTATAGCCGCGGCGCTCGGCCCAGCGCATGTACATGCGCATCAGCATCTCTGCCCAGTCCTGCGCCTCGGTGCCGCCAGCACCGGCATTGACTTCGATATAGGCGTCGTTCGGGTCGGCCTCGCCCGAGAGGAGGCTTTCGATCTCACGGCGCTTGGCTTCGGCGGCGAAGGAGATCAGGTCCGCCACGGCGGCGTCGGCAGTGGCGCCATCGCTCTCGGCCTCGGCCATCTCGATGAGTTCGAGCGCGTCGGCGACGGCGCGTTCGAGGCGCTGCACGCCTTCGACCTGGTCCACAAGCTTGCCGCGCTCGCGCATCAGCTTGGTGGCCTCGGTGGCGTCATTCCACAGGGCGGGGTCTTCGGCCTTCGCGTTCAGTTCAGCGAGGCGAATGAGGGAAGCATCCCAGTCAAAGATGCCTCCTCAGCAGGGACACCGAGGCGGTGATCTGCTCTTGGAGCTGGAGGGCGTCTGCGCGCATTCGCGTTCAGTAGAGCCCCCCAAGTCCGCTGTCCACCCGGGCAGCGGCGCCGGAGGGCATTTCGGTGGGCACGGTGGCCGCATTCTCGGTGCCGGGGCGGAAGGCCTCCAGGATGGTCTCGCCACGATCGGTCTGGATGCGGACCAGCGCCACGCCGGGCGGCGCGCGGAAAGGCACGGCCGGGCTGCCTTGCAGGGCCGCGGCAATCACCTCGCGGAAGATGGGCGCGGCATTGGTGCCGCCCGTCTCACCCTGGCCGAGGGTGCGGGGGTCATCATAGCCGACCCAGACGGCCACCACGATGTCCGGCGTGAAGCCCACGAACCAATTGTCCTTGTAGTCATCCGTCGTGCCGGTCTTGCCGGCGATGGGCCGGTTGAGCCCCGCGCCCGCACGGCCGCCGGTGCCGCGCTGCACGGCACCCTGCAGGATGCTGGTGATCTGGAAGGCGGCGATGGGATCGGCGATCTGGCGGCGATTATCGGTGAAGCGGGGCGGCCCGCCCTCGGGCCCGCCGGCGCAGGCGGCACAGTCGCGGTTGGTGCTGCGCCAGATGACGCGGCCGCGCTGGTCCTGCACGCTGTCGACCAGCGTGGGCTCCACACGGCGGCCGCCATTGACGAAGCTGGCATAGGCGGCGGCCTGGCGCAGCACGGTCGTCTCGCCGGCACCCAGGCTCATGGAGAGGAAGCGCGGCATGTTCTCGATCACGCCGAAGCGGGCGGCGGTCTCGGCCACGCGGTCCATCCCCACCTCCTGCGCGAGTCGCACGGTGACGAGGTTGAGGCTGCGCTCCAGCGCGTTGCGCATGGTGACATAGCCGCCGGAAGACCCGCCGCCGTAATTGCCCGGCCGCCAGACACCCTGGGGGGTCGCGACCTCCACGCCGCCATCCAGGAAGCGCTGGTTGGGCGGGATGCCCTGCTCCAGCGCCGCGATGTAGACATAGGGCTTGAAGGAGGAGCCGGGCTGGCGCATCGCCTGGCTCGCCCGGTTGAACTGGCTGCGCTCGAAGCTCCAGCCGCCGGACATGGCGAGCACGCGGCCGGTGTTGGGATCGAGCGCCACGACGGCGCCCTCCACCTCCGGAATTTGGCGCAGCAGCACGCGATCGGCCCGCGCCGCGGCGGCCGGCGCGCGGGGCGGGGTGGCGCCGGCGGCGGTGGGCGCGGCGGTGGCGGCGGGCTCCACCATGATGACATCGCCCAGGGCCAGCACGTCCGAGAGGCGGCGCGGCGCATTGCCCAGACGCACCGGCTGGTTGCCCTGGCTCGGCAGCACGGGGCGGGCCCAGGCCAGGTCCTCCAGCAGGATGGTGCCGGTGCGCGGCTCGGCGGGTGCGCGGAGATGGGCGCGCACGAACCAGCCGACGCGCGCTTCGCGCTCGCGGATTTCGAGCACCACGGCCTGGCGCCATTCCGGCAACATGCCAGGCGGACGGCCGAAGGCCTCCAGCGCGGGCAGCCATTCCGTCGCGGCATGCGCGCTCTTGGCCAGCGGGCCGCGCCAGCCGCCGCGGCGGCGGTCGTAGGCGAGGAGGCCGTTGCGCAGCGCCACCTCAGTCGCCGCTTGCAGGGCAGGTTCGAGGCTGGTGCGGACCACCAGGCCCCCGCCCTGCGTCTGTTCCTGCCCGAAGCGGGAGATCAGTTCGCGGCGCACATCCTCGGTGAAATGACCCCCGACGGGGACGACCTCGGGGCGGCGGAAGGGCCGGGCCAGGATGGTCTCGGCGCGGGCGGCGCTGGCCTCCTGCGCGGTGATCACGCGCTCCTCCAGCATGCGCTCCAGCACCCAGTCCCGGCGGATGCGGGCCTGTTCGGGGAAGCGCAGCGGGTTGTAGTTGTTGGGCGCCTTGGGCAGGGCGGCGAGGAAGGCCATTTCCGAAATGGTCAGCTCTTCCAGCGACTTGTTGAAATAGGCCTGGGCGGCGGCGGCCACGCCATAGGCCTGGGCGCCCAGGAAGATCTCGTTCAGGTAGATCTCCAGGATGCGCGATTTCGGCAGGGCATTTTCCAGCCGCATGGCCAGCAGCGCCTCGCGCGCCTTGCGCAGCACGGTGCGGTCGCTGCCGACCAGCATGTTCTTCGCGACCTGCTGGGTGATGGTGGAAGCGCCCACCATGCGCCGGCCGCTGCCATATTGCTCAATATTGGTGATGATGGCGCGCATCACCGCCACCGGGTCCACGCCGCGGTGGCTTTCGAAATTCTGGTCCTCGGCGGCGATGAAGGCCTGTTGCAGGCGGCGCGGGATGGCCTCGATCGGTACGAAGACGCGGCGTTCGGCGGCGAGCTCGGCCATCAGGCGGCTGTCGCCGGCATAGATGCGGCTCATCTGCGGGGGCGAATAATCGGCGAGCCAGCGGTAATCCGGCAGTCCCGCCTCCAGCGTGCGGTAGAGCCCGTACGCGGCCACGCCCCCACCCAGCACGGCCACGCCGGCCAGGAGCAACAGCGCGCGCAGCAGCCCGCCAAAGGGCCGGAAGGGGCGGCGCTTCGAGGGTGGCGGGGGCGCCAGCTTGTCCGGCCGGGGCGGGATGGTCGGGGCCTCGAGGGCGGGCGGCGGGGCATTCATTTCGGCTGGCTACCACAAAAGCCGGCGAAATGCCTCCCCTTACGGCGCAGGGGGCAGCCCCTGCCACGGAATGCGGCAGGCGCCCCCAGGGCTGCGACAGGATCGTGCCGCGCGCCGGATGCCCTCCGCAATAAAGCCATGCGCGACCTAGCTTCTCCGGTAATCTTGCTGCTAAACACCGCGCTTCCTTTGCGCCCCCCGGGAGACGAATTCATGGCCTGGTCCCTCCGCGCGCTTGCCCTGCTGGGTGCGCTCTCGCTCGCGGCGCCTGCCGGCGCGCAGAATCTCAACATGGCAGTGGGTGCGCCGGTTACCTCGATCGACCCACATTTTCACCAGCTTTCGCCCAATAATGCCGTCGCCAGCATGATTTTCGACCGGCTCATCAACACCGATGGCCAGTCCCGCATGGTGCCCGGCCTGGCCGAGAGCTGGACGGCCATCGCCCCCGATGTCTGGGAGTTCAAGCTCCGCCGCGGGGTGCGCTTCCACAATGGCAGTGAATTCACCGCCGAGGATGTGGCCTTCACCTTCCAGCGCGTGCCCAATGTGCCCAACAGCCCCTCCAGCTTCGCGGCCTTCGTGCGCCCCATGCGCAATGTGGAAGTGGTGGACAGCCACACGCTGCGCATCACCACCAACGGCCCCTACCCCCTGCTGCCGCAAGACATGACGAACCTGTACATCCTCGACCGCGAGACCCATCAGGGCGTCACCACCGAGGATTTCAACGCCGGCCGCGCGGCCATCGGCACCGGCCCCTACCGCATGGTCAGCCACCGCATGGGCGACCGCATCGAGTTCGAGCGCAACGACCAGTATTTCGGTGAGCGCCCGGCCTTCGCCCGCGTGAACTACCGCATGATCACCAATGACAGCGCCCGCACCGCCGCCCTGCTGGCGGGCGATGTGGAGTTTATCGACCAGGTGCCGACGGCCGACCTCACGCGCCTGCGCGGCGACCAGCGCCTGGCCATGAGCGAAGTGACGGGCCTGCGGCTGATCTATCTGAGCTTCGACCACCACCGCGACGAGGCCTCGCCCTTCGTGACCGATGCGGAAGGCCGCCCCCTCCCGCGCAACCCGCTGCGCGACATCCGGGTGCGGCGCGCGCTTTCCATGGCGATCGACCGCCAGGCCATCGTAGACAGGGTGATGGAGGGTGCGGGCACGCCGACGGCGCAGTTCTTCCCGCCCGGCGTCTTCTCCTTCATCGCCGATTTCCCGGCCCAGCGGCCCGACCCCGAGGCCGCGCGCCGCTTGCTGGCCGAGGCCGGCTTCCCCCAGGGCTTCCGCATCACCCTGCATGGTCCCAATGACCGCTACCCCAATGATGGCCGCGTGATCCAGGCCATCGGCCAGATGTGGACGCGCATCGGCGTGCGCACGGCCGTCGAGGCGCAGCCCTGGACCACCTTCGTGGCGCGGGCAGGGCGGGGTGAGTTCTCGTCCTTCCTCATCGGGTGGGGTTCCAACCCCGAGGGCTCGCATCCGCTGCGCAACCTGATCGCGACGCCGGATCGCGAGCGCGGCTGGGGTGCAAGCAACCGTGGCCGCTACAGCAATCGCGCGATTGACGCGCAGCTGGAGGTCGCGCTGCGCGAAATCGACGACGCCCGGCGCGAGCAACTGCTCATCGCGGCACAGCGCGCGGCCTTCGAGGACGTGGCCATCGTGCCGCTCTACATCCAGACCAATATCTGGGCGATGCGGCGCAACCTCCAGCACGCTTCGCGCACCGATGAACTCACCCGCGCGCAGGATATCCGTCCCCGATGACCGTCTATCTGCTGCGGCGGATTTCCCAGTCCTTCCTCGTGCTCATCGCGATGAGCATGATCGTCTTCGTCGGCGTCTATGCCGTGGGCGACCCGGTGGAGATCCTGATCTCGCCGGACGCCGACCAGATGGAGCGCGAGCGCGCGATCCAGGCCCTCGGCCTCGACCTCCCGCTCTGGGAGCAATACGGCGTCTTCGTCTGGCGCGCGCTGCAGGGCGATCTCGGCCGCAGCTTCGTCTATAACGAGCCGGCGCTGCAGCTCATCCTGCAGAAGATGCCGGCGACGCTGGAACTCGCTTTCGGCTCGATGTTCATCTCCGTGCTGATCGGGCTGCCGCTTGGCATGTATGCGGGCCTCAAGCCGGACAGCGTGGGCTCCAAGGCGATCATGGCCGGCAGCATCCTGGGCTTCTCGCTGCCCACCTTCTGGGTGGGGCTGATGCTCATCATGGTTTTCGCCGTGCAGCTCGGCTGGCTGCCTTCCACCGGGCGGGGCGAGACGGCGTATTTCCTGGGGCTGCAATGGTCCTTCCTGACGGGGAACGGGCTGTCGCATCTGCTCATGCCGGCGATCAACCTGGCACTTTTCAAGATCAGCCTCGTGATCCGCCTCACGCGTTCCGGCGTGCGGGAGACGATGCTGATGGATTATGTGAAATTCGCGCGCGCCAAGGGGCTTTCGCCCGCGCGCGTCACCTTCGTGCATGTGTTCAAGAACATCCTGATCCCGGTGGTCACCGTGGTCGGGCTGGAGCTCGGTTCCACCATCGCCTTCTCGGTCGTGACGGAGAGCGTCTTCGCCTGGCCTGGCATGGGCAAGCTGATCATCGACAGCATCAATGTGCTCGATCGCCCCGTGATCGTGGCCTACCTCATGATCATCGTGGTCATGTTCATCACCATCAACCTGATCGTGGACCTGCTCTATTCCGCGCTCGATCCCCGCGTCCGGCTGGAGGGCAAGGCATGAGCGACGTGACGCTGGCCGCGCCCGCGGCCGTGAAGGAAGAAACGCCCTTCCGCCGCTTCGTCTCGGAATTCATGGCGAGCAAGATCGCGGTCGGCGGGCTGGTGGTCTTCACCATCATCGCGCTGCTGGCGATCTTCGCGCCCTGGATCACGCCGCAGAACCCCTATGACCTCGCCCAGCTCGACATCATGGATGGCAGGCTGGAGCCGGGGGCGGTGGGCAGCGGCGGCATGGTCCATTGGCTCGGCACGGATGATCAGGGGCGCGACATGCTCTCGGGCATCATCTACGGGCTGCGCATCTCGCTGACCGTGGGCGTGGGTTCGGCGCTGATCGCCTGCCTGGTCGGCGCCTCGCTCGGGCTGCTCGCGGCCTATGCGGGCGGGCGGACCGACAGCGTGATCATGCGGCTGGTGGACCTGCAGCTTTCCTTCCCGACCATCCTCGCCGCGCTGATGATCCTGGCCTTCCTGGGCAAGGGCATCATGAATGTCGTGATCGCGCTGGTGATCGTGGAATGGGCCTATTACGCGCGCACGGTGCGCGGCTCGGCCCTGGTCGAGCGGCGGCGCGAGTACATCGAGGCGGCGCAGTGCCTGGCGCTGCCGACCTCGCGCATCCTGTTCCGGCATCTGCTGCCCAATTGCCTGCCGCCGCTGATCGTGGTGGGCACGATCCAGATCGCGCGCGCCATCGCGCTGGAGGCGACGCTCTCCTTCCTCGGCCTCGGCGTGCCGATCACCGAGCCCTCGCTCGGGCTGCTGATCGCAAATGGGTATGAGTACATGCTGAGCGGGAAATACTGGATCAGCTTCTATCCGGGCATCGCGCTGCTGGTGACGATCGTGAGCATCAACCTGATGGGGGATCATCTGCGCGACGTGCTCAATCCCAGGCTGAAAAAGTGATGGGACAGAAAGAAAAGTGGCCTCCGGCGGCTGGGGCCGGGGGCCCCAGACCCCTTTTTATAAGATGGGGTCTGGGGCCGCCCATCTTGAGACATGGGGCCCCAGCCGCCGGAGGCTCTTTCCGATGAGCGCCACTCTCGAAGTCCGCAACCTGCGGACGCATTTCTTCACCCGCGCCGGCGTGGTCAAGGCCGTGGACGGCGTCAGCTTCACCGTCGGCCGTGGCAAGGTCAT
>NZ_JAIEQY010000335.1 GCF_019747315.1 Roseococcus sp. | reverse complement strand
TAGGTGGCGGTTTGGTTGAGCAGCGTCGCGCGCATCATGCACGCGGCGGTCGTATCAAAGCTGCCGGTGCCGCGGACTGGGATATCAATCCCCATCGGCCCCTCCAGCCGTGGGCCGGTCGGGGTCAGCGTCATGCGCGGCAGGAAGATGGTCAGCGACTTCGTGCCGCTGATCGTCAGCGCGTAGCTGAACGAGCAGGGCGTGCCGGCGATGGCATCCGTCAGGATGGTAGCGTTGGCCGTGGTGAGCCGGACCGTGCCCTCGAAGGTGGCGCTGGGTTCGGCCCAATCGATGCCCTCGATGCGGCGGTCGTTGCGGATGGCCTTCACGGGCTCCATCGAGTTCGAGAAGTTGATGGTCCCCGTCATGAAGGCTGGCAGCGCCGCGGCATTGCGCTGGACGCTCCCCTGAAAGCGATTGAACCGCTCGAAGGTGGCCGTGGTGGGGGTGCCCGGCACGGAGGTGAGGTTGGGCGTGTAGCTCAGCCCCATCAGGCCGAAGGTCACGTCGGCCGCCCCGCTGGGCTGGACCGGCAGGCTCATGGTGTTGGCCCGCACGCCGAGATAGCCCTCATGGGCGCCCGTCACATCGCCATAGACCTTCTCGAAGGCGGCGCTGGGCAGGGCGTTGGAGCCGGATTGAAAGACATGCGTGAAGTTGGTGGTGCCGGAACTGGTGGGCGCACCCAGCAGCATGCGCAGCCAATGGCCGATATTGGTCAGATCCAGCGGCACCACCGCATCGCCGGCGAGGTCGATGAAGTCCCGATAGGGATCCATCGGATCGCGTGTCGTGGCGGGGCTGGAGAGCACCACATCGGTCTGGATGTTTTCGGTGGGGGCGAGGCTGAAGGACTTCACCGGCAGCTTGCGATAATTGCCGGTGGGCTTCACGCCCTCGGTGGCCTCGGTCTGCTGGAACAGCGAGACGGCTTTGCCTTGTGCGCCAACGGGCATCGCGGCGATCTCCTTGCAGGATGGGGATGGATGGGTGGGGGAGGCTCAGCCTGCGGGGCTGTCGGCCAGGTAGTGCAGCCGCACCGGGAGGGTGGCGGCGAAGATCGGCGGTTGCTGGCCCATGCCATCCAGCGCTGGGGAGGCAGCCACTTCCGTCTCGGGCAGAGCCATTTCTGCCCAATCCACCGCGCCACCGAGGGTGGGGTCGGCCAAGAGGCGGGCGCCGATGATCTGCATGGCGGTGTCGCGCACGGCATCGCTCTCCGCATCAATTGTGATGAGGGCGACCCAGATGATTTCGTATTGGAGGGGGGAGAGAATGGGCTCCGCCGCCTCGCAGGCGCCCTGGTGGATGGTCACCAGCGCGTAGCCGGGCGGAATGGTCTCTGGTGTGCCGGTGGCGCGGGTGAGGAGGTGCCCGGCCGGCATGCCCACCTGGAGCGATGCGAGCAGGGCAGCGATCGCGTCGGCCTGCACGCTCACCGGACGGAAACCCGGTGCGTGAGCATGCTCTCATCCAACTGGACATCGAAGATATCGCGCAGCCCGTCCCAGGGCATGACGCCCCAGGGCTCCCGGCCCGAGCCCAGTTCCAGCTTGGCGCCTTTGATGGGTAGGGGCAGCTCCGCGACGCGGATGGAGAAGACCCAGCCGACCTGGCGCACATGATGCTGGCCCATATCGGCCAGCGGGTCGGGCTGGCGTCGCAGCACCCGGCAGGGCACGGGTGTGCCATTGCCGGGTGGCAGGTAGACCGCGTCCTCGCCGAGATTGGGATCGGCGTGGAGCACGGCCAGGGCTTCGGCGAAGGCGTTCATGCGGGCCGCCGCAGGCGCCAGGCCAGCACGCCGATCACGGCCGCGGCGATCAGCGCGATAGCGACCGCCGGCGCCAGGGATCCCAGCGCCTGGATGGCAGGAGTCGCCTGGACGACGGCGGTGGCGATACCCGCCGCGCCGACCAACATGGCGCCGCGACCGGTGTCGGTGATGGCAGCGACGTCACGCAAGGTGACCGGCGGCGCAGGTGGCGCCCCGGCGAGGGTGAGCGCGCGATCGATCACCGCGGCTGGATAGGACAGCCCGGCGCATTCATGATGGATGATCGCCTCCACGAGCGGGCGCAGATGCGCGTGGCTGTGCAGGTCGATGGCCTCATCAGGACCAACACCGATCCGCCGCGACACCGCGGCGATATACGCCTCGGTGTCGTTCTCCACCTTGGGCGCCCAACGCGAGATGATCGCACGCGGCGTGCGCAGCTGATGTCGGTCCTGGTATGTGGTCAGCAGCAAGGCCAGGGCCCGGATGCCCAACTCATGGCTGGTGAAGCGGCAGAACCGCCCATCCGAGGGCGGCTCGGCCAGGCCCTGCCATTTGTTGGTCGGGACATGCTCGATGTTGCCCGGGTTGCGGTTGCGGTAACCCCGCGTGGCCTTGGGATCCATCGACTTAAGGACCGGGCTCATGTGCCCACCGCCGGCACGCGGTTAAGCCACACCCGCACGGTGGTGTCCGCAGCCAGCGCTGCCAGGCTGGCGATGCCGACCTGGAAATTGCCGGTGGCCGTGGTGGTGAGGCGACGATTGGTGTCGTCCCAAAAGAGCCGCGCACCCGCGGTGATGCCCAGGGCGGGCTGCTTGGTGATGTCAAAGACGCCCTTGGTCTGGCACTCGATGACGGCGTTTTGCACGCCATCGACGGCGGCCACGCCAAAGATCGCACCGACCAGGACGCCCTGGCCGGAGGTGACGCCGCTCGCATAGGGGACGGCAAGCGCCAGGCTGTCGCCGGGCTGCACGTAATTGCGCATGGGGATGAGGTCTCCAGAAACGCAGAAACCGCCCGATGGGGCGGCCTCTGCATGGATTGGTGATGGATGGAGTGATGGGTGGCGGTCGGGATCAGGTGCCCGGATTGAACCAGGCGCCGCGCCAGTCGATGGCACCGACGCCGAAGTCGAAGATCACCGAGACCTCGACGCCATCGACGCCCTGGACGTTCCCCGTGGTGACCTGCGGACCCTCGGCGCCGTTCAGGTAGCCGTAGACGTAGACGGGGGCCGCAATCGGGTCCGAGAAGAGGTACCAGCGATTGGCGCCGATCTGCGGCTCGACCAGCGGCTGCACAAAGCCCGCATAGACATTGGCATTGCCGATCTGCGCTGCCGCCACGCTGACGGTCAGCTGCCGCGCCGCCATTTCCTGGTTGGGTCCGACCAGGAGACGCATCTGGGACCCGACCGCGATGGGCAGGCCGTCGAGGGTCTTTTGGCGCATCACCGCGGCACGACCCAGCGCCAGGTTCGGCAGGTCGAGGGCGGTGCCGGCCCCGGCCTTGTTGAGCCGGGCCGCGCCGGTGGCGAACACTGGTGCCGCGCCCGTGGTCAGGGTCGGACCATCGCCATTGGCGGAGTTGAGCAGGCCATAGGCGGTGGCATTCTCGAAATCGGCGACGCGACGACCAATGGCGGCGGCGAAGTCGGTGAAGGCGCCGAGATCGTCATTGACCAGCATCTGTCGCGTGACGCGGATGCGCCGCGCGAAGGTCTGCAGAAAGACCAGCTCCTGGCTTTCCGACATGGTGCCGGCCTGGACCTCGCCATTCTCGGTGAGCGGCAGCAGCGTGGGGAAATCCCCCACACGGAGGTGGCGATGCGGCTTGAAGTCCCGGAAGTCGCGCCGCAGGAAGATCTGGCGATAGCTCGGCGCGGCCGGGGCATAGGCGGCCAGCAGCATCTTGTTGGCGGCGGCCGAGAGCAGCGCCGGAAAGTCGCTCGTGGTCTGAAAGGCGCGCTCGGCCAGGATGGTGGGATTGCGGGGGATGTTCCGCTCGCCGTGGGCGCGGAGCAATTCGCCCATCATGTCGGAGGGGCGCCAGCCCATGAACTCGACATGTCGGCCAGCGCCGGGGCCAGAGCTGGGCGGCTGATAGCCGGGCATGGATCGAGCGGCGAGCGCCTCGGCCATGGCGTCGAGCAGGCTGGCGGGGCTGTCCTGGCCGGGGCCCGTCTCGGGGCGCGCCGGCAAGGAGGGCCGCGGCGCGCTCTGGGCGAAGGCGTCCCACAGACGACCGCGCAGCACCTCGGGGGAGATGCGGTCGCGGATGGCAGCCGCGCGCATGGCGTCGAGCATGTCGGGAGTGACCAGGCCGCGGGCGCCGGCCAGCACCGGCTCATAGCCGGCGATGCGTTCGACCGCGGCGCGCTCTGCTTCGGCGCGGATGGCGTCCAGGTCGGGTGCGGGCGGGGCGGCGCGGGTCGGCTCAGGCGGGGTGTTGGCCGCGGTGGGTGGCGGGGTGGCAGGCGTAGTGGTCACGGGGTTCTCCTGGGGCATGAGGGCGGGCGTCGCCTGCAGTTCTGCCTGCGCGGTGGGCGTGGTGTCGGGCATGGGGTCGTCCTCGGAAGGAATGGGGTCAGGCAGGGCAGGTTCGAGAGCGATGGCGGGAGCGCCCTGTGGCTCCTCGCCACGCACAACAGCGGCCGCATCCACGGGGATGGGCACGATGGAAATCTCGAATGGTTCCCAATCCACTGCGCGGTGGATGGTCTGGCCGGTGGCGGCGTCAGGCGCCTGGTCGTAGCGGTGGACGCGATAGCCGACACTGACGGCGCGCAGCGTGCCATCGGCGATACGCTGCCAGACGGGTTCGACATCGGCGGCTGCTGAGAATTGCAGCGTGGCGTAGCCGCGGCCGGCCTCGAGGCGGGCGGAGGTGACGCGGCCCAGCACATCGCGCGCATCGCCCCGGCGATGGGCGTTCAGCACAGGGGCGCGTCCGGAGCGCAAGCTGTCCATCCGCACGGCGGAGGGGGCCATGTCCAACTCCTCGGTGATCAGGCCGAGGGAGGGGACGAAGTTGCGAGCACGGGCGCCGGTGCTCCACACCACCTCGACGGTGCGCGTGGCGCGATTCACCGTGACAGGGGCGGCCAGCGCCCGGCAGGCCACGATCGACGTCCCAGCGGTGGGCAGTCGATCGGGCGCAGGATCCTGGTCCGGCGCGGGGGTGCCCCCGCCCGGTTCGATCGGCTCGGTCATCAAGTGTTCTCCTGGGCAACCCCTCAGGGCGCGGCAAAGCCCTGCGCGTTGACGTAGACCTGCGCGCCAGTGGTGATGCAGGCGATATTGACGGCCGTGGCGGCAGTCCCGCGCAGCGGCGTGGGAAAGGTGATCTCGACCGGGGCCGGCATCGCGGCCGGCAGCAGCTGCCGCCAGATCACCGTGGCGCCGTCCTTGATGACCACCTCGGTCGCCACCGTCGCATGGGCATTGCGGAAGTCGATCGAGGTCACGTAGTTGCGAATGCCGGCGGCGGCCGCCGCCTTGAGCACCACATCCGTGGTGTTGACGATGCCACCCGCGGCCGCGGCGAACTGCCAGTCGGCCTCGGGGATGGCGTAGGGCTTGGTCACCAGCGCGCCGATCAGCGTCGCCAGCAGATCGACACCCCGCGCCGTAGTCACCGCAGCAGGGTTGGCCGAGTAGCCCGTCGCCGCCAGGATCGGCAGCGCGCCCGAAGTGTTGCGCGCCTGGCCGCCCACTGGGGTCACGGTCGGGGGCACGGTGCTGATGACATTCACGCCCAGCCCCTGGCCCGCGACGGACTGGCCCCGGCCGGCGGTGATTTCCGTCGTTAGCTCGGCATAGTCCGCGATGGTGACGAATTGCACCTTCGTGTCGGTGCTGGAGGCGGGCGCTAGGTTGCGCGAGAGCGAGGCCCAGCCGGTGTTCAGATAAGCGCCGGTGAAGGTCGAGCCCGCCAGATCGAAGCTGTTCGCGTCGATCACCGTGATGGTGAAGGTCCCGTTCGCCCCGGGCACGCCGGAGACATCGGCCACCACCACCACGTCATTGGTGGCAAAGCCATGCGCCGCGCGCGTGATGCGCACGGCGCCGGAGCCGTTATTGGCCACCGCCGAGATGCCATGGAGGAATTGCCGGTTTCGCACCCGGATCCGAAAGCGATACAGCCCATTGGGCTCGGGGATCTGCTGGTGGCGGACATAGGAGTTCGAGCGCGCCGCTGTGGTGTCGAGCAGTCGCCCGTGAAAGTAGCATTCGTCATTGGTCGGCTCGAGTTCCAGCACCGACCATCCGGCCGGCACCGTGGTGGGGATGGTGTTGCTCGTCGCGGTCGCTAGGCGGGGCGCTCCCTCGCTCCCCACCTCATAGTGGGCAAGCGTGGCGCTGGTCCCATCCAACCGCCAGGCGGCGGCACTGCGTCCATCCGGCTGGGCGGTGGTGGGATCGATGCTGACCAGCTCGATCCAGACCGACTGGCCGATGATGCGCTGGCTCATATTCACCGCCACCATGACCCGCAGCGGGATGGTGAAGGTGGGGCGGCTGGTGAGGGTCAGCTCGTCGTCGAGCGTGGTGCCGGTCGAGATGGTCACCGCGCCATCGGCCACGCTGTGGGTGATGCCGCCGCCGGTGGCCGCGATCTCCCACCGCGCCGGGTTGATCTCGGTGCCGTTGAAGCTGTCGCGGAACTTCTTCTGCATGCTCTTGATCTTGAGCATGTCGTCAGTCCAGTCGTAGGCGCCTGCGATCATGGGGATGCTCCTGGGGTGGTGGCGGCATTGGCTGGCGGGGCGGCTGCGTCATCCGCGCGGGGCGCTGCGGCGCCGGTGGCGGCGATTTCGATGGCGGCGAGCTGAGCGGCATCCTGCGCGGCGCCGGATTTCGCGACGCGGCGTGGATCCGTGTCGAGCGAGAGGCCCGCATCGTCCAGCAGGGCATTGGCCTCGCGGATCATCTCGACGACCTGGCGGAAGTCATAGCCGAAGGCACCAACCGCCTCGGGCTGCGGCACAAAGCCGGCGCGGACCTGGGCGATGAGCGCCGTGGTGTCTTTGAGAGGGTCGATCATCTCGTGCGCGGGCGGGACGTGAGACAGGCCCTCCGGCATCTCGGCCCTCCACAGGCCGAGTAGCGCGCCCTGGGCGTGGAAGCGATCAGCGATGGGCCGCACCAGCATCGGGATGAGCATGCCGTATTGCACCTGCTCGCAGAGGCGGCGGAACTCGATTTTTCCCGCGCGCAGCGAGGAGTAGTTGGCCTGGGTCAGGTCGCCGGCGACCTGATCGTAGGTCAGGCCGGTGCCGACGGCGCAAGCTTCCAGGGCGCGGCGGGCAAAAGCCGCGTGGCTGCCACCGCCCGAAGGATTCACAACCTCCACCGATCCCATTCCGCGGCGATACAGGATCATCCCCGGCTCGAAGCTCTCGACCGTGCGGCCCTGCGCGTCACGGAGCAGGCCGGAGGCGGGGCCGGTCATGGCGTCATCGCCATCCTCGGAGACTACGGCGGCCAGGCAGGCCTCGATCTTGGCCTTCATCAGCAGCGCCGCCTCATAGTCGCCGAGATCGCGCAGCCGGGTCAGCACCGGGGCAAGCCAGGAGACGTCGCGCAGTTGGCCAGGCCGCCGCTTGCGATAGATGTGCAGCACATCGCGTGCCGGCACCGCCTCGCTGGTCAGCCGGCCGCCGGAGGGAATGAGCCAGGAGGCGCCAGGGTGGATGCGATGCAGCCAATAGGCGACCGGTTCGCCCGCATCGCCCAACGCGATGCCCTGCAGGGTGGGCAGGCCCTCGATGAAGCCGTTGCGGGCGGTGTCGAGGTGATCGCTTTCCAGCACCTGCAGCCGCAGGCCGATCGGATTGGCGGGCGTGATATCGGCCGGCAGCAGGCGGACGAAGCATTCGCCGCTCTCGACCACGGCCCGCATGACCAGGGCCTGTAGACCATAGAGGTCGAGGCGGCCCTCGGCGTCGCAGGCGGTGCTGTCAGACCAGCGGCGCCAAGCCTCGGTGTGAGCTTTGTCTGGCCAGCGGGTGGTGATGCCGGCGCCGACGGCGTTGCCCGTCCAAAGATCGACGATGCGGGCGGCATACGGGTCGTTGCGCACGGCATCGCGGGCACGGCGCGCGACGGTGGGTGCGGCGGCCCCAACCTCGGCCGTGGCGCTGCCGCCGGACGCCGCCCAACTCGAGGCACGGCTGTCCTGCGCGGCGGCATAGCCACGCAGCGCCTGCCAGGCATCGCGGAGACGTCCCATCACCTGGTTCCCTCGCGCGAGAAGCTGGCGAAGGTGACGTTGGGCCGGCGTGCGGCGGCGTTCTCCGCGGCGTGCAGCACCGACAGCGCGCGGCCCAACTCATCCAGCGAGCGGTACTCCACCGTCCGGCCGTCGAAGGTCACGCGCGTGGTGCCGCCAGTGAAGGCGGCGGCCAGCACAGCGGCGCGGGTGCCGGCAGGCTGCGCCAGTGCCCAGGCGAGGACGGTCGGGTCCATGCGCGTCCTCCTTCAGCGAAGCCAACCATTGCGTGGCGCCAGCCAGCCACGCGGGCGCTGGCTGTCGGGTGCCGACGCGGCCGCCAGCGGCGGTGATGGGGCAGCGACATTCCCAGCGGCGGGAACTTCGCTCGGCAGCAGCGGCGCGTCGGCGATCTGGTCCCGCAGCTGCTGCCAGAACCGCTCGCCGTACCGATCGGCGCCGAGCAGCCACAGCGCGGCGCGCGCCAGCACCGCGCAGTCCAGCGCCTCGTTGCGTTCCCGCAGCTTGGCCCATTCCTGTCGGGCAAACCCGCGGCGATCCTTCGTCGTGCGCAGCTGCTCGGCGACCAGCTGCTTGACCCATTCGACGTCGATTGCCCGCGGCAGATGCACCCAGCCGAGCGGCAACTCCTCCGCGTCGCCGCGGCCAAGCCAGAGCCGGCGATAGAGATCGGCCTTCCAGGTCGAGACCGAGACAGTCCAGAGCTTGAGGCCGCGCCGCAGCTTCTGACCATTGACCAGTGCATCCACCGGCGTCGGGCCCTGCACCGGCTGCGCGCGGTTCCAGCCGTCGATCCCCTTGGTCGGCGCGATGCGCGGATCCCGCAGGCGGCGCAGGTGGCCATAGACGGCGGCGGTGTCGCGGCCGCCGGTGTCGACGCAGAGACGGGCGATGCGCATCGCACCGCCACCGTGCCGGGGCCAGTCGCGCGCCAGGAGCTTCGCCAGTTCGTCCCACGGCTCCCGGTCCCGCGGGCTTCCGGGGATGACCACGTGGTCGATGAGCCAGGACGAGAACCCCTCCGCCCAGCCCCAGACGTCGCATTCGAGGCGATCGTCCTGCACGTCCACGCCGGCCGTCAGCACCAGCGCACCGGGCGGGACGACGCCCATAGCGAAATCCTCGCGGCGTTCGGCGAGCCGCTCCCAATCCGGGGCCTCGCCCTGCTCCTGCCAGGTCTCGCCCAGGACGGTGTTCTTGAAAGTCTTGATGTCCTCGGGCTTGCCCTGGGCCGCCTCCCAATCGCGGGCGATCTGCTCCCAGGACAGCCAGCCCACCGGCGAATAGAGCGCCGAGATGTGGAAACCGATGGTGTGGGGATCCTGGCCCTCGGCCGTTGCGCGCCACTCGCCACCGCCGAGCATGGCGGTCTTGTCGTGCTCCTGCATCGGATGGTCGCAGGTGGTGCAGTGATACCGCGCCGTCTCCGGCGCACCCTTCTCCCAGAGCAGCCGCTCGAAGCGCAGCCACTGCATCTCCCCGCACGCCATGCACGGCACGAAGAACCGCCGCTGGTCGCTGGCCAGGTACTCCCGCTCGATGCGGCTGCGCCCTGCGATGGTCGGCGTGCTGACCAGGAAGGCCTTGCGTCGCCAGCCGAAGGTGCGGGCGCGGGCCTCCGCCAGGGCGAT
>NZ_JAIEQY010000101.1 GCF_019747315.1 Roseococcus sp. | reverse complement strand
CCGACTGGAGCAGCGGTGGGAACCGGAATCCAACCTTCTCTGCGCGACGGGAGACCGGTGGATGGAAGCGGATGCAGGAACCGCGTGTTGAAGGTGTAGCCGACCACGACGGCTCGGAGTCATGCGTTGGCCGCCCATGAGGGCGGCGGCGAAGCCTCGCCGCGAGATGTCTCGATGCCGGCCTTTGCAATCATCTGCCTGTTGCCCCATTCAGGCCTGCCGTTCAGCCCGCAGAGCGGGCCAGTTCTGCCTTCGGTCGCGTTTCACACGGCGTGATCGGCCCGATGGGCGGCAAGACTGCCGAACTGCCCTGCATGGAACAGAAGCGGCGCGGCATCCGGGTCCTGATCCAGATGCCGGACATGGCCGAGGAACATGACGTGATCCCCCGTTTCGACCTGCTGCACGACATCGGCCAGCATGACGGCCGCGGCGTTGCGCAGGATCGGCAGGCCGTGGCGATCTAGAAACAGGTCAGCCAATGCGTCGTTGGGGCGGCCGGCGAAATGCAGCGCGTGCAGATGCATGTCCTGCGACAGCACGTTCACCGCATAGCGCCCGGACGTCTGCACTTTGCCCAGCATCTTCGATTGGCGGTTCAGCGAGATGGCGATCAGGGGCGGGTCGAGCGAGACCGACATGAAGGCGCTGACCGTCATGCCGTGATCGCCCTCGGCGGTACGCGTGGTGATGACAGTGACACCGGTAGCGAAGCGGCCGCAGCAATCACGGAGCGCGCGCGGATCGATGGTCTCCAAAAGGGCGGCATCAGACATGCGGGTCGTCTCTCGTCAAAGGGTGGTCCAGGCCCATGCCCTGCAAGGGCGCCATTATCGCAGTGCGGAAGGGCGAGCGGTCAGGCACGGGTGGATCCGCTCCGCGCGCTGCCTGGCGAGGGGCCGGGCGACGCGCCAAGCCGCACCGGTCCGCCTGTCGTAAGGGGACTTCCCGAAGATCACAGGGTCTTCGGGAAGCAGGTATACCGCGAGGCGGCGTCCTATTGGCAGGTCAGTTCCCGCCGGACGATCTCCGCACCCGCGCCGAGCGCCTTCAGCTTGCCGCGCGCGACGCGGCGCGAGAGGGGCGCCATGCCGCAATTCGTGCAGGGATAGAGCTTGTCCGCATCCACGAACTGAAGCGCCTTGCGCAGGGTGGCGGCGACCTGCTCGGGCGTCTCGATGGTGTCACTGGCCACATCGATGGCGCCAACCATCACCTTCTTGCCCCGGATCAGCTCGATCAACTCCATGGGGACATGGGAGTTGTGGCATTCCAGCGAGACGAGATCGATGTTCGACTTCTGCAGCTTGGGGAAGATCTCTTCGTACTGGCGCCATTCGGAGCCCAGCGTCTTCTTCCAATCCGTATTGGCCTTGATGCCATAGCCGTAGCAGATATGAACGGCGGTCTCGCAGTTGAGACCTTCGATGGCCTTCTCCAGGGCGGCGATTCCCCAGTCATTCACCTCGTCGAAGAACACGTTGAAGGCGGGCTCGTCGAACTGGATGATGTCGACGCCGGCCGCCTCTAGCTCCCTGGCTTCCTGGTTGAGGATCGTGGCGAATTCCCAGGCGAGCTTTTCGCGGCTCTTGTAGTGTGCATCATAAAGCGTATCGATCATCGTCATCGGGCCAGGAAGGGCCCATTTGACCGGGCCCTGGGTCTGCTGGCGCAGGAACTTGGCATCTTCGACGAAGACCGGCTTCTCGCGGGACACGGCGCCGACGACAGTGGGCACGCTCGCATCATAGCGGTCGCGAATGCGGACCGTCTCACGCTTCTCGAAATCGACGCCGCTCAGATGCTCGATGAAGGTCGTCACGAAATGCTGCCGGGTTTGTTCGCCGTCGCTGACGATGTCGATGCCGGCGTGCTGCTGCTCGGCGAGACTCACACGCAGCGCGTCCTGCTTGCCCTCCGCCAGTTCCTGTCCCTCTAGTTTCCAGGGAGACCAGAGCTTCTCGGGCTCTGAAAGCCAGGCGGGCTTGGGCAGGCTGCCGGCGGTTGATGTGGGGAGCAGTGTTGTCACGAGAGGCGACCCTTTGCGTTCCATGGTCATCAGCGCGCGTATTGAGCGGACCACTCGCTCAAAATCGCCTGGTAGGGCTTGATGAAGTGATCCTCGGCGAACTTGCCTTGCTCAAAAGCCAGTCGGCTGCGTTCGCCCCGATCGTAGACAATCCGCGTCAGCGAATGGTCCTGATGCTGCAGGTTCGGCTGAAAGTATTCGCCGGCCGCGGAATTCGCGTTGTAGATCTCAGGGCGGTAGATCTTCTGAAAGGTCTCCATCGTGCTGATGGTACCGATCAGCTCCAGATTGGTATAATCGGTCAGAAGATCACCAAAAAAGAAGAAGGCCAGCGGCGCAACGCTGTTTTTCGGCATGAAGTACCGCACCTGGAGCCCCATCTTCGCGAAATACTGGTCGGTCAGAGAGGCATTGCCGGTCTCGTATTCAACACCCAGGACCGGATGGCGGTTGGCCGTCCGTCGATAGGTCTTGTTGTGGGAGACGCTCAGGCAGATCACCGGCGGCTTGCTGAAATTCTTCCTGTAAACGCTCGAGCTCACGAAGAACTTGAAGATATTTCCATGCAGCGCGCCGAAATCCCCTGGAACGCGGAAGCCGGCCTGGCCCTTATTGTGCTCAGGAAGCAGGACGCTGAAGTCGTAATCCCGCACGTAGGAAGAGAAGTTATTGCCGACGAGGCCTTCGATGCGCGCTCCCGCCTTCCTGTCGAGGATTGTCGTCTGCAGGATCTCGATCGCCGGGAACTGCGTCCCGTTGCCTGCGAAATCAAGTTGGACGGAAATGATGTCGATCTCGACACTGTAGCGATCCCCATTGGGATTGTCCCAATGAGCCATTGCATTGAAGCGATTGTCGATCATGCGCAGGGCATTGAGGAGATTCTGCTGGCGGCTCTCACCACGCGCCAAATTTGCAAAGTTCGTGGTGATCCGCGTGTTCTCGGATGGCGTGTAGTTCTCGTCGAACCGAATGCGGTTGA
This sequence comes from Roseococcus sp., assembly GCF_019747315.1. Taxonomy (GTDB): domain Bacteria; phylum Pseudomonadota; class Alphaproteobacteria; order Acetobacterales; family Acetobacteraceae; genus Roseococcus. Next base: position 6,578 of record NZ_JAIEQY010000101.1, on the reverse strand, counting down.
TCGTGAAGATGATTTCTTGGGTCATGGCGATCTGCTGTCCTGGCTTACGAGGCAAAGCGCGCATCCGTTGCTTGCTTAGTCCCTGGCCGCGGGAGGGGCGACGGCCAGGGCAATGCTGTATGCGTCAGCCGGACGATGAAAAAAAATGACTTTATTTCAGTCATACATGACACGCCGTCATGGTCGGCCGCCTGTTATGCACAAACGGGGAGCGGCGCGATGTCTCCCGCAACGGGGCCCCGCGGCCGATGGCGACCGTTCAGATCCGAACGGTCTCGGCCAACTGCATGAAGCCCTCGAGATAGCTGTCCGCCTTTCCCTTTCGGTGCCCGAGGTGAATGGATTTCGGGATGCCCTTTCCCAGGCGGATGCCCTTCACGCCGGCGACCCCGCGCAGCAACCAATCCGGCGTGGCGCTCACGGCGCGGCCCGAAGCCACCAAGCGCAGCATCAGATCCGTCGTCTCCACAGTGCGATGGCGCCGCGGCAGGACATGGGCGGGGATCAGGAACTGGGTATAGATATCCAGCCGCTCGCGAGGGACCGGGTAGGTAATCAGGGTCTCGCTTGCCAGCGCCTCGGGCTCGACCCAGCGCTTCTCTGCCAGGGGATGGGTCTCGGCCACGACCAGGACCAGCTCGTAGTCGAACACCGCCCGGTATTCGAGGCCAGGCTGCGCCACCGGGTCGGGGGTGACGAGGATGTCTATCTCATACCCCAGCAGCGCGGCCAGCCCGCCAAACTGGAAGGCCGTGGTCACGTCCAGATCCACATCCGGCCATGCCGCCAGGAACGGGTCGACAACCCGCATCAGCCAGTCCTGGCAGGGGTGGCATTCCATTCCCACCCGGATCGCGCCGCGCCGCCCGCGCGCATAATCCTCGAGCACGGCGGCGCCCCGTTCGAGTTGCGGCAGCACTCGCATCGCCAACCCCAGCAGATACTCGCCCGCCAGCGTCAGACGCAGCTTGTGGCCCTCACGCTCCCAGAGCTTGACGCCATGGCGTTCCTCGAAGCGCCGGATCGCATGGCTGACCGCCGATTGGGTCAGGTTTAGCCGATCGGCGGCCTGGGTGAGGCTGCCGGTCCGGTCGATCTCGCGCAGGATGGAAAGGGGCTGGATATCGATCACTGGCGATGAATTCCTGTCATGACTTCATCGCCATATCTCCATTCTGCGTCATGACGCCAGGGGGGGCATATCCCTCTCAATCGAGATGGGCTCGTGACTGGTTGACGCGATCGACCATCAGGTCAGTGCGCGGCATTCGAGCGGTTGGTGTTCAGCTCACTACAATGCCGGGCGTCCGGCAACGCGGGCTGATGCTGGCTATATCCCTGCCACGAGGGGATCGAGCTTTTGCGCCGCCTCATGAACCAGACGACGTGCCGCGATGACCTCCGCAAGGGGCATTGTGGATGCTCGGCCCGCTGAGCGGCTTGAGCCTCGCTGGCCGATCCGGCCTCAAGAGCTTGATCGACGATGTCCGAGCCGGGCGGGCGGATTTCGACCTGATCCTGGTCTACGACGTCAGCCGTTGGGGACGCTTCCAGGACGCCGACGAGAGCGCCTTCTCCGAGCATCAGTGCCGCATCGTCGCCTCCGCGCAGGCCGTGCGGGCGGACCAGCAGGCGTGGCCTTCGAGGCTGGTGGAGGCGTGCGAGGCATAGGGACATGAAGCCCCGCAGTCGCGCTCCAGGGCGGCGCAGCCGCGGCAGTAGTCGGGCCCGCGGCCGAAGTGCCAGGCGGCGCGGGCCCTCAGCCGTTTCCTCGGCGGCCACTGCGGCGACCGGGGCGGTGGCGCGGTCCCAGAAGGCGGCGGCGATGTCATCGAGGTCCATCAGGCGCTCGGCCGCCTCGGGCGAGAGCAGCAGCGGCTTGCCGGCGACGTCGCCGACGCCCTCCCAGGCGCTCACCGCGTGGCGGGCGAGCGCCTTGACCAGGAAGGCGAAGGACAGGCCGCGCGACATGTCGGGATCGACGTCCGGGTCGGCGATGCGGATCGCGGCCAGGCGGCGCGCAGCCCGGTTCATCGCGGTGCGTGTTGCTCCGGAGATCTCGTCGCAGGAGGGATGCGCGATCCCCGCAGCGGAGCCGGGAAGCGCGTTGACGGCCGCGGCAACCGTGCAGGAGGAAGGCAGCCTCGAGATCACCTTGCCCGATGGAACAGTGCTGCGCATGCGCGAACAGGTCGGCGCCTCGACGCTGCGCCGTGTCTTGGCGGTCCTGCGCGGATGATCCCGGTTCCCTCTGACGTCCGGGTCTGGCTGGCGGTGGGCCACACCCACATGCGGCGTGGCATGAACGGTCTGGCGCTGCAGGTGCAGCAGGCGCTTGGGCGCGATCCCCATGCTGGCGATCTCTACGTGTTTCGTGGCCGTCGCGGTGATGTCGTCAAGATCGTCTGGCATGATGGGCTCGGCATGTCGCTCTACGCCAAGCGTCTGGAGCGCGGACGTTTTCTGTGGCCCTCGCCGGCGGAAGGGGGGGACTCATCGAGCGGGTCTGGGCCGCTCTCGAGGTGGCTTCACGAGCAAGCTCCACATCCGCGGCAACGCGCATGGCCTGCCCATCGCCTTGCATGTGACCGCCGGGCAGGAAGCCGACTGCTCGAACTACGACGCCTTGATGGAAATGCGCGACAGCGACCCGGCCATCATGCTGGGCGACAAAGGCTATGACAGCGACCCAATCCGGCAGGACCTGCGCGACCGTGGCACCGTGCCGGAGATCCCGACCAAGCGGAACCGCCACGTCCAGCATAGCGTCAGCCGTCCACTCTACGCGCTGCGCAGCCGCATCGAGTGCTTCATCAACCGCCTGAAGAACAGCCGCCGCGTCGCCACCCGCTACGATCAGACCAGCGACAGCTTCCTCGGCTTCGCCGCTCTGTCCTCAATCCGTCTGTGGATCAGGTTTGTCCACGCGACCTAACGCCGACGCGCGGACCGCGAGGTTGCAGCCGGCGTGTGCGGACTTGTGAAGCTTCATCACTTTGACGCAGGCGCAGGGAGGCGTGACCTATGGCCGGATGCCAATGTTCTTTTGACAAGCCTGCGCGCCTGACGCATCTTGAGGAGATCCAAGGGGAGCCCTTTCCGCAGGGCTGAGATTCCGCGAGCGACGCGGTGACCCTTCGAACCTGATCCGGGTCATGCCGGCGAAGGGATGGGCACTCGGCGCACGGCGCGACCTTCCTTCGTTCATTTGTTTCGAGGAAGGTCCAAGATGCCCGACACGCTGCCACTACAACGCCCCGCCATCACCACCGGCCCGCTGCCGGCCAGCCGCAAGATCCATGTGGCGGGCCAGCTTCACCCCGAGATCCGCGTCGCCATGCGGCAAATCTCCGTCTCGGGCGGGGAGCCGGCTTTGCGCGTCTATGACACCTCCGGCCCCTATACCGACGCCGCCGTGCAGACCGACATCGCGCGCGGCCTGGCGCCGCATCGGCGGGACTGGATCCTGGCACGCGGCGATGTCGAGCCGATCGCCGGCCGCGCCCAGAAGCCGGAGGATGACGGGCTGAAGCCGGGCGAGGCGCGCCATGTGCCGCTCTTCGACCGCGCCGGCCGCATGCCGCTGCGCGCCAAGTCGGGCCGCGCGGTGACGCAGCTCGCCTATGCGCGGGCCGGCATCATCACGCCGGAGATGGAATACATCGCCATCCGCGAGAATCTCGGCCGCGCCGCCGGCCTCGGCAAGCCACGCGATGGCGAAAGCTTCGGCGCCAGCATCCCCGATCACGTGACGCCGGAATTCGTCCGCAGCGAGGTGGCGCGCGGGCGCGCCATCATCCCCGCCAACATCAACCACCCGGAGAGCGAGCCGATGATCATCGGCCGCAATTTCCTCGTGAAGATCAACGCCAATATCGGCAACTCCGCCGTCTCCTCCTCGGTGGCGGAGGAAGTGGACAAGCTCATCTGGGCCATCCGCTGGGGTGCCGACAATGTCATGGACCTCAGCACCGGCCGGAACATCCACACCACGCGCGAATGGATTCTGCGCAACTCGCCCGTGCCGATCGGCACCGTGCCGATCTACCAGGCGCTGGAAAAGGTGGGCGGCCGCGCCGAGGAACTCACCTGGGAAATCTTTCGCGACACGCTGATCGAGCAGGCGGAGCAGGGGGTGGACTACTTCACCATCCATGCCGGCGTGCGCCTTGCTTATGTGCCGCTGACGGCCAATCGCGTCACCGGCATCGTCTCACGCGGCGGCTCGATCATGGCGAAGTGGTGCCTGGCGCATCACAAGGAGAGCTTCCTCTACGAGCATTTCGGCGAGATCTGCGAGATCATGCGGGCCTATGACGTGTCCTTCTCGCTGGGAGATGGCCTGCGCCCCGGCTCCATCGCGGACGCCAATGACGCCGCGCAGTTCGCCGAGCTGGAGACGCTGGGCGAACTCACCAAGATCGCCTGGGCGCAGGATGTGCAGGTGATGATCGAGGGCCCGGGCCATGTGCCCATGCACAAGATCAAGGTGAACATGGAAAAGCAGCTGGAGGCCTGCGGCGAGGCGCCCTTCTACACGCTCGGGCCACTCACCACCGACATCGCGCCCGGCTACGACCACATCACGAGTGGCATCGGCGCGGCGATGATCGGCTGGTTCGGCTGCGCCATGCTTTGCTACGTCACGCCCAAGGAGCATCTTGGCCTGCCGGACCGCGATGACGTGAAGACCGGCGTCATCACCTACAAGATCGCGGCGCACGCCGCGGACCTCGCCAAGGGGCATCCTGCGGCCCAATTGCGGGATGACGCCCTCTCCCGCGCGCGCTTCGAATTCCGCTGGCGAGACCAGTTCAACCTGGGCCTGGACCCGGAGACAGCGGAGAAATTCCACGACCAGACTCTGCCGGCCGAGGGCGCCAAGCTCGCACATTTCTGCTCGATGTGCGGGCCGAAATTCTGCTCGATGAAGATCAGCCAGGAGGTGCGGGAGGCTGCCAAGGCGGGGATGGAGGAGATGAGCGACAAGTTTCGTGGGAATGGAGGGCAAATTTATCTGCCTCCGGTGCCGACGAGGACGTGAAGCAGCTTGTGCTCGGCCACGGAATCTTTAAGCGCGGGAACCGCCGGAGGCGCTGCACAAGGGCAGATCGAGGGTGGTGGTGGCGATGGCGGCGAACCCGCTGGTGCCCACCAGGCCGGCCGTCAAAGGGCCGGCCGAGAGGGATGGAGCGTGCCTAGCAGGTTGCCGCTGTTGGGCAAGCCTATGCGCTCCTCGCACGCCGGGCAGGTCACGGCACCCGCCGCTTCGTCACCTGCACCGACAGGGCGGCTGAAGCGAGATCGACGGTCGAGGCGCTGACATTCCGCGCCGTCACGCGCACGCTGTTGTTGCTCCACACGTGGCAGTCCAGCACGAAGGCGATGCTGCTGGTGTCGAGCGAGGCGTCCGCGAAGTCGCCCCGCCGCGCCCCAGGCACCGTGACATCAACATTCGCCGTCGCGCCGGGGCCGAGGCTCGGCAGGTCCCAGCTGGTCTCCAGCGCCAGCGTCCGCGTCGCCGCCGGCAGCGAGGGGCAGCCGTAGAGGATCGCCGGCGCGTCCTCCGGCAGGCCGTAGAGCCGCAGCGCCTCGAGCTCGATCTGCCTGTCGAAGCCGATGATGCCGATTTGCGCGAAGGCTGCACATGCGTCGCGCCGGCAGATCTGTCCTGGCCTCGGCCTGCACTGACGGGCATGATCTCGCCGTCAAATCAGCCTGGAGACGCCGAAATGGCGACCGAGCAGAATCCGCCAATCACGAAGCGCGTCCCTGGCCGCAAGCCCGGCCCTACGCAGCGTGACGAGATGCTGCGTATCTGGGGGCATGTCGATGACGACGGCCGAAAGCTCATGCTGTTCTTCGCGCGGACGCTCGCGCGTAATCAGGGCTTGGTGCCGCCGGATACGCCATTGCTGATGACCGACCGCGTATTCTGAGCGCGCTCACGGCACCCGCCGCTTCGCCACCCCCACCGACAGCGTTGCCGCCGCCAGATCGAACGTCGCCGCGGAGATGTTCCGCGCCATCACGCGCACCGTGTTGTTCGACCACACCGCCGCGTCGAGTTCGATGAACCGCGTGGACGACACCAGCGACGCCTGCGCGAGATCCCCCGCCCGTGCCCCGTTCACCGTGACGTCGATCAGCGCCGTCGCGCCCGGCGCCAGGCTTGGCAGATCCCAGGACACCTCGGCCGCAAACTCCCGCCGCCCTGAGCCGAACAGCGCCCCCGTCAGCAGCGGCGTGCCGTTCAGCACGGCAGGCGCCGCCTCCGGCAGCCCGTACAACCGCAGCGACTGCAGGTCGATCGCCCCGTCGAAGCCGATCACCCCCACCTGCGCATAGGCGACGGACGCGCCGACGCGGATGGTCTGCCGCCGATTGAAGTTCGCATCATCCATCGGCGCACCAGCGTTCCACCCCTTGGCCGGCCCGTTCCACTGCATGGTGGTGATCGAGGCCAGCACGTCCCCCGCAATGTCCTCCCGGACGTTCCCTGCGCCGTCGAACACCCGCACGAAGAGCCGCCCGCCCGAAGCGCCGCTCGTCAGCCAATGCGCCAGGGCGAATTCCTT
>NZ_JAIEQY010000089.1 GCF_019747315.1 Roseococcus sp. | reverse complement strand
CGTCGCGCGTGCGGGCTTCCACCGCCAGGCGGATGCGGATATCCGGCGGCTCTGGCCCGTCATAGCCGCGCCAGAGCGCGCCATCATCATTGTCATGCACGCTGGCCACGCCGATCAGATCCACGCGCGCGCGTACATCGAGGCCGCGGATCTTCATGCGGGCGAGCAGCACGTCGGCGGTGGCGCGGGCGCGGGCCAGGGCATTGGGGCCGGCGACAGAGACCTCGCCCTCGCCGAGCCAGCTGCCCTCGAAGCTCGCCGTCACCTTCAGCGTGTCGGGGCGGGAATGGCCGCGCAACCCGTGCACGGCCACACGGTCCTGGCCCTGCTGTTCCAGCGTGCAGCCGGTGATGTCCAGCACGACATCGGGCGTGATGTAATGCGCGGGGTCGTGCAGCTCATAGAGCAGCTGCTCCTTCACCGTGCGCAGATCGACCAGGCCGCCGGTGTTCGCCGCCTTGGTGATGACCAGGCCACCGTCTTGCGTCACCTCCGCGATGGGAAAGCCGATATTCGCGGGGTCGGGGATATCCTTGAAGCCGGGGTCCCAGAAGACGCCGCCCGTCACCTGGCTGCCACATTCCAGAAGATGGCCGGTGGCCGCACCCAGCGCCAGCTTCTCCCAATCATCCGCCGCCCAGCCGAAATGATGCGCCAGCGGCGCGATGGCCAGCGCCGGATCACTGGTGCGCCCGGCGACGACGACATCGGCGCCTTGCGCCAGCGCCTCCATCAGCGGTTCCGCCCCGATATAGGCATTGGCGGCGATGAGGTTCCAGGCGCCCATGTCGAGCCCCGCATCCGCCTCATGCACCGGCAATTGCCCGCCGGCCACCAAGCCCGTCACATCGTCGCCCTCGACGAGCGCGATACGCAGATCGGGCATGCCCTGCGCCATGGCGAGCTTTGCCACGGCGCGTGCGGCGGCGGGCGGGTTGGCCGCGCCCCAATTGCCCAGCAGCGGAATGCCGTGCTGCTTCGCCAGCGCCAGGATGGGCTCCAGCAGCCGTTCCAGCATGGGCTCATAGCCAGCCTCGCGGTCGCGGCGCTTTTCCAGATGCGCCAGGGCCACGGTGCGCTCGCCGAGTGTTTCGAAGAACATGGCCGAGGGAAGGCCGCTGGCGATCAGGGTGCGCAGCACGGGCAGCGGCGCATCCACGCGGTCCCCCGAAAAACCCGCGCCATTGCCGACGAGAAAGCGGTCCATGTGATTCTCCCTGGGTGGCGAGTCTTTGCCGGGCCGCGTCAATCCGCAAGGGCCGCGCGCAGCAATTCGCCAAGGCGCGCGCAATCCCGCTCATGCAGGCTGATGGGGTTGATGGTGAGGATTCCCTCGCGCAGCCGGGCCGGGTTCACATGCACGGCGGGGCTGCCCATGCGCAGGCGGGCCTCGACGGCTGGCGCATCCGTGCAGCGCAGCAGAAGCAGTGGCACCTCGCCGGCCGCGCCCGCTTCGAAATCCAGGCCCGCCGACGCGCTGACGGCGTTCAGCCGCGCCTGCCAGCGCGCGCGGCGGGTGGCGGCGTCCTCGCTCACGAAGCGGCGCAGCGCGACCAGCAGCCCCATCACCTCCTCCCGCCCCACCTTGGAGGAACGGCCGATGCCGGTGCGCGGGAAGAAGGCGAGTTGCGACAGCGCCGCGAATTCCGCCGGCGCGCGGAACTGCGCGGCCGGCAGGTCGAGGTCGAGCATCTGCGCCAGCGCCGCGGACACCAGCGGCCCACGCCCCGCAAGAATCCCCGACGCCTGCGGCCCGCCGATCGCCTTGCCGCCGGAAAACGCCACGAGATCCGCGCCCTGTTCGAAGAAGCGGCGCAAATTCGCCGCCGGCGGCAATTGCGCTGCGGCGTCCACTATCAGGGGTAGGCCCGCCTCGCGCGCCACGGCGGCGATCTCGGGCAAGGGCGGCTCCGCATGCGGCTGCGCCACATGCAGGATGCCCGCCGTCAGCGGCGTGATGGCATCGGCGAATTCGCCGGCGCTCGCTTCGCGGACACCCGCGCCGGAGACGCGGTCGGGGATGCCGACATCCACCAGCCTGCCGCCCGCCGTCTCGATGGCGCGGTCATACATGTTGCGCTGGCTGCGGGAGATCAGGAATTCGCAGCGCCCCTCCCGCGTCACGGGCAGGCGATTCATCGCCCCGGCATCGAGCCGCGTCAGGCAGGCGGCGGCCGCCAGCAGCAGGGCTGCGGAAGCGCCCGAGGTCACGAAGCCCGCCTCCGCCCCCGTGGCGTGACTGATCTCGCGGCAGGCGGCGGCCTGGAGGTCGAGGATATCCACGCTGGCCGTCGCGGCTTCGCGCATCGCCTCGGCCACCTCATCACTCAGGGGGCCGGCGGAGAGGCGGGTGTTGGTGCCATAGGCGTTGATGATGGGCGTGATGCCGAAATCCGCGAAGATCATGCGCTGCGCGTCCGACGCACGGCGTCCTGCCAGAGCGCCTTGCGCTCCGCGGCTTCGGAGCGGGTCATGTTGGGCAGGAAGCGGCGCTCCAGCCGCCAATGCGTCGGCGCGTCGCCAGGCGGCGGTAGGAGGCCCGCTTGCAACCCGGCCAGGTAGGCCGCACCCAGCGCCGTCGTCTCCGTCACCGCGGGGCGGTCCACCGGGGCGCCCAGAAGGTCGGCCAGGAATTGCATGGTCCAGTCGCTGTTCGCCATCCCGCCATCCACGCGCAGCACCGTCGCCTTCATGCCGGGCCAGTCGCGGCGCATGGCCTCGAGCAGGTCGCTGGTCTGCAAGGCCACCGCCTCCAGCGCGGCGCGGCAGATCTCGGCACGGCCGGAAGCGCGGGTCAGGCCCAGTATGGCCCCGCGCGCCTCGGCATCCCACCAGGGCGCGCCCAGGCCCGTGAAGGCGGGCACCAAGTGCACGCGCTCTGCCGGGTTGGCGCGGGCGGCCCATTCCCCGGCCTCGCGCGCATGCTGGATGATGCCGAGCCCATCGCGCAGCCATTGCACGGTCGCGCCCGCCATGAAGATCGAGCCCTCCAGCGCATAGGCCCGCCTGCCGCCCAATTGCCAGGCGATGGTGGTGAGCAGGCGGTTGGAGGAGGTCACAGCCTCCTCGCCCGTCACCAGCAACGCGAAGCAGCCGGTGCCATAGGTGGATTTCATCATGCCGGGCGCGAAGCAGGCCTGGCCGATGGTGGCCGCCTGCTGGTCACCGGCCATGCCGAGGATGGCGATGGAACCACCCAGCAGGGTGGTCTCGCCAAAGGGGGCGGCGCAGTCCCGCACCTCGGGCAGGATGCCCATGGGCACGCGGAACAGGGCGCAAAGCTCCGCATCCCAGGCGCCGCGATGGATGTCGAAGAGCATGGTGCGCGCGGCGTTGGTCGCATCCGTCGCATGCACGCGGCCTTCCGTCATGCGGAACAGCAGGAAGCTTTCCACCGTGCCAAAGCAGAGTTCGCCGCGCTCGGCCGCGGCCCGCGCGCCGGGGGTGTTGTCCAGCAGCCAGCCGAGCTTGGTGGCGGAGAAGTAGGGATCGAGCAGCAGGCCGGTGCGGGCGGTCACCAGCGCCTCATGCCCGGCCGCCCGCAGCCCCTCGCAGATGGCAGCCGTCCGGCGATCCTGCCAGACGATGGCGCGGCTGACGGCGCGGCCCGTGGCGCGCTCCCAGAGCAGGGTCGTCTCGCGCTGGTTGGTGATGCCGATGCCCGCCACGTCGCGCGCCGTGCCGCCGGCCCGGGCCAGCGACTCGCGCAGCACGGCCAGGCTGTGGGCGGCGATGTCCTCCGGCTCATGCTCCACCCAGCCGGGGGCGGGGAAGTGCTGCGGCAGATCGACCTGCGCCGTGGCGCGCGGCTCCAGCCCCTCATCGAAGGCGATGGCGCGGGTCGAGGTTGTGCCCTGGTCCAGGGCTAGCAGCAGGGGCATGGCGTTCATTCCCAGGTGTTGGGGGCAGGAGAGGAAGGAATCCCGGCAGGGTCAACCAGGGTTTGACGCGGGGGGAGGGCCGCCCGACAATCCGCCCAGAGCCGAGGAGCAAACCCCATGCCCGTGAACAACCGCATCGCCGCCATGGCGCCCGAAATCGCCGAGTGGCGCCAGACCATCCACGCCAATCCCGAGCTTGGTTTCGAGGAGCACGCGACCTCGGCGCTGGTGGCGGAAAAGCTCGCCTCCTGGGGGATCGAGGTGCATCGCGGCATCGCCGGCACGGGCCTGGTGGGCGTGCTCCGCAATGGCGATTCCGGCCGCTCCATCGGCCTGCGCGCCGATATGGACTGCCTGCCGATGACCGAGGAAACCGGCGCGCCGCATGCCTCCAGGACGCCCGGCAAGATGCATGCCTGCGGCCATGACGGCCACACCGCCATGCTGCTGGGCGCCGCCAAATACCTGGCCGAGACGCGCAATTTCGATGGCACGGTGAACTTCATCTTCCAGCCGGCCGAGGAAGGCCCGGGTGGCGGCCGCGTCATGGTGGAGGAAGGGCTGTTCGAGCGTTTCCCCTGTGACAGCGTCTATGGCATCCACAACGACCCCTCGCTGGCGCTGGGCGAAACCTCCATCGTCGCCGGGCCGATCCTGGCTTCGGCCGATACCGTCACCTTCAAGATCCGCGGCTTGGGCGGCCATGCCGCGCGCCCACACATGGCGATCGACCCCGTGCTGATCGGCGCGCAGCTGGTGGTGGCGCTCCAGGGCATCGTCTCGCGCCGGGTGGACCCGCTGGACAGCGCGGTGCTGAGCCTCTGCATGTTCCACGCCGGCAGCGCCTCGAACGTCATCCCCGAGACCTGCGAGATCAAGGGCACCATCCGCACGTTGAAGAAGGAGACCCGCGCGGCGATGGAGCGCCACATCAAGCGCATCGCGGCCTCGATCGCCGCGGCCTTCGAGGCGGAGATCGTGGTCGAGTGGAAGTCCGGCTACCCCGTCACCGTGAACCATGAGCGCGAGGCCGACCTGGCCGCCCAGGCCGCGGCCCGCGTCTTCGCGCCCGAGGGCATCATCCGCAAGCGCCCGCCCATCATGGGCGCCGAGGACTTTTCCTACATGCTGGAAAAGCGACCGGGCGCCTTCGTGAAGCTGGGCCAGAAGGCGCCGGACGGGAAGGGCGGCGTGCCGGTCCACCACCCGAAATACGACTTCAATGACGACGCGGCCCCGCTGGGTGTGGGCTTCTTCAGCGCCCTGGTGGAGCAGGAATTGCCGCGCGGCTGAACATCGGGCGGCAGCCGCCTGCCGCCAGGCTCAAGTGCGTTGAAGGCAAGCGAAGCCGGGGGATTGCGCGGGGCGTGATCCCCCGGTCCATCGGTCGCGACGCTGCTTCCCTCCCCCGCGCCGGGGCGCCTCAGAAGGCGAAGACGGCGTCACCGGAGGATGCGAGTGTCGCGTGCTGGTGCAGGTCCGTGCCGTTCAGGGAAAGGCTGTCCACATAGAGGTTGCGGTCCTTGGCCGCCGTGCCGCCCCAGGCGTCATCCAGGAAGCGGACCGCGAGGTGATGCGGCCCGGCGCCGAAATCGCCGCGAACTTCGAGGAATTCGTGTTCCCGCGCGGCATGGCTTGCCGCCGCGCTCTGCACCCCACCCACCTGCTTGCCATCCACCAGGACGAGGAAATGCGGGTCGCCATTCCAGGAATCCGCCGAGAGCCCGAGCTTCAGCGAATCCGCCCCTGACCCGATCACCCGCCCCGCGGCCTGGGTGAAGGCGAAGCTTACGTCGCGGCTCCAGAGCAGCTCGGCGGATTGGTGCAGATCCACTCCACCCACCGCCAGGGAAGCCACGTAGAGGTTGCGGTCGGCCGCGGCATTGCCGCCCCAGGCATCATCCAGGAAGCGCACGGTCAGAGAATGCGCACCCGGCGTCAGCTGGGCATGCAGGTCGAAATACTGGACCTTTCCCGCCGCATGGCTGGCGGTAACCGCCTGGTTTTCAGCCAGGGCAACGCCATCGAGCAGGATCGTCGCATGGGCATCACCGGCCCAGGCATCTTGCGACAAGCCCAGGCGGATGAGCGTGCCGGGCGATGCAGGCGGGGTGGTGCCGGGCGATGCAGGCGGCGGGGTGAGAGGTGCGGGGAGGGACACGTTGACGGGAGGCGCCGCGTCGCCGGGCAGGGTCAGCGTCACCTCGCCTGTCCTTGCAAGCAGGGCGTGCTGTCCGGTCGAGACGCCGTCCAGGCGGATATCTTCGACATGCAGGTTGCGATCCTTGGCCGCGGAGCCGCCCCAGGCGTCATTGAGGAAGCGCACTGTCACAAGATGGGCGTCGGCAAGCGACACCTCGCCCAGCTCGATCTCGATGCCGCCGCTGGCGTGGCTGGCCTTGATCAGTCCGTGGAACACCTGCTGCCCATCCAGCAGGATCACCGTATCCGGGTCGCCCCGCCAGGAATCGGCGCCAAGGACCACCGAGAGCATGGCCGTGGCCGGGCTGTCAGGTGGACTGTCCGGGGGGCTGTCCGGGGGGCTGTCCGGGGGCGTGAGCGAGAAGGTGGGGTCGCGCGTGAAATCGCTGGTGCTCGTGAAGGGCGGCGCATCCGCCATGAGGGCCCGGTAGGCCTCTGCCGCGCCGCGCGATCCCGTAAGTTCGGCGATGCCCGCCAGCGTGGCCAGGGCCAGTTGCGGATAATCGCCCTGGCTCTGCGCCCAGCCCGCGCCATTGGACCAGCCGCGCGCGGCGGTATGCGCGCCGATCTCGGCCCATGTCTTGTAGGGCGTGCCGGTCGTGGGATCGGCGATGGCGAGCAGATAGGCGGCGCCGTCATGCGCCGGCATGCCCTCGCTGGCGTGGGTGAAGCGACCCACCAGGAAATTCTCGGCCCAGTTGAGGAAGGTCAGCGCATCGGCATTGCCATTTCGCGCGGCGGCGATGGCGGTCGAGGCGAAGTAGTCCTGCTGCCAGGGCGGCAGGGCGCCGGGGGCGCCGTAGGCGCCGGGCAGCCAGCCATGCGCCTCGCCCTGCTGGGCCGTCCATTCGGGAATCTTGCTGACGAGCCAAGCCCAATTGGCGGCCGAGGCCTCGGTGAAGGCGGCCTTTTCCGCGCTGCCGGTGGGGCTCGCCCAGGCGGCCTCGTCGATCTGCCGCAGGCTCCAGGCCGCGCCGCGCACCTGGTTGTCCTGCACCACCAGGTCCTGCGCCAGGCCGCGCATGGCAGGCCATTGGCTCATCAGGTTCCAACTCGCCTGGGCCTGGAGGTTGTCCAGCATCCAGCGCGAGCCGGTCATCAGATAGGGCACGTAGGAGAGGTCGGGCTGGTGGGCGGTGTCGAGCGTCCAGCCGGTGGCGCCGTCGGGCTGCTGGGTCAGGCCGGTCGAGCCGGATTGGCCGGGCGCACCCACGCCGCCGCGCGCATCGGTCCAGAGGCCCGGATAGGCGTCGGTGCCGAGCCAGGTGTCGTGCTTCATGTCCCACAGATGCCAGGGGGCCACGCTCGCCGCCTCGGCCTGGCCGATGGCGTAGTTCGCCGCGCGGGCATCCTGCGTCATCAGCCAGGCCGTGTTGGCGGCGGTGGTGAAGCCGATATCGGCCCGCCCGCCGGTGCCGGGCATGAAGGTCTCGACGCCCCGCGTGCTGAGTGGCGCGTCCCAGCCAGGGGCGGCCGCGGCCGCCGCGAAGCTGTCGAGCAGGGAAGTGTTCACGCCATGGGTCAGGTCATAATTGGCAACCGCCCCCGTATCCGCGAGATGGGCCACATCGTGACGGATATTGAGCCAGCCCGCCGAGGCATCGCCGAGCCCCTGGCCCCCGTTCGCCGTGGAACTGGTGAAGCTTCCATGCCAGTTCTGGTACTGGCCCTGGTTGAGCGAGACGACGGGTGCCGCCACGCCATCAAGCGTGACGGCAATCTGCCGCATGACGCGGCCGCCCACTGCTTCCATCGCGCCGTCATTGTTGAACTGCGCCTCGAGCGTGAGGCTGCCGTCGCGGAACAGCGTGACATCGAAGATAAGCCGGGGCGAGCCGGGAAGGTCCATTTCCACCCGCGCCTGGCTGGCAAGCGGCCCGCTCTGCCAGAAGGAGGCGGTCCCCGCCGCCAGGGCCTGCTGCAGGGCGGACACCACATCCACATGCTGCGTCGCGATGCCGGGGCCGGAAATCGCGACATCGACGTGATGCCCGACAAGGCCGGCACGCATGTCCAGCGCAGCAGGCGACGGCCCGTGGCCGACCGCCAGGTCCACCTGGAGGCTGGCCCCGGCGGCGAGGGTCGGCCGCTCCACCGTGAGCACGACCATATTGGCCGAGCCATCCGCGTGCGTGGTCTTGACATCCATTTGGACAGCCACAGTCACGCCCGCGATGGATGCGGTCAGCTGCGCGTTGCGCGGCAGTTCCCCGGCGGCAAACACCTTCCCCAAGACGGAAAGGCCTTGGTCGATTTGTGCGATGCCAGCGTTCTGGTAAAAAAAGCTGACAATCGAACCGGGCGAGTGTGGTGAATTTGTCGAAGAAATATTGAAAATAACCTGCGCTAATGGGTTGGCCATTTTACTCCTGACTGAGAGATTTTCTCTCAAGGTGTTTCCAGGAGTAAAGTTACGAGATTTTACGCTCTGCAAAATTCTTTTTTCATGTCGAGTTAGAAAGGATTATTTATTTGTATTCTCCGTTCGCGTGAGATGGCGATACTGAGCCGCGACGCCCGGCGCGGAGCAGACACGCGGCTGCGCCGCGCCATGGCCTGCTGGCCGCGCGGTGAGGCAAGCCTCATCAGGGGAGTGGTGGCGCCACAAAGGGCATGGCCGGGTTGGAACGCACGCATTGCCAACCCGGCTGCCCCGAGGGGCAATCGGCCGGGCGAGACAAGCGGGGCTCAGCTTTCTTCGGACGTCCTGGCAGCTTCGCCCGCCGGAAACATGCGTGCGATGGAGAGCACGGCGCTGCGGTGGCGAGGATCAGTCAAGCCGCTGAAAATCTGGATCAGTTCCAGCAGTTCCTCGCCCGAAGAGAAGGCCGCGGGCTGCGGCGGCGGCGGCTCGGGCTCGGTCGTGCAGGAACTGATCAGGCTGTCCGGCCTCACGCCCAGGGCCTGGGCCAGCGCAACAAGCCGGCTGGCCGCAATGCGCGTGCCTCCGGTCTCGTAGCGGTGCAACTGCGCACCGGTGACGCCGACCATGGCCGCCAATTCCTTCTGCGTCAGCACGCGAGAACGGCGAAGGCCACGAATCTTCTGCCCCAGCGCGGTGTCGGAGGCGGTCGCGGAACGCACGCCCGGTGTTGGCGCCGTGGGCCGGCGCTCGGGCAGCCCGACCTGGTCCCGGGCAGAGACCGTGCGGTGGGCATCGGCATGATTTGTTCCGCCATTGGGGAACGAAGCGGCGGAATGCGAAGGCTGCGAAGTCGACATGCTTGCTATCCTCTTGGGCTGCGGCAGGCCAGCAAACGGCCCGATAGGAACCTGGGCCTTGATGACTTGGCCTGCGTTTCGGTGACAGGCAGGAACTGAGTTGCTTTTTCTGGGCGGCTTAGAGGCACTGACATCAGGATCGGAAACTGCGCATCCACCCCAGGCGGGGCGGCGTGGTGAATCTCTAG
>NZ_JAIEQY010000318.1 GCF_019747315.1 Roseococcus sp. | reverse complement strand
CCGACCTTCGCGCCCAATGGCCGCGTGCTGATGTTCTACCGCGAGAGTGCGGCGCGCGATCAGCGCGGCGCGGGGTATTCGGCGCGACTTTCCTCGATCGACATCGCGGGCTTCAACGAGCGGCAGATCGTGACGCCGACGGATGCCACGGACCCCAGCTGGTCGCCTTTGATCAGCTGAGGCGCCGGCGCCTCAAATCCGGGGCTCAGGCATTGTACCAGCTGGGCACCAGCCATTGGGTGGCCCAGGCCGCAGGCACGTGGCGGGCATAGTCGGGGCCCAGGCGGTTGGGCTTCTGCGCCGTGGGCGGCAGCACCCAGCCCTCGGCCAGGTTCACATGGAAGCCGGCGCGCAGGCAGTCCGCGATGAATTCGCGGAAATCCGCCAGGCTGCGGATCGCCACCGAATGATAAGTCGGCGTGAAGGCGATCAGCGGCAAATCCACATCCGAGACGAAGGGCCGCGCTGCCTCGTCACTGTGCCACAGCACGTTGCGCCGCGGAAAGGGCCCGCCCTCCTCCGAGCGCATTCCCCCGATGGTCGAGTTCAGGAATTGCGAAACCTCGTAGAGCCGGTTGGTCATGTTGCCGAGCTTGGTGCCCTGGCTGCCGAAGGCGCCAAGCTCCACCGGCATGGCGCCCGGGCGCGGCGGGCGCTGGAAGTTCTGGGTGAAGTTGCGCTCCAGGTTGTTCGCGATGTTCTCGCGCTGGCTCCAGGCCTGCACCGTGCCCAGAACCCGCCGGTCTGCGCTGTTGCGGTCATAGCGATGGACGCCGTGCGTGTGGGGCCAGATGGCGAAGAGGTCATAGTCGCCGGTGATGGCGTTGAGCGGATGCTCCTCGCGGTAATGCCGGTGCCCGATCGGATTGGTCATCGCGAGCAAGGGCTCATAGGCATCGCCATACTTGGTGTCATAGGCGACGACGGTGGTGCCGCGCTCCTGCACGAAGCCGGTGCTGCGCGCGGCGTTCTGGCGGATGGCGTTGGTCGTGCGGTCCAGATAGACGCCCCACATGCCCTGGGCGGGGCCGGGCCTGTCCAGGCGGATCAGGCTGTAGTTGAAGGCGACGCCGCTGGTATGCGTGGCACGGCCCTCCAGCCGGTCCCGCCCCTTCTCGACCACGGTGATCCGCCCGGTCGCGCGCAGCCAGTCCACCCGGACCTGGAACAGCCTGAGCGGCGTGGTGCTGGCGGTCCAGTCGGAATGGGAATGCGCGTCGGTGAAGGCTTCGGCATGCTCCGCGCGGTTGTAGACCTCCCCGCCCGCGCCGCTCTTGTTGAGCCGCGGATCGCGCATGACGAAGCCGGCCATGGGGCCCCAGTCGCAGGATTTGCCGTGGATGCGGAAGCCCTTGGTGTCATAGCCCTGGGCCAGCAATTGCCGGCAGGTGGGGCCGACGGAACGGCAGAGGATGACGCTGCGCTGGGAGGCGGCGACGCTCTGGAAAGCGAATTCATGCCGGTGCGGTACGCCCGCCACCTCATCGCGGAAGGCGGCATTGTTGCGAAGGAGTGGCATGTGGGGAGACCTGGAGCGTTTCCGCGAGGCTAGCCTAATGCCGGGAGATTGGAATAACAAAATGCCCCCCGGCGGCTGGGGCGCCCATGGCCTGAGATTGGGGCCCCAGGCCCCATTCCCCCGCCTCAATCTTCGTTCGTGCGCCTGACCAGGATCTCCCGCTTGCCCACATGGTTGGCGGGGCTGACAATCCCCTCCTTCTCCATCTGCTCGATCAGCTTGGCGGCGCGGTTATAGCCGATGTTCAGGTGGCGCTGGATGAAGGAGGTCGAGGCCTTGCCCTCCCGCGCCACCACATCCACCGCCTGGTCGAACAGCGACTTGTCGGCATCGGAGGCCGCCGCGATGCCGGAGAGGCCCACCTCGCCATCCTCCTCCACCTCGGTCACCTCTTCCACGTAATCCGGCTCGCCCTGCTCGCGCAGCCAGTCGGTGATGCGCTCCACCTCGGCATCGGCCACGAAGGGGCCGTGCACGCGCGTCATCCGCCCGCCGCCGGGCAGGAAGAGCATGTCGCCCTGGCCGAGCAACTGCTCCGCGCCCTGCTCGCCCAGGATGGTGCGGCTGTCGATCTTGCTGGTCACCTGGAAGGAAATGCGCGTCGGGAAATTCGCCTTGATGGTGCCGGTGATAACATCCACCGAGGGCCGCTGCGTCGCCATGATGACGTGGATGCCCGCCGCGCGCGCCATCTGCGCCAGGCGCTGCACCGCCGCCTCGATCTCCTTGCCGGCGACGATCATGAGGTCCGCCATCTCGTCGATCACGACGACGATCATGGGCAGGCGGGCCAAAGCCAGCGCCTGTTCCTCAAACACCGGCTTGTTGGTCTCGGGGTCGAAGCCGGTCTGCACCTTGCGCGTCAGCACCTCGCCGCGCGCCAGCGCCGCCGCCACTTTCTCGTTGTAGCCGGCGATGTTGCGCACGCCGATCTGGCTCATGGCGCGATAGCGGCGCTCCATCTCGCGCACCGTCCATTTCAGCGCGCCGATCGCCTTGGGCGGCTCGGTCACCACGGGCGCCAGCAGATGCGGGATGCGATCGTAGACCGACAATTCCAGCATCTTCGGGTCGATCATGATGAAGCGGCATTCGGCCGGGCTGTGCTTGAACAGCAGCGAGAGGATGAAGGTGTTGATCCCCACCGACTTGCCCGAGCCGGTGGTGCCCGCGATCAGCAGATGCGGCATGCGCGCGAGGTCGGCGATGATGGGCGTGCCGCCGATATTCTTGCCCAGGATCAGCGGCAGCGAGGCACCCGCGCGCTGGTATTCCTCGCTCGCCAGCATCTCGCGCAGCCAGACCGTCTCGCGCTTCACATTGGGCATTTCGATGCCCATCACGCTGCGCCCCGGCACGGTGGCGATGCGCACCGACACCACGGACATGCTGCGCGCGATATCGTCGGCGAGGCCGATGACGCGCGAGGATTTGGTGCCCGGCGCCGGCTCCAGCTCATAGAGCGTGACGACGGGGCCGGGGCGGATCTCGGTGATGGCGCCGCTCACGCCATAATCGCTCAGCACCTGTTCCAGCATGCGGGCATTGGCCTGCAAGGCCTCGGCGCTCGGCCCACCGGCCACGCGGGGCGGCGTGGGGGCCAGCAGGTCGAGCGGCGGGGTGCGCCAGCCCTCCACCGGCAGGTCGAGCACGGCCTGCTCGGGCGGTGCCTTGGGCTTGGCGGTGGGCGCCACGCGGGGCGTGCTGCGCGGCGCGGGGCGGATTTCCGGCTCCTGCCGCAGCGGCGGCCGCACCTCGGGTGCCACATAGGGCGTGACGAAGGGGGCGGGCATGGGGGCGGCGGCGGCGCGCTCGGCCTCCTGCAGCACATCCACCAGGTCTGCCGCGGGTTCCACGCGGCGGCGGCGGCGGAAGGCGCTGCCCAGCGCCACGAAGGGTCGCACCAGCAAATGGCGCTTGCGCACGCCATAGCCGGCCGCCTCACCCATGCCGCGCGCCGCGGTATCGGCGGTGACGCGGGCGGCATCGGCCGTGACGCGCGCCGCGCGCCGCCAATCGCTCGGCGAGGCGCCGAGCGCCACATAGATCAGAACCGCGGCCAGCCCGCCGGTGACGAGCTGCGCCGTCAGCCGGCCGAGCGGGCCGAAGGCGCTCTCCAGCCCGCGCAGCAGCGCATCGGCCAGCAGCGGGCCGGCCACGCCGGCATCGGCGCCCGGCAGCAGGGCCAGCAGCGCCGCCAGCATGGGGGCCGCCAGCATCAGCGTGATCACGCGCAGCGGCAGCAACCCAACGCCACGCTGCGCGATCATCCGGACCGCCCAGCCCAGCAGCACCGCGCCGGGCAGATAGGCCGCCCAGCCGCAGCTCTGCCACAGCACGTCCGAGACCATGGCCCCCAGCGGCCCCGCCAGGTTGCGCACCGGCCCGCTGGTCGCCGTCGAGAGCGAGGGATCGCCCGGATGATGCGTGCCCACCGCCACCAGCAGCGCGAGCCCGGCAAAGCCCAGCAGGATGCCGAGGACCTCGTTCACGCGGCGCGCGATCGCCTGCTTCACGGCGGGCGAGGCGAAACGGCTGAAGCCGGTGGCGGAATCACTCATGAGGAGCCTCGGCAGGTTGACGCGCCTATGGGGCCGCACCTCCTCGCGGAGGGTCGGAAGTGCCGGGGGGAGCGCCAGGATACCAAAGCGGGGGGCGCTTCGCTACAGCCCTTCGAAAAGCTCGGTCGAGAGGTAGCGCTCGGCGAAGGAAGCGGCGATGCCGAGGATCAGCTTGCCCTCCATCGCAGGTTCCCGCGCCAGGCGGATCATGGCGTGCAGCACGGCGCCGGAGGAAATACCCACCGGCACGCCATCCAGCCGCGCCACCTGGCGGGCGGCGGCGAAAGCCTCGCGCTCGGCCACGCGCTCCACGGCGTCGAGGTTCCCAAGCTCCAGCACGCTGGGGCAAAAGCCGGCGCCGATGCCCTGGATGCGGTGCGGCCCCGGCTCATCGCCGTTCAGCACGGCGCTCTCCGCGGGCTCGATGCCGATGACGCGCAGCCCCGGCTTTCGCGGTTTCAGCACGCGGGCGATGCCGGTCAGCGTGCCGCCGGTGCCGATGCCGCCCATCACCACATCCACCTCGCCCGCCGTGTCCCGCCAGATTTCCTCGGCGGTGGTGCGGGCATGGATGTCGGGGTTGGCGCCATTGTCGAATTGCCGGGCCATCCAGGCGCCCTTGGTCTTGGCGACGATCTCCTCGGCGCGGGAAATGGCGCCGGCCATCCCACGCTTGGCCGGCGTGAGTTCCAGTTCGGCGCCCAGCAGCTTCAGCATCTTCCGCCGCTCGACCGAGGCGCCATCCGGCATCACCACGATCAGCCGGTAGCCCTTGGCCGCCGCCACGAAGGCGAGCGCGATGCCGGTATTGCCCGAGGTCGGCTCGACGATGACGGAACGGCCGGGCGCGATCTGCCCCGCCGCCTCGGCCGCTTCCACCATGGCCAGGCCGATGCGGTCCTTCACGGAACCGGCCGGGTTGAAGAATTCCAGCTTGAGGGCGAGGCGCGCCTTCAGCCCCTCGGCCGCCATGAGGCGGGGCAGCAGCACGGCGGGCGTATCGCCGATCGTCTCGAGGATGCTGGCGTGCAGGCGATGTCGGGTTGATGGCGATTCGGCGTCCATGCCACGCCGATACCACAAAAACCGGCCGAAATATGCCGGCCCGGATTGGATTTTGCCCCGCGGCGCGTTATTTTCACGCAGCCCTACCGGAGAATTGCCGATCATGCTTCTGCGCCAGGATCGCGGCCTGCTCGCCCTCGACATCGCGCTCGACATCGCCTTCCACGCGGGGCGCGGCGGTGAGGTGACGGGTGCGGCCGAGATCGCGGAACGGCTCGGTGCGGCGCGCCGCGGCATCGAGCCGCTGCTGCAATCCCTGGTGCGGGCCGGGCTGCTCGATTCGCTGCGCGGCCCGCGCGGCGGCTACCGCATGGCCCGCGCCCCGCGCGACATCCCGCTCACCGAGATCATCGCCGCCGTGCGCGAGGAGGAGCCCGCGGCCGAGCCGCCCGGCAAGCTGGCCAAGCTGGTCACCGCGCCGCTCTGGCAGGAGCTGGAATCGGCGACGGCCAGGAACCTCGCCGCGCTGACGCTGGAGGATCTGCTGAAGCGCGCGGCCGCGGCAGGCATGCGGCGGCCAGTGACGGAGCCGCTGCATTTCGTCATCTGATACCGGATCCCGGGAGCCACGACTGATCGATTCAAAAGAGCCTCCGGCGGTTGGGGCCGGGGCCCCAGACCGCTTTCCCTGACGACGATCCATCCCTGCCAAGTCATTGCGAAAAATACAAAATGAACGGGGTCTGGGGCCCCGGAGGCCTCACTCTTTCGCTTGTCCTGGATGGGCCTTCGGTCAAAGTCCGGGCGATTTGGCATGATGGGCTGCCGAAGCGGCCCTCAGCGGCCCAGCGCCTGCATCAGGCGCGCGAACAGGTCCCCGAGCAGGGTCTGATCCTCGCCGCGGATCGTCACCCGCACCGGCAGGCCGGGCCCGATCCCACGCTCGGCGAGCCTGGCGCGGCTTTCGCCATCCACGGCCAGCGAGGCCCGCAGCGGCGGCGGGCCATCCGGCGCATCGGCCGGGGGGGTGGCCGAGAACTCCAGCAGATGCCCGGTCAGCCGCGGCAGATCCGCGACCTCGATCACCGCCGCCGCCCCCGGGCGCAGCCGAGCGAGTTCCTCCAGGCCGATCTCCGCCTCCACCCGCAGCGGGTTCTCGGTGGGGATGATTCGCAGAAGAAGTTGCCCGGGCACGACCAGCGCGCCCTGCGCCTGCACGGCGAGCCCCTGCACCACGCCCGGCAGGGGTGCGCGAATTTCCAGCCGGCGCGCCCGCTCCTCGGCCGCGGCCAGCTGCTCCTGCGCCTGCGCCACGGCCTGCTGCGCATCGCGAAGCCCGGCGGCCAGCTCCTCGTCCAGGGCGCGATGCCGCTGGAGGATCTGCAGTTCCGCCTCGCCGATGGCTTGCTCCAGACGCGCGACCTGGATGGCATGCTCGCCCCGCTCGCCCTCCAGCCGGGCGATGTCGCGCTCCAGGGCGAGGGCGCGGGTGCGGGTGGCATGGCCGCCGCGCAGCAATTCCACCACGCCCTCCAGCTCCTGCCGGAAGGCGCGGGCCTGTTGCGCGCGGGCGCGGTCCTGCGCGGCCAGGCCGCCGATTTGGTCACGCAGCTGGAGGATGCGCTGGTTGAGGACGGCGACCTCCCCCTCGAAGGCCACGCGGCGGGTCTCCATGAGGCTGCGCTGGGCCTGGATCAGCGCGGCCAGGGGCGGCTCGCGCCGCGCGCGTTCCAGCAGGGCCTCCGGGGGTTGCCATTCGGCCGGGCTGGACTGCTCGGCGCGCTGCCGGGCCAGCGCCAGGCGGGCGGCGTCCCATTGGCTGCGGGCCAGTGCCGCCTGGGCCTGTGCCCGCGCGGGGTCGAGCACCATCAGCACATCGCCCGCCGCCACGCGCGCACCCTCCCCCACCAGGAGGCGCGCCACCAGCCCGCCATCGGGGTGGCGGACCTCCTGCGGGCCGTATTCGGCGACGAGGCGGCCGGGCGCCACCACCGCATCGCCCCGGGGCGCCAGCGCGGCCCAGCCCCCGAGGAGGATAAGGCACAGGAGGATGGCGAGCAGCGCGGCCAGGCCGAGCCGCAGCGGCCGGGGGGTGCCGGTGGGAGGGGCATCGCCGCGCGGCATCGGCGCGGAAGCCTCCGGGCGTGCCTTGGGGAGTGGCGGGCTCGCCACGGACGCGCGGCGCAGGGTTGGGCTTCGCGCCGGCAGGGTGGCGCCGAAGCGCTCGGCCGGAGGCTCGGTCGCCGCGCCATGGCGCGGCAGGCGCAGGGTGACGGCTTCCGGCTTATCCGGCGCGGGCGGGGCTGGCGGCTCCTGGACCACCGGCTCCGCGCGCGGGGGCGCGGCGGCGATGGCAGGCCGGGGCTCTTCCCCGTTTGGGGCTGATTCGGCCGGGGCCGGGCGGGCGGCAGGCTCAGGGGCGGCCAATGGCGGCTCGGCCGGCGGGACGGGAAGGCCTGGCAGGGGGCGCTTCAACCGCTCCGGGACGGGTGCGGATGACCCGGCCGGCACCGGGCCCAGCCGAGGCGCCGACGGCCAGATCTTGGGCGCAAGGCCGGGCGTGGGCGCCCGCGCTGGGGGCGATGGCATGGCAGGCGGCACCCGAAGTGCGGCGGGCGGCTGCGCCACGGGCAGTTCCGCGAGGGGCCCCGCCAGTGGCGGTCCGGCGGGCGGCATCGCAGCCGGCGGTTCAGGAGACACATCGGCCGCTGGGGCGGGGGCCTTGGCAGCCGGGGGCACGGCCCGCCTGGAAGCGAAGCGAATGATCCGCGGCTTGGGAATCTCGGGCGGGCCCATGCCGCCTCACACCCTCCGGGCGGCGGACATCACGTCATGCCGCGCGCGCGCCAGAACGCGGCCCACTTGCCCCGGTGGAAGGCCGCCCCGCGTGGGTTCCGGCAATGTCGGCAAGGCGGAGATCGTGTGTCGGTCCATCTGCAACGGCGCGGCAATATAAGCACAGGCTTCCCGCCTGTGGCAGGCCGGCGCTGGAGCGGGCGGCATTCTCCGCCATCGCCCCCTCTGCTATGGCCCCGTCATGAGCCTCGACACCCTGACGCAACTGCGCCGCGGCGCCCTGGCCGGCGCGCGGGAATTGCGGCTGCCCAGCTGCGGCCTCACCGAGTTTCCCCGCGAAATCTTCGGCCTTGCGACGACGCTGGAACTGCTGGACCTCAGCGACAACGCCCTGACGAGCTTGCCCGAGGATCTCGGCCGCCTCCATCGCCTGCGCGTCCTCTTCTGCTCCGGCAACCGCTTCGGGCACCTGCCGCCCGCACTCGGCGATTGCGCGGCGCTGAGCCAGCTGGGCTTCCGCGCCACCGGCCTGCGCGAGGTGCCGGCGGAAGCCCTGCCGCCGCGGCTGCGCTGGCTCACCCTCACCGACAATCGGATCGCTTCCCTGCCCGTGGCACTCGGCGAGCGCCCGGAACTGGCCAAGCTGATGCTTGCCGGCAACGCCTTGCAGGCGCTGCCCGAGAGCCTGGCCGGGGCACCGGCGCTGGAATTGCTGCGGATCGGCGCCAATCGCTTCGCCGCGCCGCCGCCCTGGCTCGCGGCACATCCACGCCTGGCCTGGCTGGGCCTGGCCGGGAACGGCTTCGACCGGATGGAAGCCCCCGCCACCCCACAGGTCCCCTGGCCAGCGCTGGCGCTGGGGAGCCTGCTGGGCCAGGGCGCCTCCGGCCGCGTCCACCGCGCGCAATGGCAGGCTGGCCCCGTGGCGCCGCGCGAGGTGGCGCTGAAGCTCTTCAAGGGCGCCATGACCAGCGACGGCCTGCCGCGCCACGAGATGGCGGCCTGCCTCGCCGCCGGCGGCCATCCGGCGCTGATGGGCGCGCTGGGCCAGCTCACCGGCCATCCCGAGGGGCTGGAGGGGCTGCTGATGCCGCTGCTGCCCGAGGAGTGGCGTGTGCTCGCCGGCCCGCCCAGCCTGGAGAGCTGCACGCGGGATGTCTATGCGGCCGGGCTGCGCCTGGGCGCGCCGGCCGTGCTCGGCATCGCGCGTGCGGTGGCGGGGGCGCTGGCGCATCTGCATGCGCGGGGCGTGCTGCATGGCGATCTCTACGCGCACAACATCCTGTGGGACGGCACGGCCGGGGCCGCGGTGCTGAGCGATTTCGGCGCGGCCTGCCTGCTGCCGGCCGATGCGCCCGCCGGGCTTTGCGCCCTGGAAGCGCGCGCCTTCGGCCTCCTCGCGCAGGAATTGCTGGCCCTGGCGCCGGCGGGCGAGCCCACCCTCGCCCCCCTCCGGGCCGTCGAGGCCGCCTGCCTGGAACCCACCCCGGCGCACCGCCCCCCCATGGCCGAGATCCTGCGCGCCCTGGGCTGAGCGGCCCCTTGGCCCCGCCGCATTTGACACCACCCCCGGCTGTGCCAATGGTCCGGGCACCATGGCACAGTGAAAGA
>NZ_JAIEQY010000197.1 GCF_019747315.1 Roseococcus sp. | reverse complement strand
CGGCGACCCTCTCCCAGCTACCGACGCGCAACCTTAGCCAGGAGGCGCGGCGATGAGTGGAGGAGTTACAAGCCGCGGGGCGCCCTGGACCCCTTCGCAGGATGTCCTGATCCGGAATCCGGACCGCCCTCTGCCGCAACTGGCGAAGGAGATGGGGCGCCCCCTGAATGCGCTGCACACCCGCCGCTCACAGATGGGCTGGACCAAGAACAAGCCGCCGCGCAGCCCCCGGCCGGTGGCGGCCGCTCCGGCGCCGCGCGTGAAGCAGCAGGCGCTGTGGGTGCGCCCCGACATCCAGGCCGAGCGCGAGGAGCCCGGCATCCGCCGCCGCTGCCTCACCTGCCGCAAGCCCTTCGACACCACCCGCACGATCTGGATCTGCGCGCCCTGCAAGCACACCGAGATTTTCGGGAGCACGATGTGAACGCCATCGCCGCACGCCATTGCATGGGCATGCCGCGCGTGGATGTGACGGCGCTCGGCCTGGTCATCCAGGCTGTGGCCGAGGGCGCCACCGCCAGCCGGAGGTTGGATGCCCGGGTGATGACGGCGCTGGGTTGGAGCGTGGATCTCGCGACCTGGACGATGCGCTCGCCGCTCTCGGCGCGGCCTGTGAAGCTGCCGCGCCTCTCCCGGCAGCTCGACTATGCGCGTTTCGTTCTGCCCTTCGGCTGGGACTGGAGCGCGGGTGAGCGCGGGGGCGCGGGCTTCGCCTGGTGCGGCAATGGCGCGCCGATGGCCGAGGGCGCCGGCGCCCTCTGGTTTGAAGCGAAAGGCCGCACGGCCGCCCTCGCGTTCCTGCAGGCCGCCCTGCACGCGCAGCGCGCCCTGGTGGTGGATCACAAGGCCTCGCCCACGCCCCCGTTGAATGACCGCTTCGACGGCGTTCAATGCCGCTGTGAATGGGCCGGCCCGGCCGATGCCCTGCATCATGGTGGCCGCTGCCCGGATTGCGGCACGCGCATCCTGATCGCGGCCTCGGCATGACGATGCGCCGCCCATCCCCGCCGGAGCAGCGCAGCTTCTTTGACGCGGTACCGGAAGCGCTTCCGGCCCGCGAATTCGGCCAACAGGTGCGCATGGTGCTGACGGAGACGTTGGCCACCGCGCGGGAGGTGCGTGGCCTCGATCGTTTCGCGGTGGCGGCAGAGATGTCCCGGCTGATGGGCGACGACAGCGAGGGGCGCGAGATCACGAAGCGCATGCTCGACAACTACTGCGCGCCCAGCGGCACCGATTGGCGCTTCCCGCTGGAGGCCCTGCCGCTGCTCTGCCGCGCGACAGGCGACACGCGCCTGCTGACCCTGACGGCCCAGGCCTGCGGCATGAAGGCCCTGCCGGCCGAGGCCGCTGCGCTCGGCGAGCTGATGCTGCTTGAGATGCAGGAGCGCGAGCTGCGCGAGCGTAAGCGGGAACTGCAGGGCCGCCTGCCCAAGGGCGCGCTGGCCTGGGCCGCTGCCGAAGTCGCGCGGAGGGGCAAGGCATGAGCGCGCGCCGGTTCAGCGCGGCCGAGATCGCGGCGATGGCCCTGCCAGGGCTGCCGGCGACGAAGGTCGGCGTGCTAGATCGGGCCACGCGCGATGGATGGCGCGCCTATCCCCGGCCCGGACGTGGCGGCGGCTCGCTCTTTGACGTGACGGATCTGCCAGCGGAGGCGCGGGCGGCATTCTTGGCCAGGACGGCACCGGCCGTCCCGGCCGTGGTTGACCCGGCCGCGCTGCCCGTGCCCGCCACCGCGCAGATTGCCGACTGGCAGCGCCGCACCATGGATGCCCGCGCCGCGGTGCTGGCGGAGATAGACCGCATCGCCGAGATCGAGGGCGTCAGCCGCGCCATCGCGAGCTTCGTGGCGGCCGCCAAGGCCGGGCGGCTTGACCCGCAGATGCAGCGTGCGGTGCAGGCGGCCAATGCCCGCGCCGGGAGGGATAGCGGGCGCGTCATCTCCGCCCCCACGCTGTTCCGCTGGCTGGCCGAACGCAAGCAGGGTGGCGTTGCCGCCATCGCCCCGCTCGCCCCGGCCCCGCCCACCACCCTCCCGGGCTGGGCCGCGCCAATGCTGCGCCTCTACCGGCAACCGCAGGAGCCCAAGCTAAGCGAAGTGCTCCGCAACCTGCCGGCGCACCTTCCGCCCGGCGTCATGGCGCCGAGCTACAGCGCGGCCCGCCGCTTCCTCGCCGGCATGTCCATCGTCGAGCGCGAGCGCGGCCGGCGCGGGCCGAATGGCCTGCTCGCGGTGCAGGCCTTCAAGCGCCGTTCAACGGAGCATCAATCGCCGCTCGATGTCGTGACGGCGGATGGCCACAGCTTCAAGGGCGACGTGGCCCACCCGCATCATGGCCGCCCCTTCCGGCCCGAGGTGGTCTCGCTGCTGGACACCACCACCCGCTACGTCTTCGGCTGGTCGGCCGGCCTCTCCGAGGCGAGCCACCTGGTCATGGACGCCCTGCGGCGCGGCATCGAGACACTGGGTCTCTTCGCCATCCTCTACACCGACAATGGCAGCGGCTTCATCGCCAAGGCGATGACGGATGAGACGTTGGGCTTCCTGACCCGCATCGGCGCCACCCACCATACCTCCACCCCCGGCCGCGCCCAGGCGCGCGGTAAGATCGAGCGTCTACAGCAGACGCTGTGGCAGCCGCTGGAGCGCTCCTTGCCCACCTATGCCGGGCGGGACATGGACCGCGAGGCCCGGCGCCGCGTGGTCAAGCTGGTGGAGCGCGACATCCGCGCCCACGGCGCGTCCCGCGCACTCGTCTCCTGGGCGGATTTCCAAACGCTGATCCAGCAGCGGATTGCCGGTTACAACGCGCGCCCGCATCGCAGCCTGCCACGCATCCGGGATGCGGTGACGGGGCTGCTGCGCCACCAATCCCCGGCCGAGGCGCTTGAGGCCCACCGCGCCCGCGGCTGGGCGCCGGTGCTGGCGGCGCCCGACATGCTGGACGATCTGTTCCGCCCCTATGAGCTGCGCGCGACCCATCGCGGCGAGGTGACGCTCGCCTGGGGCCGCTACTTCGCGCATGAGCTGGTCCCGCACGGGGGCACCACGGTCCGCGTCGGCTACGACATGGCCGATGGCGGCCGCGTCTGGGTCCGCACGGCCGAGGATGGCCGGCTGATCTGCATCGCCCTGCGGGACGGCAATGTCACGCCCGAGATGCCGCAGAGCGCCATCGAGCATGCCCGCGCCAAGCGCGAGGCGACGCGCCTGCGGACCAACATGGCGCGGCGCGACGAGATCATTGCCGAGGGCCGCGGCCCCGGGCTGATCCAGCACGCCCCCACCATCGCGCCGCACTGGCTGAACGCCACCATTGACGAGGCGCATGCCGAGCGGGCCGGCGACGTCGTGGTGCCGGTGGCACAGATCGAGCCACAGGAATCCAACGAGGACCGCTGGTGGCGCCGCGCCACGCGCCTCCTGGCCGCCCAGGCGGAGGGGGCAACCCTCTCCGAGACCGATGCCCGTTGGCTCGCGATCAACCGCCAGGAGGGCTGGTTTCAGGCCCGCCTCGCGGCCGCTTCCACCCCTGACCCCACAAGGAAATCCGCATGAAACCTCTCTCGATTGTCGCGCCCGGTGCTGTGCCGCTGGCGACCAGCGGTGTCGCGCCGCTGCGCAACATCACGGCCCTCTCGGCGCTGATCACGCGCACGATGCAGCGCGCCGGCCATCTGCCGGGGCTGGCCACCTTCTCGGGGCCGTCCGGCTTCGGCAAATCCTTCGCGGCCGCGCATGCGGCTGGCGCCTTCCGGGCCTATTACGTCGAGGCGCGGTCGGGCTGGACGCGCAAGGCCATGCTGCTGGCCATCCTCCGCCAGCAGGGCATCATCCCCGCCAAGACGGTCACCGAGATGGTGGACCAGGTGGCCGAGCAACTCGCGCTCTCGCGCCGGCCGCTGATCATTGACGAGTTCGACCACGTCGTCGCGCGCAACCTGGTCGAGCTGGTCCGCGACATTTACGAGCAGAGCCAGGCCACCATCATCCTGATCGGCGAGGAATACCTGCCGCAGAAGCTCCAGCGGTGGGAGCGGTTCCATGGCCGGGTGCTGGATTGGATGCAGGCCAGCCCGTGCAGCATGCCCGACGCCCAGGCGCTGGCGCGGCTCTACTGCCCCGGCCTGGTGGTGGCGGATGATCTGCTGACGAAGCTGGTGGCCGAGGCCCATGGCTCCTGCCGGCGCGTCTGCGTCAACCTGGACCAGATCGCCGTCTTCGCGCGGGGCGAGGGGCTGGAGACCATCACGCTGGCCGATTGGGGCAGCCAGGCGCTGCACACCGGCAAGCCGCCCGCGACGCGGAGCTTCTGATGGGCAAGGCGATCACCCTTCCGACGAAGCCTGAGGAATTGGGCCGCGAGGGCCTGCTCTGGCTGGTCACGCACTGCGCCATGGTGAGACCCCGCGACCTCCGCTTCGCGCGGTATCGCGAGCTGCTCACCCTCTCGACCGCCGCATCCGACGCCTGGCTTGCCTCGCTCCCCGAGGCCGAGGCGGCGCGGAAGGCGCACATGGAAGCGATCCGCACCGCTGGCAGCAGCCAACGCGGCGAGAGGGCGATCCGCGCGGCGCGCGACGCGGCGGAGGCGGCCGAGGCGAAGCAGGAGCGCCTCTGGCGCGCGCTTCAGCGGGCGAATGCCGCCGTCAACGCCTACGACCGCGCCATGAACGAGGGGGGGGAAGACGCATGAAGCGCCGCCCCGCCCTCCGCCCGCTGGCGCGGCTGACCGGCAAGGATGCCGTCTGGCAGGCGATCCGCGAAACCGCCCCGGGTGAATTCACCCAGCGGGACATCGAGGGCCGCGTCGTCGCCGGCACCGACATGGTGCGCGACTATCTGCGCCGCCTGGTCGCGGCCGGCATCGTGGCCCGGGTGAGCGAGCCCACGGCCCGCCCGCCCGCCCGCTACCGCCTTGCGCGCGACTGCGGCGTCGAGCCGCCGCGCGTCACGGCCAGCGGCGAGATAGACGACACGCCGACCGATCGGGAGCGGCTGTGGCAGGCGATGAAGGTGCTGCCCACCTTCCGCGTGGCGGATCTGCAGGCCAGCACCGGCATCACCTCGGCGCCGACCATCAAACGCTACATCGGGCACCTGCACCACGCCGGATACCTGGCCATGGTCGAGCCCGCGGGCGCCTCGCTGCGCACCGCCAGCTATCGCCTGATCCCCGCCCGCAACACCGGCCCGCGCCCGCCCGCCATTCGGCAGGGGCGGCTGGTCATTGACCAGAACACCGGCCGTCAGATGTGGCCGCAGGAGAGCGCATGAAGCCGCCCAGCGAAACCGCCACCGCCCGCGCGCTGGAGGCCTGGGGCGATGCCCTCCCGGCCTGGGTCCTGGCCCTTGCCACGGCCTGCGACGACACGAGCCAGAGCCAGGCCGCCAAGCGCATCGGCTATTCCGCCGCCACCATCTCGCTGATCCTCCGGCGCGGCTATCCGGGCGAGCTGACGCGGGTGGAGCAAGCCGTGCGCGGCGCCTGGATGGGCGACACGGTCGCCTGCCCGGCGCTGCATCAGGAGCTGCCGACGAATGAGTGCGTCGGCTGGCAGCGGCGGAAGTACGACCCCAGCAATCACCAGACGGTGCGGATGTTCATGGCCTGCCGGTCCTGCCCGCAGAACAGCCAGCCGGAGATGGCCGGGGGTGAGGCATGACGGTGCAGCCCCATCGCGACCTCTGGACGCTGGTGGCGCGTGGCGGCGCACTCCGGGCCGGGGAGCATGTCGAGCGGTTCAGCCATGAAGCGGATGCCTATGTCCGCCTCAGTGCGCTGCTGCGTGAGGCCGCCGAAGCTGGCGAGCCGCTGGTCAACCGCATCATCCCGCCCAGCGGGAGGGAGCGGCGATGACCCAGGACCTCATCTGGCCCAAGCGCGAGCGTGAGATCGACCACGCACGCGCCGATGTGGCGGACCTTATTGCGACCACATCGCCGGAGGCCGTGGCGGAGCTTGAAGCCAAAGTCACCGATGCCGTGCGCGGCCAGCCCATGGGCCTGGTTCTGGCGGCACTCGCCATGGCCCTCGGCCGGGCCTCGGCCGAGCGGTTCGGGCCGCTGGCACACCGCCCCTTCGCCCTCGTTGCCGTCGCCGTCCAGATCACCTGGCGGACAGCGGCAGACATGACACCGAAGCACTGAGGAGAGCCCCCCATGGCCAAGTCGAACCGCACCCGCCTGAAAGCCCCCGCCCTGCCGATTGTGGCGCCTGCCGACGCCGAGGCGGCCGCCGTGATGGTGGCGCGCATGGGCGCCATCGGGCGAGACCTGGTCGTGGCGAAAGCCGCGATGGAGGAGGAGATCGCCGCCATCAAGGAGGAGGCCTCAAACCGCGCCGCGCCCATGACGGCCGAGCTGGAGCGGCTGCGCGCCGGCGTGCAGGCCTGGGCGGATGCGAACCGCGACACACTGACGCGCGGCGGCCGCACCAAGACGGTCCACCTCACCACCGGCAAGCTGGAGTGGCGCCATTTGCCGCCCAGCGTCCGCGTCACCTCGCCAGAGGCGGTGCTGGAGCTGGTCCAGAAGATGGCACTGGAGAAGTTCCTCCGCCGCAAGGTGGAGCTGGACCGCGAGGCGATGAAGGCCAGCCCGCAGGAGGCCCGCGCCATCCCGGGCGTGACCATCGGCAGCGCCGGCGAGGAATTCGTGGTGACGCCGGATGCCGAGGAGCTGGTGACGTGAGGGCCGCCACCAAGCCCCGCATGGCCAAGCCCCAAGAGGCCAAGCCTGGTACCGCCGCGCGCCCGGCCGGCCTGACGCGCCTGATCGTCGCCATCCAGGCCTGCCGCCGCAAGGTGCCGGGCCTGGAGGAGGAGGCCACCTGGCGCCCGTGGCTCGGCCAGGTGACGGGCGGGCAGACCAGCCTCCGGGCGATGGGGGGGCGGGATCTCGGGAGGGTGCTGGACGCGCTGCACGCGGCCGGCGCGCCGCAGACCAATGGCGGCGCGCATCGCTCTCGCTACAGGAATGACGAACAGGTGCGGATGATGCGCGGCCTGTGGATCGAGCTGCACGAGGCCGGGCGCGTGGCCAACCCCTCGGAGGAGGCGCTGGGCGCCTTCATCCGCCGCCAGACGAAGCAGGATATGGGCGCCCTCTCGGCCGCCGATGCGGCCCGCGTAATCGAGGCGTTGAAGGCCATGTTGAAGCGCCCCGCGCCGGGCGCCCGGAGGGGCGCATGATCGAGCTGATCCTGAAGTTCATCGGCTGCTACGTGATCGCGGACTGGATCATGAAGGCGCTGCATTATGGCCAGGGCAATTTTCCGGTGTTCACCGAGACCTTGGTTGTGGTCGCCCTGTTCGGCTGGCTGGCGCTCTTTGCCTGGTGGGTCGGCGCATGAGCAAGCCCATGGATCTGCTCGACGTCTGCAACCGCCTGGAAGCCGCTTGCGCCAAGGCAGGGAGCCAGCGCGCATGGGCGCGCAGCCAAGGCATCTCGGAGGCCCAGGTGTCGGACATCCTGAACGCGCGGCGTCCGCCCGCTGAGGCGGTGCTGGCGGCGCTCGGTTTGGCCCGCCGCGTGATTTACGTCGAAGTGGGTAAATCCGCATGAAGGTCCACCAGGACATCAAGCGCGGCCCGATCGTCGCGCCCGCACCGCGCCTGCTGCGCGACCTGCCTGGGGTCTCGGACCACGCTCAGCTTCGCGCGCAGGAACGCCTCCCGCGCGCCCCCTCCCGCGCCCAATGGCTCCAGCTGGTCCTGGACATCCTGGACCGCCACGCCGCCCTGCTGAGCGTCTACACCGAGGGAGGCGACCAGCGAGAGCAATGGCTCTGCCTCGTCGCGGGCCAGCCGATGCGGGTGGTCTGGAGGCCCTCGGCCGGCACGGTCATCACCATCATGCCGGTCCGTGCCAAGCCCCTCAGGCACCGCACGCTGATCAACGACGCCAGCAAGCGCGGGCACACCCGGCCCGAACCCCGGCGCGGGCGCCTCCCGGACGCGGCCGAGTGATCCAGGACCGCACCATCATGCGCGGCTGGCCCGCGAGCCTCGTGGACATCGCCGAAGTCATCGGCGTGTCGGCGACGCTGCGCCTGGTGGATGCCTTCGGCGGCATGACGCTCTATGTGCCCGAGAAGCTCGACCCCGCGCACCGGCTGGTCCAATCCATCGGCATGTCGGCGGCCGAGGCGCTCATCGCCCGCTACGGCCTGGAGAAGATCGAGGTTCCGACGCTGCACATGGCGCGCACCCGCAAGGCGCTCATCGCAAATGCCAGCGGCCCGACCCACCAGGTGGCGCGCGAGCTGGGCGTCACCACCCGCTGGGTCCGCATGGTGCGCAATGTGCCGGGCGCCGATCCCCGGCAGATGGATATGTTCGCCGAGCCCCCGAAAGAGTAGCCTGCCCGCCGCCGCGCCCGGATGGGCGGAACGGCTTCCCCCGCCCCATATCCCCCGCGCGCGCTACCCAGGCCATCTCAACTTCCAGAGGTGTGGCGTGGACGATTTCCTGCTCGCGGCGATGTCGCTCAAATTCCTCTATGCCGCCATCGGCATCTACGCGGCCGTCATGGTGACACGCTGGCTGGACAAGCGCGGCGGCATCGTCTTCGCCGACGTCCTCAAGAACATGCGGCACTCCCCCATGGCCACGGCCGTCTATTTCGGCGCGCGAATCCTGGGTGTCTGCATCCTGCTCGGCATGCTCGTCGGCTGTGGCTCAGCCCAGGCGGGCAGCTTCCCCAACCGCTATGACGCGGAGATCCGCGCCTCGGTCGCGCGGTGGTGGCCGGACCATCCGGATTGGGTGGGCTGGCGCGCGCAGCTTTACCAGGAAAGCCGGCTGAACCCCATGGCGGTGAGCCCGGTGGGCGCGGCCGGCCTTGCGCAGTTCATGCCCGGCACCTGGCGTGATGTGGCGCGGCAGATGCGCTTGCCGCCCGGGGCCTCACCCCACACCGAGATCGCGATTGACGCCGGCGCCTATTACATGGCGCGGCTGCGCCGCACCTGGTCCGCGCCGCGCCCCTCGCAGGAGCGGCACTTCCTGGCCCAGGCCAGCTACAATGCCGGGCCGGGCAACATCATCAACGCGCAGATGCTGTGCGGCGGCGCGCGCGATTGGTCCGCGATTTCGCCCTGCCTGCCGCGCGTCACCGGGCCGCGCCACAGCGCCGAGACCATCGGCTATGTCGCCGCCATCGCCCGATGGCGCAGCCGCATGATCGCCGAGGGCGCCAGCCCGTGGTGATCGGCTGGCGCCTCTGGCTCGGCCTCGGCCTCGCGGCCGCGATGCTCGGCGCCGTGCTTTGGGTGGGCGTCACCTGGTCCGCGCTGGAGCGCCGCGCGGCCGAGGCGACACGCCGCGCCGAGATCGCGGAGGCCACCGCCGCCCGCAACGCCGCGGCCGTGACCGAGGCCGCCCGCGTCCATGCCGCCGAGATGGAGGCCGTCACCGGCCGGATCATCGCCGCCGAGGCCGAGCGCCTGGCGCTGGAAACCCAATTGGAGGCCCTCCGTGCCGATCCC
>NZ_JAIEQY010000327.1 GCF_019747315.1 Roseococcus sp. | reverse complement strand
TGGCGGGCGGGGTCGAGATGGAGATGGTGCAGTATCGCGGCGGGGCGCCGGCGCGGACCGACCTGCTGGCCGGGCGCATCCAGCTGGTGATCGAGCAGGCGCCTTCCTTCCTGGAGGATTTCAGGGCGGGCAGGCTGCTTCCGCTGGCGGTGGGCGGCACGCGCCGCTTCTCGCTGCTGCCCGATGTGCCGACGCTGCAGGAGGCGGGGATTGCGGGGTATGAGGCCAATGCCTGGCTGGGCTATGCGGCGCCGGCCGGCACGCCCATCGAGATCCGGCGGCGGTTGGCCACTGAGATCGACGCGATCATCCGGCAGCCGGAAGTGCGGGAGCGGCTGCTGAGCTGGGGCGCGGAGCCGGTCGGCGGCACGCCTGAGGATATGGATCGCATGCTCACGGCCGAGCGCGCGCGTTGGTCCGAGGTCGTCCGCATGGCCGGGATAGAACGAGAATAATCGGGGTCTGGGGCCCCATCCTGGAAAAATGGTGTCCCCAGCCGCCGGAGGCCCTTTTATTCTGGCCTTATCACCCGCTCCACATAGCGCATGAAGTGCGAAGCCGGCGGCGTCTCCAGCCCCTTCACCTTCGCCTGCTCGTCAAAGCGCCGCAGTTGCACCGCATCGGCGTATTCCGGCACCGCCTCGAAGGCCGCGACCTCCTCCGGTGACATCGGCCCGCCCTGCAGGCTGAGGCTGAGGATGGAATCCTTGGAGAGCTTGGCGAAATAGTCGGCCTCGGTCGCGCAGAGGTACCGCTTGGCCGCCACATGCAGCCGCACCGGCTCGGTCACCTCGGGGCCGAACATGCCGGCCAGGAATTCGTAGCCCAGCCGCTCATGCTCATCATCCACCCCGTCTTCGGCCGGGTTGTCGCCGAGGTTGTGGACCATGTGGCCGATGTCATGCAGCAGGGCGGCCGCGATCAGCGCGTCCGGGCAGCCGGCGCGCTCGGCCAGCCAGGCGGATTGCAGGGCGTGCTGGCGCTGGTTGATCTCGGCCAGGCCGTATTGGCCATCGGCCTTCAGCTCGATGAGTTCGGCGATCTCAGCGAGGCGCGGGTCGGGCATGGGGGTTCTCCGTCAGGACGGGACAGGAGTAGGGCGACGGGGGCCAGGCCAAAACCCCCGTCGCGCAATTGTCATCACGCGGGCGGCGCGGTCTTCGCCAAGGGGGGCAGCGCCACGACCTTGGCATACCAGGCCTCGAGCTTCGGATGACCCGGGCGCCAGGGCTCATGCGCGTAGCGGAAATCGAGGTAGCCCAGCGCGCAGGCGATGGTGATTTCGCCGATGGTGGTGAGCGGGCCGAGTGTATCGGCCTCGGCCTCCAGCGCGTCGAGCGCGCGCGTCACCTTGAGCTGCTGGCCCTGGATATAGGTGATACGGCCCTCATCCTGCGGCAGGGCCACTTCGCGCCGGCGCGGCTGCGTCGCGTCCATGATGCCATCGCCCAGCGCCTGCTGGCGCAGCGCGTTCCAGCGCGCGGGGCCGGGCGCGGGGAACAGGCCGGGCGCGGAGCCCACGCTGTCCAGGTATTCGCAGATCACCGGGCTGTCATAGAGGCACTGCCCCTCGGGCGTGACGAGCGAGGGCACCTTGGAGAGCGGGTTCACCGGCACCAGCGAGGGGTCCACCGTCGGCACCGTCCAGAGTTCGATCTGCGCCTCGATGCCGCGCGCGATGGCGGAGGCCATGCATTTGCGGACGTAAGGGCTGGCGGGGGAGAAGGCGAGTTTCATGGGGCGTTTCCGTTTCCTGAGCGTCAAGCTTCAGACGGAAGCGAGGCTGAGGCAAGCGCCGGGCGGCGCGGATCGCCCGCGCGGCGCCTCGCGTCACACCGCGCTCAGCCGCCCGTCTCGCGCGCCAGGGCATCGAGCGCCTGGCCGAAGCCGCGGAAGCTGAAGAGGATCTGGATCTCCCGCCCCGCGCCGTCGCGATAATCGAGGCGGCCCTGATTTTCGGCCCGGGCGCGCATGCGGGTGAGCAGCGCGGCCGGCATGTTCTCCATCTCGGCAAAGCAGCCGCCGCGGGAGGCGCTGCACAGGCGGAAGGGCAGGCTTGCGGCCTCGGTGGCCGGCGCGGCGGGGTCCACCAGCAGGCGGGCCGGCTGTTCCACGCGCAGTTCCAGCGGCACCTGCACCAGCATGCGATAGGGATCGTTGCGCGTGGCGCGGCCGATCACGATCTGCGCGATGGCCTGGCCGCGCTGGTCGTTCATCGGCAGCGCCAGTTCGCAGACGCGCACCACCGGCTGGCCGGCCGGGCGCTGCGTCTCGCAACGCACCAGCCAATCGCCGAAATTCGCCTGGGTCCGGTCGGGAATATCGCCCACCGGTGGTGCTGGCGCAGGCGCGGGCGCGGCGGGTGCCGGGCGGGCGGGCTGGGCCAGGGCGGCGGGCGCGCCGGCCAGCGCGAGGATCAGGGCGAGCCAGATTGGATTCCGCATGGCAATCAAGTCCCGGTCAGTGACATCTCGTGCTTATCAGGGGCCGCCTGGGGCCGAAAGCCCGCCCCGGCACGCCGCATGATTGACACCCCGCGCCCTCGCTGCGAAGCCTTTGCCAACATCCGAGGAGCCCGCACCCCATGAGCCTGCAAGCCCGAATCGAAGCCCTTTGGGAGAAGCGCGACACGCTCTCCGCCACCACCCAAGGGTCGGCGCGCGAGGATGTGATGGCCGCGCTGGACATGCTCGACCGTGGCGAGGCGCGCGTGGCCGAGAAGGGCGCCGAGGGCTGGCAGGTCAACCAATGGCTGAAGCAGGCGGTGCTGCTCTCCTTCCGGCTCAACGATTCGGCGCCGATGGACACGGCGGCCGGCGGTTTTGACAAGGTGCCGCTGAAATGGGCCGGCTGGGGCCCGAACCGCTGGAAGGAGGCCGGCTTCCGCGCCGTCCCCGGCGCCGTGGCCCGCCATTCCGCCTATATCGCGCCCAATGTGGTGCTGATGCCGAGCTTCGTGAATCTCGGTGCCCATGTCGGCGCCAATACGATGGTGGACACCTGGGCCACCGTCGGCTCCTGCGCGCAGATCGGCAAGAATGTGCATCTCTCCGGCGGCGTCGGCATCGGCGGCGTGCTGGAGCCGCTGCAGGCCAACCCCGTGATCATCGAGGATGACTGCTTCATCGGCGCGCGCTCCGAAGTGGTGGAGGGCGTGATCGTCGAGCAGGGCTCGGTGCTCTCCATGGGCGTGTTCCTGTCGGCGACGACGAAGATCGTGGACCGCGCGACGGGCGAGGTCTTCATCGGCCGCGTGCCGGCCTATTCGGTGGTGGTGCCGGGCAATCTGCCGGGCAAGCCGCTGCCGGACGGCTCGCCGGGGCCGTCGCTCTATTGCGCCGTGATCGTGAAGCGGGTGGATGCGCAGACGCGCGCCAAGACCAGCATCAACGACCTGCTGCGTGACTGATCCCATCCCGCTCGCGCAGGCGCTGATCCGCTGCAGAAGCGTCACGCCGGCGGATGATGGCGCGCTGGATGTGATGGAGGCGGCGCTTCGGCCGCTGGGCTTCACCTGCACGCGGCTGCGCTTCAACGAAGTGGACAACCTCTTCGCGCGCCGCGGCACAGCCAGCCCGCATTTCTGTTACGCCGGCCACACCGATGTGGTGCCGCCGGGCGATGAAGCCGCCTGGGCCGACAACCCCTTCGCCGCTGTGATCCGCGACGGCGTGCTCTACGGGCGCGGTGCCTGCGACATGAAGGGCGGCATCGCCGCCTTCGTCGCGGGGCTGACCGACTACCTCGCCGCCAACCCCGACCATCCCGGCTCCCTCTCCCTGCTCATCACCGGCGATGAAGAGGGCCCTTCCGTGGATGGCACGCGCCGCGTGCTGGAATGGATGGCGCAGAACGGCCACACGCCCGATATCTGCGTGGTGGGCGAGCCGACCTCCAAGGCCGTGCTGGGCGACACCATCAAGATCGGCCGGCGCGGCAGCATGAATGCCTGGATCACCGTGCGGGGCAAGCAGGGCCACAGCGCCTATCCGCAACTGGCCGACAACCCCGTCCATCGGCTGATCCGCGTGCTGGATGCGCTGACCGCTACGCCGCTGGACCAGGGCAGCACCTGGTTCGAGGCCTCGACCTTGCAGGTCACCGGCATCCAGGTGGCCAACAGCGCGACCAACGTCATCCCGGCCGAGGCCAGCGCCTTCCTGAACAT
This sequence comes from Roseococcus sp., assembly GCF_019747315.1. Taxonomy (GTDB): domain Bacteria; phylum Pseudomonadota; class Alphaproteobacteria; order Acetobacterales; family Acetobacteraceae; genus Roseococcus. Next base: position 5,170 of record NZ_JAIEQY010000327.1, on the reverse strand, counting down.
CCGCTTCAACGACCATCACCACTCGGACGCGCTGACCGCGCATCTGCGGGAGGTCCTGGAAGCGCATGCGCCGGATCACAGCCTGCGCGTCCAGGTCTCGGGCGAGAGTTTCCTGACCGAGCCCGGCCCCTTCGTGGAGGCGCTGAGCCGCGCGGTCACGCGCAGCACGGGCGTAACGCCGAGGCTGGATACGGGCGGCGGCACTTCGGATGCGCGCTTCATCACGCGCTATTGTTCGGTGGCGGAATTGGGCGCCGTCGGCGCCACGCTGCACCAGCGGGATGAATGCGCGCCCGTCGCGGAGTTGCGGCAATTGGCCGGACTCTATCGCGCCGTCATCGAGGAGTGCCTCCGCTGAACCCGCCCAGCATCACCAATGGCCTGGCCGCGGCCTGGCTCTTCGCGCGCGGCCGCGCGGCGGGGCAATTGCTGATTCCCGCCAGCATGGACGCCGCCCGACACTCCTTCCTGGCGGCGGCGATCTGCCTGCCGCTGTTCATCGTGCTGCGGCTGATCGCCTGGTGGGTGCAGGGTGCGCCCCCCTTCGGCGTGATGGTGGCGCTGGCGGGTGAGCTGGTCGGCTATTCGCTGGGCTGGGTGGGCTTTGCCCTCGCCTCGAAGATTCTGGCCGAGCAGGCCAAGCGCAGCGAGCAATGGCCGCAATTCATCGCCGCCTGGAACTGGACCAACATCGTGCAGTACCTGCTGCTGGTGGTGCTGCTGGTGCCCACGGCGCTTGGCCTGCCCGCCTGGCTGGGCAATGCGCTGGGGCTGGCGGCGGTGGGCTATGCCATGTGGCTGGAATGGTTCGTCACGCGCACCGTGCTCGGCGTGCAGGGCGCCACGGCGGTGATGTTCGTGCTGCTCGACCTGGCGCTTGGGCTGTTCATCGGCGGCATCACCGGGCGCATTGCGGGAACGTGACGCGGGGTCACCGCGGGGGCGCCCCCGCCGCCACCCAGGCGATGATCCGCGCCCGGTCCTCATCCGTCAGTTCGGTGAGGTTGCCGGGCGGCATGGCCTCGGTCTGCACCTGCTGGCGCATGGCGGCCGCCCAGCGGCGGATTTGCGCCGGCGTTTCCAGCATTACGCCCTTGGGCGGGGCGGCGATCCCTTCGAAGCTCGGCCGGGCCGCGTGGCAGGAGGCGCAGGCGGTGGCAACGATGCTTTGCACCTGCTCGAAGCTTGGCACCTCGGCGCCGGCGAAGCGCGGATCGGGGCGCGGGGCCACCAGCAGGGCCAGCAGGCCCAGCGTCACCACGCCGCCCACCGGCAGCGCCCAGTTGGAGCGGCCGGAATGCCGCAGCACGAAGAATTGCCGGATCAAGGCGCCGGCGATGAAGATGAGGATCAGCACAAGCCAGTTGAACTTGTGCTGCGCCAACATCGGGTAATGCGGGCTGATCATCAGCAGCAGCACGGGCAGCGTCAGGTAGGTGTTGTGGACGCTGCGCTGGCGGCCCCATTCGGCGTATTTCGGATCGGGCGCCTGCCCGGCCTCGATCGCCTTCACCATCTTCTTCTGGCCGGGGATGATCACCATGGCGACATTGGCGACCATGATGGTCCCGGTGATGGCGCCGATCAGCAGGAAGGCGCCGCGGCCGGAGAAGATGTGCGTGGCGATCAGCGCCAGCACCACCAGCAGGCCCGAGCCCGCCAGCAGGAGCTTGCGCTCATTCGTCATGCGGCGGCAGAGCATGTCGTAGCCCACCCAGCCGGACACGATCAGCACCAGCGAGAGCCCGATGGCGAGCCAGACCGGCAGGTCCAGCACCTCGGGATCAATCAGGTAGGTGCTCGCCTGGCCCCAATAGATCAGGATGAAGAGGGCGAAGCCGCTGGCCCAGGTCCAATAGGCCTCCCATTTGAACCAGTGCAGTGTGCTGGGCATCGCCTCGGGCGCGCCCTTGTATTTGCGCTTGTGGTAGAAGCCGCCGCCATGCAGCGACCATTGCTCGCCACGGACCAGCGGGTTGCCGTCCTTCGCCGGCTCCAGGCTGTTGTCGAGGGCGATGAAGTAGAAGCTGGCGCCGATCCAGGCGATGCCGGTGATGATGTGCAGCCAGCGCAGCAGCAGGTTGGCCCATTCCATCAGATAGGCGGAATCGAGTTCCATCAGCTGCCCCGGTAGCTGGTGTAGCCGAAGGGCGAGACCAGCAGGGGCACATGGTAATGCGCCTCATGCGCCAGGCCGAAGCTCAGCGTCACCTCGTCCAGGAAGGGCGGTTCGGGCAGCGTGACACCCTGGGCGCGGAAATAGGCGGCCACCTGATAGACCAGTTGGTACCGCCCGGGCTGGTAGGTCGCCTCGGGCAGGAGTTCGCCCGGTGCGCGGCCATCGGCCGTGGTCACGCCCTCGGCCAGCTTCACCCGCTTCTCGCCCTCGATGCGGTAGAGGGTAAAGCCCATGCCGGCGCCGGGGCGGCCATGGGCGGTGTCGAGGACATGGGTGGAAAGCCGACTCATCGCGTCACCTTGTGTTGCGCTGCAAAACTGACGCGCGACGGCTGCCATGGCAAGCGCGAAGACCAGCCCCGCCGCCCCCTGGCCTTGATCCCCCTGCCCGCCCGCCGTAAGGCGCGAGGATCAGGAGCCCATTCCATGCCCGACACCGCCCCCCCTGCAAACACGGTCGCCCCCAATCTCGTCGCCGCCGTCAGCGAGGCGCGCCAATGGCAGCGCCTGATGGACATGGGCGCGTTGGGCGGCTTCAAGGACGCGGACGGGAATTGGGGCGTAAACCGCGCCTGCCTCACCGAGAATGACCGCAAGTCCCGCCGCCTGCTGATCGCCTGGGCCGAAGCGGCTGGCCTCACCACCAGCGTGGATCGCCTCGGCAACCTGTTTCTCCGCCATGAGGGCACGGACCCCACGCTCGCCCCCGTGCTCACCGGCAGCCACATGGACAGCCAGCCCGCCGGTGGGCGCTTCGACGGCATCTGGGGCGTGATCGCCGGCCTGGAGGCCGTGCAGGCCCTGCGCGAGGCGGGCGTGACCACCAGGCGCCCCATCGAGGTCGTCGCCTGGACCAATGAGGAGGGCGGCCGCTACGCGCCCGGCTGCATGGGCAGCATGGCCTATGCCGGCTACCGCCCGCCCGAGACCTGGGACGCCGTGCTGGACAAGGAGGGCATCCCCTTCGGCACCGCGCTGGCCGAAATGCTGGCCACCGAAAGCGACCTGACGCGCCGCCCGCTCGGCGTGGTTGAGGGCACGGCCCCCTATGCCTATGTCGAAGCGCATATCGAGCAGGGGCCGACGCTGGAATCCCAGGATGCCGATATCGGCATCGTCACCGGCATCCAGGGCAGCCGCTGGTTCCTGGTCGAGATCAACGGCAAGTCCGACCATGCCGGCACCACGCCGGTCGGGCTGCGCCGCGATGCCGTGCAGGACATGGTGCGCGCCATCAACGCGCTGAACACCCTGATGCACGACCCGACGGACACGCTGCGCTTCACCGTGGCCTCCATCGAGATCCTGCCCAATTCCTCCAACTCGGTGGCGCAGACGGCGCGTTTCACGATCGACCTGCGTCACCCGGACAACGCCATCCTCCAGCCGCGCGGCAATGCGATCGAGGGCGTGGTGCAGGCCGCCATGCGCTATTGCACGGCGAAGGTGATCGAGCGCTTCCACGCCACCCCCACCGTCTTCCACCCGATGGTGCCCGACGCCGTGGAGGCCGCCGCCCGCGCCCAGGGGCTGCGCGCACTGCGCCTGCCCTCCGGCGCCTTCCACGATGCGCAGTTCATGCACCCGCTCTGCCCCACCGGCATGATCTTCGTGCCTTGCCGGGGCGGCGTCTCGCACCATCCTTCCGAGTATTCCGAGCCCTCCGAGCTCGCCGCCGGGGCCCGCGTGCTGGCCCAGGTGCTCAACGACCTGGCGAACAACTGATCATGCCCTTCAAGACCGGTGGTACCGATATGAGCGACCAACTCTCCCTGCCCAAGGACCGCATCCGCGCCCTGCTGCTGGAAAACATCTCCGACACGGCGGTCGAGCTGCTGGGCCAGGAGGGTTATTCCAATATCGGCCGCGAGAAGAAGGCGCTGGAAGGCCAGGCGCTGGTGGATGCGGTGCGCGGCGTGCACATGCTGGGCATTCGCAGCCGCACCACCATCACGGATGAGGTGCTGGCCAATGCCGACCGGCTGATGAGCATCGGCTGCTTCTGCATCGGCACCAACCAGGTGGATCTCGACGCGGCGCGGCATCGCGGCATTCCCGTCTTCAACGCGCCCTTCAGCAATACGCGCTCGGTCGCCGAACTCACGCTGGGCGAGATCGTGATGCTGCTGCGCGGCATCTTCCCCAAGTCCAACGCCGCACATCGCGGCGAGTGGGACAAGTCCGCCGATGGCTACCGCGAGGTGCGCGGCCGCACGCTGGGCATCGTGGGCTATGGCAATATCGGCAGCCAGCTTTCGGTCCTCGCCGAGGCCTTCGGCATGCGCGTCATCTATTTCGACACGGCGGCCAAGCTGCCGCATGGCAATGCCAGCCGCTGCGCCACGCTCGACGAACTGCTGCACTGGTCCGACGTGGTGACGATCCACCTGCCCGAGACGCCGGCCACGATGAACCTGCTGGACGCCGACCGCATCGCGAAGATGAAGCCCGGCGCCTTCCTCATCAACAATGCCCGCGGCACGCTGGTGGATGTGCCGGCCCTCGCCGCCGCCCTGCGCGCCGGCCACCTGGCCGGCGCCGCGCTCGACGTCTTCCCCGAGGAGCCCAAGCGCAATGGCGACCCCTTCATCTCGCCATTGCAGGGCATCTCCAACGTGATCCTCACGCCGCATATCGGCGGCAGCACGGAAGAAGCCCAGTCCCGCATCGGCGAGGAAGTGGCCCGCAAGCTGGCCGACTATTCCGACACCGGCAGCACCGAGGGCGCCGTCAACTTCCCGCAGGTGGCCCTGCCCGCGCGGCCCACCGGCACGCGCTTCATGCATGTCCATCGCAACGCGCCGGGCGTGCTGGGCAATGTGAACCAGGTCTTCGCCAAGCGCGGCGTGAACATCGCGGGCCAGTATCTCCAGACCGATGGCGAGATCGGCTACGTCGTAGTGGACGCCGGTGCCACGCGGGACAGTGACGCCATCCTCGCCGAATTGCGCGCGCTGCCGGATACGATCCGGGCGCGGTTGCTGTACGAGCG
>NZ_JAIEQY010000009.1 GCF_019747315.1 Roseococcus sp. | reverse complement strand
TTCGGGGCCTCCACGCATCGCTACCGCGCGGGGAGCCATACGCTGGAGGGCGTGCCGGTGGAGTGAGCGCGGAATTGCGAGAGGGCTTTGCCCTCTCGCGCTCTCCCACCAAGAAACCAGTTTCTTGGATCTTCGTTTCCCTGCGCCCATGGAGGCGGCAAACCGCCTTCAGGGCAGCAGGCCCCAACGGCCGGCGAGCAGCACCATCGCCTCCATCATCATGTGGCCGCAGAGATGCGCGGCCATGCCCTGCACGTCATGCGCGGGGCTCACCGTGTTGAAATCCATCGCCACGATGTTCAGCCCGGCGAGGCTGCGCATGAGCTCGATGCCCTCGCGCGCCGTCAGCCCGCCCCAGCTGGGGGTCGCCACGCCCGGCGCCACGGAGGGATCAAACACGTCCATGTCCCAGCAGAGATAGAGCGGCCGGTCCCCCACCACCTCGCGGAATTCGGTCATCGCCTGGGCAGTGCCGCGGCGGATCAGATCCTCTGTGGTCAGCACGCGGAAGCCGAGCTTGTCCGCGTGCTTCAGCACGCCGCGCATGCCGGTGAAGCCGCGAATGCCGACATGCCAGGTGGCATTCACATCCACCAACCCCTCCTCCGCCGCGTGGGTGAACTGGTTGGAGGCGTCGAAGGGGTCGTTCGGATTGTAGGGATAGGCGTCGGTGTGGCTGTCCACATGCAGCGCCACCAGGCCCGGATGATATTTCGCCGCCGCGCGCATCAGGGGCAACGAGACCGAGCCATCACCGCCAATGCCGATCGGCACGGCGCCGGCCGCCAGGATGGCCTCCGCCGCCGCCTCGATCCTGGGATGCGCGTCGTGAATTTTCCCCGGGGTGATGCCGGCGACATCGCCCGCATCCACGGCGCCGAGCAGCGCCGGCAAATCCACATCCGCCAGCGAAGGATGATGCCGCCGCACCAGGCCCGATTGCGCGCGCACGCTGGCGGGCCCCTCGCGGGAGCCGATGCGGAAGGGGTGGATGCCGCAATCGAAGGGCACGCCCAGGATCGCCACGCGATTGCCCGGGCCAGGCGCGCCGGCGGGCAGGCCCATGAAGGTCAGCGGCGGGGTGAAGAGGGGCCGTTCGTCCATGGATCAGGCCTTTGCGAACCAACCGGCCAAGTCTCGTGCGTGCGGGTGGCGACGGTCAATCCAGGCACGCGCTCTCTCGACGTGGCGCGCGCCACGGGCCACATCGCCCTGAACCGGAGAGGGATTCACATGGCTGTTCTGATCACCGGCGCCTCCGCCGGGCTGGGCGCGGCGCTGGCGGTGGAGTCCGCCGCGCCGGGCGTGGTGCTGCATCTCTCGGCGCGCGACGCGTCACGCCTCGCCGGCACAATCGCCGCCTGCGAAGCCAAGGGCGCCGTGGTGCATCCCGTGGGCGTGGATGTTCGCGATGCGGCAGGCATGGCCGCCTGGATCGCGGGCGCGGGCCGGCTTGACCTCGTCATCGCCAATGCCGGCATCGGCGCCGGCACGGGCGATGGCTTCGAGGATCCCGCGACGGCGCGCGACGTCTTCGAGACCAATGTGACGGGCGTGCTGAACACCGCACTTCCGGCCATCACCGCCATGGCGGAACAGGCGCCGGGTGCAGATGGCTTGCGCGGGCGCGTGGCCGTCATCGCCTCGCTCGCCGCCTTCGTGGCGGGGCCGACGGCGCCGGCCTATTGCGCCAGCAAATCCGCCGTGCAGCGCTGGGCCGAGGCGCGGGACGCGACGGAGCGCAAGCGCGGCATCCGGCTGCACGCCATCTGCCCGGGCTTCATCCGCACCGCCATCACCGACCGCAACGCCTTCCCCATGCCCGGGCTGATGGAGCCGGAGGTCGCGGCGCGCCGCACGCTGGCCGGCATTCGCGCGGGCCGGCTGCGCGTGGCCTATCCGTGGTCGCTCTACGCGATGAGCCGCATCACCGGCGCGCTGCCGCCCGCATGGCGCAACGCGATGATGATGCGCCTCGAGCCCAAGGCGGCGGGCTGAGCCTCAAAACGCGTAGCGCAGCCTGGCCGTCCCCGCGATCTGGCTCGCATTCCCCGAAAAGGCCCCATCCAGCCGCGCCCCCAGCGCCAAGCCCGCGCCGAGCGGCATCTCAAGCCCGGCGATCACCAGCGCGGCGCTCGCATCGCCACGCGCGCCGCGCAGCGTGAAGCCGGCATCGGGCAGGGTGGCGACGCCCACGCCCATCGCCGAATCCCGCATCAGCGCATAGGCCCAGGAGGCCCGCAGGAAGCCCTGTACCGGCACGGGGCCGAGCCGCGCCGCGCCACCCAGCTGCAGGCCCAGCTCCGTCCGCAACAGGGCCTGGCTCTGGCCCGCCACCTGGAGGCCGAGCGCCGTGCCCGTCACCAGGCTGGTTTCGGTGTAGCCCTGGTTGTTCACCTGCTGCCACTGCATCGCCGCCACCGGCTGGAGGCGGAAACCGCCCAGCGCCGGGCCATCCTGCCGCGCCTCGGCCCGCAGCGAGGCCACCTGCGCCCCGAAGCCCGCCCGCTGCTGGTCCCGGCCAAGGAAGTAGAGTGTCCGCTTGGTGTCCACATCCAGGACCGTGAAGGCGCCCGCGCCGGAGAGGGTGAAGCTGCCCAGCCGCGCCGCGCCATAGACGCCCAGCTGGCCGAAATTGGCGGTGCCGCTGCCCTGGCCGCTGGCCAGCGCCGCGCTGCTCTCGCCCGCCGCGATGGCCAGGCCCACCAGGCCTTGCGCGCCCACCCGGTGGTCCAGGCCCAGCACGAAGCCGGCCGTCCGCGTGGTGCGGCTCGCCGAGCCATCCTGGGCGTCCCCCGCGGTGCGCCCATAGCCGCCGGTCGCGCTGCCCCAGACCGCGTAGTTTTTGCGGTTCGCCGCAGCGCCGCCCTCCGGCCGCAGCCGGCCGCCCATCAGGCTCTCGCGGCCCTGGCCCAGCGGGTCGAGCACGGTCGCCAGGAATTGGTCACCGGCGGCGAAGCCCATGGGCGCCGTGGTGGTCGCGACCTCGCCCGAGAGCTGGTTCACCGCGAGGCCGATGCTGCTGGCCGGCTGGTTGTACACGTTGAAGAAGGGCGTGAGATCGCCGCCCGCGCGGTTGGCCGCGTTCAACGCGGCCGCCGTGGCGCGCGCATTGCCGCCGGCGCCCGGAACCTCCAGCAGCGCGGGGGTGAGGCCCAGCAGCACCTGGGTCTCGGTCACGCTCACGATGGGGCGCACGCCCGCGCCGAAGCTGCCCGTGGTGGTCACCGCCGCGAAATTGCCGCTGACGCTGCCGGCCTGGAGGAGGAGATAGGGCGTGTTGAAGCTGTAGGGCCCGCCCAGCGGCAGCAGCCGCAGCGTGCCGCCCAGCGTGGCGCTGCCGGTGACGAGGATGCGGTCGCTGCGCGTGCCCTGCACCTCGATCTCGGTGCTGGAACCGGCGGCGAGCGTCAGCCGCCCCAGGGTGATGGTCCCGATGGAATTGCCCGGCGCCAGGCTGCCGCCGGCCGCGACCACCAGCCCCGGCACCTGCCCCGTGCCGCCCAGCGTGCCGCCGTTCACGATGATCTCCGTGCCGCCGGCCATGCTGCCATTCAACACCAGCATCCCGCCCTGCAAGGTGGTCGGCCCGGCATAGAGGCTGGCGCCGGTCAGCACCGTGGTGCCGCCCGCGATGGTGAGCGCCCCGCCCAGCCCGCCATCGGTGAGGCTGCCGGAAAACACCGTGCCGCCGGTGGTGATGGTCAGGCCGCGCGCCCCCAGCGCCACCTCACCCCCACCCGCCAGCGAGGCGATGGAGAGGGCGGGCCCGACGAGGCGCCCGAGATCCAGCCGCGCCCCCGCCGCCACGGTGACGGCGCCCGCCCCCAGCCGGCCCGTGCCTTCTACCAGCAGCGTGCCGGATTGCACGGTGGTGGGGCCGGCATAGGTGTTGGCGCCGCCCAGGCGCAGCGTGCCCGCGCCGCTCACGCTCAGCCCGCCGGGGCCGCTGACCAGGCCCGCCAGGGTCAGCACCGTGCCGGAATCCGGGGCGAAGTCGCCCCCCGCCGCCTCCAGCCGCACCGCGCGCGCCGAGATGAAGCTCTGGCTGCTGGCCAGCCGGCCGCCCTGGAAGACCAGCCCGCCCGAGGACGCGCCCAGATTGGCATCGGCCGAGACGGAGAGCGTGCCCGCCGCCAGCCCTGTGCCCCCGCTGTAGCTGTTGCTGCCGGTGAGGGTGGTGGTGCCCGTGCCGATCTGCCGCAGCACGCCGCTGCCCGAGATCGCATTCGCCACGGTGATCGCATCCGCGCGGTTGAAGGCGAGGTTCGCGTCATTCACCACGGCGCCGCTGCCCAAATGCCCCCCCGCGCCGATTTCCAGCGTGCCGGCGCTGATGGTCGTCGTCCCGAAATAGGTGTTGGCACCGGTGAGCGTGGTGGTGCCGGGGCCGGCCTGGCGCAGCTCGCCCGCGCCCGAGATCACATTGGCGAGTGTGAAGGCATCCGCGCGATGGATGACCAGCCCGGCCCCGGCCGCGATGGAGACGGCCGAGCTGCCGAGGCTGCCGCCATCGCCGATCTGCAGCCGGCCCTGGTTGATCTCGGTGCGGCCGCTGTAAAGATTGGCACCCGTCAGGATCATGGTCCCGCTGCCCGACTTCCGCAGCGTGCCGTCGCCGCTGATGGTGTTGGGCAAGGTTTCCGTGGCGGCGGTGTTGAAGCGCAGCAGACCGCCTTCCAGCACGACCGCGCTGGTGCCGAGGGCCCGCGCATCGCCGGTCAGCCCCCCCGCGATCACGGTGGTTCCGCTGAAGCTGTTCTGGCCCGACAGGAATACGTCGCTCGCCTCGATGCGCAGCACGCCCGTGCCGGTGATGGCCTGGCCCACGGTCAGCATGCCGTCGCCCGCGCGGCCGACGCGCAGGGTCCCGTCCACGGCGATGCTCGGCCCGCCCAGATTCGCGAAGCCCGGGACGGGAACGCCCCTCAACACGTCTATCTGCAGGCTCGCGCCCGCGGCGATCAGGTAGCCGCCGGACTGGACCGTGGTGCCGGTGGGGCTGAAGCTCACCGAGCCGGAAGCGACCTCCAGCCGCCCGCTGCCCGAAAGGCTGCCAAGGTGCACCGCATCGGTCCGGTTCAGCACCAGGATCCCGTTGTTGACGATGTTGCCGGGACTGAAGCTGCTGCCGGCGCCGCTGAAGCGGAGCGTGCCGGCGCTGATCCTGGTGGCGGCCTGGCTGTAGGCGCCGGTGATCGTCAGGGTGCCGCTGCCGGCCTGGGTGAAGACGCCACCGCCGGAAACGTCGTTGGCCAGCGTCACCGTGTCGCTGCGGTTGAAGACCAGCTGGCCCGCATTCACCACGGCGCCGGTGCCGAGCGAGCCGGTGGTGCCACCTGCCCCCACCTGCAAGGTGCCGCCCACGCCGATGGTCGTCGTCCCGGCATAGGCGTTGGCCCCCGTCAGGATCAGCGTGCCCGTGCCCTCCTTGGTCAGCGCGCCCGCCTGGCCGCCAGCGCCGATCACGCCGCCGAAGGTCATGCTGGCGTCGGTGCCGCCGAGGCGCAGTTCCTTGCCGCCCAGGCTTGCCTGGCCATCGCCGGTGAGAGTGCCGAGGCGGAAAGAGGCGCCCTGGAAGAAGCCCACGTCCAGACGTGCATTGCCCTCGATGCGGATGCTCGCCAGGGGGGCGTCCTGGCGCCCCGAGAAGGTGACGGAGGCGCCATAGCCACCCGCCGTGCCGCCCTGGGCCGTGATGCGTGCCGTGTCCGCGGTGCTGTCATCGGCAAAGAACACGGCCGTCGCATGAGGGCCGGGGCTCGCGCCGCCACTGAGCAGGATGGTCGCGGAACCGGCACTGGAGCGGTCGTCGAACTGCAGATTGCCTGTGGCAAAGGTCATGTTCGCGTTCGCGGCGGTGGCGTCGTCCCGCAAATGGACCACCCCATCCCGAACGGTGGCGGCACCCATGCTCGCCTGGTCCCGGAAGACGATGCGCTGGGCAGCGGTGAAGTTCGATTCGGGCGGCGAGACCCTGCTGGGCAGGTTCACCAAGGTTGCCGTGCCCGAAGTGCTGTTGCCCTCGAAGCTGATCAGCGAGGCCGTCGTGTGCATGTAGAGGTTGTCGCTGTTGGTGTAGGTGCCGCTCCCCGCATTTGCGGTGCCGAGGAAGCGCAGCACGCCGCCCGGGATGCCCGTTTGCGACGGCCCTTGAACCACATGCGTGTTGTTGCCGGCGTTGGTGCCGCTCTCGTAGATCAGCGTGCCGCCATCGCCCACCATGACGGTCGAGTTGCTCGACAGCGCGGCCCCCGCGGCGATGCTGAGCGTCCCGCCGGTGATGCTGGTGCCGCCCGTGTGGGTGTTCACGCCCGTCACCGTCAGCGTGCCGGCTCCCGCCTGCGCCAGGCTGCCGCTGCCCGAGATCACGCCGCCGAAGGTCACGTTGTCGCTGCGGTTGAAGACCAGCGCGCCGCTGTTGGCGACATTCCCGGTGATCGAACCGCTGGTCCCGCCATCGCCCAGGCGCAGCGTGCCCGCACTGATGATGGTGCCGCCCGTATGGGTGTTGGCGCCGGTCAGGGTGAGCACCCCCGTGCCAGCCTGGGTCAGCGTGCCCGTGCCCGAGGCCACGCCCGCATAGGTCAGGGCATCGGCGCGGGCGAAGGCCAAGGCGCCTTCATTGGCGACATTGCCCGCCAGGCTGCCCGTGACGCGCAGCGTGCCGCCGGCCAGGATGCTCGTGCCACCGGTGTAGGTCGCTGCGCCCGCCAGCGTCAGCGTGCCGCTGCCCGCCTGGGTCAGGCTGCCCGCGCCGGACAGCGCGCCGCCGATCGTCACATCGCCCGGCCGCGCGAAGACCAGCGCGCCCTCATTCACGACGCCGCCCGTGCCCAGGCTGCCCGCGCCCTCCACGCGCAGCGTCGTGCCGGCGTTGATGGTGGTGCCGCCGGAATAGCTGTTCGCGCCCGTCAGCGTCAGCGTGCCCGCCCCCGCCTGGGTCAGGCTGCCGGTGCCCGAGATGGCATTGGCCAGCGTGACGGCATCGCCGCGATTGACCACCAGCGCGCCATTGTTCAGCACGGCCCCGCCGCTGATCTGGCCGGAGGTGCCGCCATCACCCACCTGCACCGTGCCGCTTGCATTGATCGTGGTCAGCCCCGCATGGGTGTTGGCCCCGGTCAGGATCAGCGTGCCCGTGCCCGCCTGGGTCAGCGTGCCGCTGCCGGAGATGGCGTTGCCGAGCGTCACCGTGTCATTGCGTTCGAAGAACAGCGCCGCGTTGTTGGTCACGCTGCTGCCGCTCAATCGCCCGCCCGCGCCGATGCGCAGCGTACCGCCGCTGATCGTCGTCGTGCCCGAATAGGTGTTGGCGCCGGTGAGCACCAGCGTGCCGCTGCCCACCTTCTCGAAGCCACCGCTGCCCGCGATCACGCCCGCGAAGCTGCCTGCCGAGATCTGCGTGGCCGCCGTGCCGCTCAGGGTGCCCGCCCCCTGCAAATTGCCGATGGTGCCGATGACCCCGGCGAAATCCAGCGTGGCGCCGGCCGCGATGGTCACGCTGGTCGCCGCCTGGGTGAGCTGGTTCAGCGCCAGGTTTTCGACCCGGAGCGTGCCGCCCGCGACATTCAGCGCCAGCGTGCCGGGCGAGAAGAGATCAACCGACGCCAGGTTGGCCGCTACCACGCCCGTCGCACCCGCCGAACCGATGGTGAGCGTGGACCCGGGCCGCAGCGCGAGTGTGCCGGTCAGCGTCAGGGTCTGCCCCGCCGCAGCGCCGATCACCCCCGTCGCGCCATCGGTCACGGTGATGCCATTGGCCAGGCTGCCCGTCACGTTGGAGAGCAGCGCGGCATTGGTGATGCTGACGGCGCCCGCGCCCAGCGCGCCGATGTCGCCGAGCACCAGCGCGCCGGCCGTGATCACCGTGCCGCCGGAATAGCTATTGGCAGCGCCAAGCGTCAGCGTGCCGGCGCCCGCCTGGGTCACGCTGCCGCTGCCGGAGATCGCCTGCGCCACCGTCACCGCATCGCTGCGGTTGAAGACCAGCGCGCCGTCATTGAGCACCGCGCCGGCGCCCAGCGTGCCCGTGGTGCCGCCATCGCCGATCTGCAGCGTGCCGCCGTTGATCTCGGTGGTGCCGGTGTAGCTGTTGGCGCCGGTGAGGATCAGCGTCCCGCTGCCCACCTTCTCCAGGCTGCCGCCCGTGCCGGTGATGGCGCCGGCGAAGCTGCCCGCACGGATGCGGATGAGATCCGTATTGGTCAGCGTGCCGCCGCCCTGGAGGTTGGCGATGGTGCTGAGCCGGCCGTTCAGGTCGAGCGTGGCGCCGGTGCTGATGCTGGTGCTGGCGGCATTGGCCGTCAGGTCGTTGAAGGCGAAGCTGTTGGCGATGAGCGTCCCCGCAGCGACCACCAGGCCCACGGTCCCGAGGTCCGTCGTGTCCACGCTGTTGAAGGAGGCGGTGATGGTCCCGGCCGCGCCGCTCGCCCCGAAGGTGAGGGCTGAGGCGGCGGCGGGGATCAGATCGCCCAGCAATTCCAGCGTCTGGCCGGTGGCGACGGCGATGGCGGCGCTGGCCGAAAAACCGATGCGCAATTCATTGGCGAGGCTCGCGCTGACCGCCGATTGCAGCGTGGCGGTGTTGATGGTGACGCTGCCGCTGCCCAGCGCCCCCGCATCCCCCAGCACGAGCGTGCCGCCGGAGAGAATGGTCCCGGCCAAATGGCTGTTGGCCGTGTTGAGGGTGAGCGTGCCCGCGCCGGTCTTGCTGATGGAGCCGAAGCCGGCAATGGCGCTGGTGATCACCGCATCGGTGGCCTGCGCGAATTCCAGCGCGGCGAAGCCGCTGAGCGCGATGCTGCCCGCCAATTGCCCCGCTGCGCCCAGGGTCAACAGGTTGGTTCCGCCCGTCAGTTCCAGCGCTGCCGCGCGGCTTGTCCCATCGCCCGAGAGACCGCCGGTCAGCGTGGCGCCGAGGGTGATGGTCAGGCTCTCGCCCCGGATGGCGCTGCCGCCGAGGCCCTCGGAGCCCGGCGCGCCCATGCCAGCCCCCCCGGCGCCGCCCGCGCCGCCGGTCACATCGGCCTCGATCCGCAGGGTTACGCCATCGGGCGAGGTGAAGAGCAGGCCGGTGCCGCCCTGCCCCCCCTGCCCGCCCTGGCCCGAGGCGGTGTCGCCGCCCAGGCCTCCCGCGCCGCCGGTCAGGGGCGCCAGCAGCGTCCCGGCATTGCCCGGGGGCGTGAAGACCAGGCCAATGCCGCCCGCCCCGCCGCCACCACCGCCGCCGCCGGCCCCGGTGACGGCGCCGCCCGCGCCACCCGCACCACCCGTGACGGCGCCCGCGGGCAGGAGGGAATCCACCACCCCATGGGCGCCGCC
>NZ_JAIEQY010000265.1 GCF_019747315.1 Roseococcus sp. | reverse complement strand
GATCTCATGGCCCTTCATCGCGCAGCGCATGACCAGGGCGCGCGGGATGGCGGCCAGCTCCAGCATCGCGTCGCGGATGCCGAGACGGTCGAACATCTTGAAGACATTGGGGCCGAGCTGGATGCCGGCGCCGATCTCGCGGAACTCGGTGGTGCGCTCGAAGACCTGGACGGTGTGCCCGCGCTGCGCGAGGGCGAGCGCCGCGCCGAGGCCCCCGATGCCGCCGCCGGCGATGAGGATGTTCATGACAAGGGCCTCCGGCGGCTGGGGCCGAAAGGCCCCAGACCCCAATAACTTGAAGGGGTCTGGGGCCGGTGGCCCCAGCCGCCGGAGGCCCTGCTTTTCCTCACGCCACTTCCGCCAGCACCGAGGGATGGAACAATTCCTCCGGCGTCACCTCCCGCGCCGCCAGCCCATCCGCCCGCGCAAAGCGGATCATGGCGGCGATTTCCTCGCGGTTCTTGGCGAAGCCATACGGCCAGACATCGCCGCCCATGGCGCGTTCCTGCTCTTCCATCGCCGCCGCGATCCAGGGCAGCGAGACGCGCAGCACGTTGACCAGGCGCAATTCCTCCAGCGAGAGGCGGCGCGCCTCGGCGAAGGCGCGGAAGAGGACGAGGGGGAGCCAGGGATTGGCCTCCGCCACGTCCCGCCGCACGGCGAGGCAGTGCATGATGGGGAAGAAGCCGGTCTGCCCGAACCATGCCTTTTCGGCGGCGGGATAGTCGGGGAAGAGCCGCGCGATCTGCGGATGCGGCGCGGGCGGCCGCGGGCCGATCATCGCATCCACGCGGCCTTCGCGCAGCGCCTGCTCCGGGCTTTCGCCGAGCGGCGCCACGTCGAAGCCATCCGGCAACGTGATGGCGATGCGCTCCGCGCCGATGCGCCAGCGGATGGCGCGCGTATCCACCCCATGCGTCTCGCGCAGGATGCCGCGGACCCAGAGCGCGGCGGTCTGCTGGTATTCCGGCAGGGCGATGGTACGGCCGGCCAGGTCCTCGGGCCGCGTGATGCCGCGATCGGTGCGGATATAGATGGCCGAGTGCCGGAAGGCGCGGGAGAGAAAAACCGGCACGCCGACATAGGCGCTGTCGCCGCGGGCCGTCGTCGTGATGTGGCTGCCCATCGAAAGCTCGGAGACATCAAAGGCCTTGTCGCGCAGGGCGCGGCGAAAAATGTCCTCCGGCTCGCCGGGGAGGGCGATGAACTCCACGCCGGGGATCTGCACGCGCCCGTCCAGGATGGGGCGCGTGCGGTCCGAGAGGGTGCAGGCCAGCGTGATGCGCAGCTTGGTCATCGGACGAGATTCTCCGGCGTGAAGGGAAGGCGGTCCGGCCGGATGCCCAGCGCCTGATGGATGCCGCCCGCGATGGCGGCGATGCTGGGCGCCATGCTCGCCTCGCCAGCGCCGAGCGGCGGCGCCTCGGGGCGGGCGATGAGGTTCACGCTGACGCGCGGCACGTCACGGAAGCGCAGCACGGGGTAGTTATCCCAGCTGTCGGAGGTGATGCGCGTGCCATCCGTCCGCGCGGCCTCGTGCAGCGCCACCGAGACGCCGTGGATGGCGCCGCCTTCCAGCTGGTTCATCGCGCCATCGGGGTTGATCACCTCGCCCATGTCGGCCGCGATGTGCAGCGAGAGGCAGCGCACCCGCTCCTCGGCGCGGACATGCGCGGCCACGGCGCACCAGGCGCCCGTGTTCTTGTAGCGCGCGACGGCGATGCCGAGGCCCTCATTCTCAGGCAAGGCACGCCCCCAGCCGGCCATGCGCGCCGCCTCGCGCAGCACATGCGCGGCGCGTTCGTCGTCGCAATGGCGCAGGCGGAAGGCGACGGAATCCTCGCCCGCCAGGGCGGCCAGTTCCTCCATCACGCTCTCGATGGCCCAGACATGAATGAGGGCGCCGAGGCCGCGGAGGGCGGAGGTGCGGATGGGCATCTCGGTCAGCCGCGTCATCGTGGCCGAGAGCCCCGGCATCCGGTACAGCGGCACCATGTTCCGCTGCGCGCCGCCACCGCCGGCCAGCGGCGGGTTGATCGAGGGCGGGATGGGCGCACCACCTTCCATGAGGGGGGCCGCCAGCAGCACCGGCGTCTTGACCCGTCCCGGACGCCCCGAATGCCCGTTGGAGCGCACATGCACGCGCCAGGAGGCCAGGTTTCGTGCCTCGTCGAGCCCCGCCTCGATCTCGACCAGCATGGCGGGCGAGAGCGGTGCCTCACCCAGTTCCTCCGCCCGCGACCAGAGCACGCGGATGGGCGCACCCGGGCTCAACCGCGCGCAGATCGCCGCATCCAGCGCCACGTCATCCGCACCATTATGGCCGTAGCAGCCCGCGCCCTCGACATGCTCGACGATGATGTTCCCGGCCGGCAGCCCGAGCGCCACGGCGAGATCGGCGCGGAGATTGTAGGGCCCCTGGGTGTGGCTCCAGACGCGCATCACGGTGCCGTCGAAAGCCGCGATGGCGCAGCAGGTGCCGACGGAGCCATGCGCGATGAAGGGGCGGAAGAAACGGCGCGTGATGCTCTGCGCGGCGGGTGCGGGCGCGCCGTGTTCGGCGACGACGCTGTCCTCGCCGGGCGTCGTCTCCAGCCAGCCTGGCCAATCCACCGGCAGGGCCGCGCCCTCGCTCCAGCGCGCGGCGCGGACGGCGCGTTCGGCCAGGCGCTCCGCCTCGGCCTCGGTGGCGGCGACCACGGCCAGCACGTCGCCATCGCGCAGCACGCCGGGCGGCGCTTCCAGCAGACGCGCAGCCGGGGAGGGAGGGCGGATCATGCGCGCATGGCGCATCCCCGCGAAGCGCAGATCCTGGATGAAGCGCGCCTCGCCGAACACCTTGGCCGGCAGGTCGAGCCGCGGCGCGGACAGCCCGGTCACACGGCGCTGATCAGGCGCCTTGGGCCGCGCATCGGGCGAGGCCTCGGCATCCAGCAGGTCGCGCTCGGCGAAGCCCGCATAGGAGCCGAGCGGCCCTTCCGGTCCCAGGAACACGCCATTCTCGACGCGCAACTCCTCCAGGGCCACGCCACTCGCCTGCGCCACGACGGAGAGGCACAGCGCCCGCGCATCGGCACAGGCGTGCCGCAGCGCCATGCCGCCCTCCTGGATGGAAAGACTGCCCGAGGTCACGGCCTCATTCGGGCTGATGCCGGTGATGGTGGGGGCGACCAGGATGCGCTCCAGCGCCACATCCAGCTCCTCGGCGGCGATCTGCGCGAGCGCGGTCAGGATCCCCTGCCCCAGCTCCACCTTGCCCGGATGGATCGAGACGCGCCCATCGGCGTGGAAGGTGAGCCAGGCGTCCAGGCGGCGGTTCACATGCAGGCTGCCGGGCAGCTTCGGCTTGTCATCCGAAGCAGCCCCGCCGAAGGCGAGGTTCATGCGCGCATCTCCTCAGCGGCCTTCATGATCGCGCGGAGGATGCGGTTGTGGCTGCCGCAGCGGCAGAGATGCCCATCCAGCGCCACGCGCAGCGCCTCCTCATCCGGCGCCGGATTGTCGCGCAGGAAGGCGGCGGCGGTGACGATGATGCCCGAGAGGCAGAAGCCGCATTGCCCCGCCTGCTCGTCGAGGAAGGCGCGTTGCAGCGGGTGCGGCGCCGCGCGCGTGCCCAAGCCCTCCAGCGTCGTCACCGCGCGCCCCGCCACGGCTTCCACCGGCAGCGTGCAGGCGGGGATGGAGCTTCCGTCCAGCAGCACATGGCAGGCGCCGCAGGCCTCGGCGCCGCAGCCGAAGCGCGGGCCGTTCAGCAGGAAGTCGCCGCGCAGCGCGTGCAGCAGGCTCATGCCGCCGGGATGCGCGGCCTCGGCACCATTTAGCGTGAAGGTCATCATTCGCCCGTGATCCTCCGGATCAACCTGCCGTGATCCTCCGGATCAACCTGCCGTAATCCGCGCCATGCGGATCCATTCGCGCTGCCGCTCGATGTCGCGCGTGACGAAGTTGCCGAAATCCTCGACCGACATGGGCAAGGGCTGCGCGCCCGCCGCCGCCTGGCGCTCGCGCGTCTCGGGGCGTTGCAGGATGCGGTTCACCTCGGCATTCAACCGGTCCACGATCACGCGCGGCGTGCCGGTGGGCGCCATCAGGCCGAGCCAGATCGAGGCCTCATAGCCCGGCAGCGTCTCGGCCACGGCGGGCAATTCGGGCAGCAGCGGGTTGCGCTGCGGGCCGCTGGTGGCCAGCCCGCGCACGCGGCCCGCCGCGATCTGCTCGCGCATCGTCGGGATCGCGTCGAACATGATGGGCACCTGGCCGGAGATCACCGCGGTCCGCGCCTCGTTCGAACCACGGAAGGGGATGTGCTGCATCTGCACATCGGCCATGGCGCGGAACACCTCGCCCGCGATGTGATAGGGCGTGCCCGGCCCACTGCTGGCATAGTCGTAGCGGCCAGGATTGGCCTTCAGCAGCGCGATCAGCTCCGGCACGGTCGTGGCGGGGATGGAAGGGTGCACCACCAGCGCGTGATAGGCGATGTTGATCGCGGCGACCGGCGCCAGGTCGCGCATCAGCACGTAGGGGCGGTTCGGCAGCAGCGTCTCATTCGCCGTGTGGGTGTTGCTCATCAGCAGCAGCGTCTGGCCATCGGGCGGGCTCTTCACCACCTGGTCCGTGCCGATGGTCGCACCCGCGCCGGGCCGGTTCTCGATGACGAAGGGCTGGCCGAAGGCCTGCTGCAAGGGCTCCGCCAGGAAGCGCGCGGCCACATCGGCCGAACCGCCGAGGCCGAAGGGCACCACGATCCGCACCGGGCGCTGCGGCCAGGACTGCGCTGATGCGCGCCCCGCCAGGAAGAGGGCCGGCATGGCCAGCAGGAACGGACGGCGATGCATCATGAACAAGTCTCCCTGGCCGCTACATCGCCCGCGATCCGTGCCCCCCGCAAGTGGGGCCTGCGCCGACC
Organism: Roseococcus sp.; assembly: GCF_019747315.1. GTDB lineage: Bacteria > Pseudomonadota > Alphaproteobacteria > Acetobacterales > Acetobacteraceae > Roseococcus. The sequence goes on along the minus strand of NZ_JAIEQY010000265.1, from coordinate 4,313 downwards.
GGGCCGCATCGGCACAGATTTCTGCAAGGCAATCAAACGGCCATCCAGGGAGAATGTCGTGATCGAGCTCACCATCAACGGCGAGGCGCGCCGCCTCGATGCCGCGCCCGACATGCCCCTGCTCTGGGCGCTGCGCGACATCCTGAACCTGACCGGCACGAAAAATGGCTGCGGCATCGCGCAATGCGGCGCCTGCACCGTGCATCTGGACGGCCAGCCCATGCGCGCCTGCCAGACCACCCTGGCCGATGCCGCGCTCGCCCAGGCGGCCGCGGCACCGCCGCCACCCACCATCGCCGGCACCGGCGGCAATGGCACAGCATCGCCACCGATGGGCGCGTCACGCTCTTCACCACCACCAGCGAACTCGGCCAGGGCACCCACACCGCCCATGCGCAGATCGTGGCCGATGAGCTGGGCTGCGCGCTGGACGCCGTCATCGTCACGGTCGGCCAGCCCGAGCCCGCGCTGCGGCTCGCCGGCGTGAACGAGATGTACACCGGCGCCTCCTTCGGCATCCGGCAATGGGCGCCCCGCCTGCGACGGCGGGCCGCCGCCGCCCGCATTGTGCTGGTCCAGGCCGCGGCCGAGCGCCTGGGCGTGCCGGCGGATGCATTGACGGTCGCCGAGGGCCGCGTGGTCCATGCCGCCAGCAACCGAGCGCTGACCTTCGGCGAGCTGGCCGAGGCCGCTGCCCGCCTGCGGCTCTCCGAAATTCCCGCGATGAAGCCGGCCGCCGAGCGCCGCATCAGCGGCAGCAACGCGCCCCGCAAGGACATTCCCGCCAAGACGCGCGGGGCCGCCACCTATGGCGTGGATGTGCGCCTGCCCGAGGTGTTTGGCGCCGAGCTCGACAGCTTCGACCCGGCACCCGCCATGGCCATCCCCGGCGTGGTGCAGGTGGTGCCCATCCCGCGCGGCCTGGCCGTCGCCGCCACCACCACCTGGGCCGCGATGCGCGGCGCCGAGGCGCTGGTGGTGCGCTGGAAAGCCACGCCGCATGACGGCCTGGATTCCGCCGGCGTCTCCGCCCGGCTGCGTACCGCGCTCGACCAGCCCCAGGCCCAGCGCCCGCGCAGTGATGGCGACTGGGAAGCGACCCGCGCCGCCGCCGCGCGGGTGGTCAGCGCCACCTATGAAGTCCCCTACCTGGCGCACGCGCCGATGGAGACCGAGAACGCGACGGTCCGGATCACCGGGGACCGTGCGGAAGTCTGGGCGCCGACGCAGCATCAGGATTGGTGCGTGCGGGACGTGGCGGCGGCGCTGAACATCCCGCCGGCCAACGTCACCATGGACACCACCTAGGCCGGCGGCCGCTTCGGCCGGCGCCGGCATGTGGAGGTCGTGGCCCAGGCGGCCCATGCGGCGCGCGCGCTGGGCCGGCCGGTGCAGCTGATGTGGTCGCGCGGCGACGAGTTCGCGCAGGGCTACTACCGCCCGGCCTTCGCCGCGAAGATGGAAGCGGCGCTCAACGCATCCGGCCGCGTCACCGGCTTCAACATTCGCGGCGCCGGCGGCTCGGTCATGTATGACGACCGCCCCTGGCTCTTCCGCAACCCGAATTTCGTGGACCCCTTCGCGCTGCAGAGCGTGACCGACACGCGCTACCGCTTCGGCGCCTTCCGCGCCGAATATGCGCGGGTGGACCTGCCGCCCAAGGTCTGGCTCTGGCGCTCGGTCGGTTCCTCGCAATACGGCTTCTTCGTCGAAAGCTTCCTCGACGAGGTCGCGGCCGCCGCGAACAAGGACCCGCTGGCGCTCCGCCGCGAATTGCTCGCGCATGACACGCGTGCGCTGGCCGTGCTCAACCTGGCCGCAGAGCGCGGCGGCTGGGGCACGCCCCTGCCCCCCGGCCGGCATCGCGGCATCGCCTATATGGAGGCCTATGGCAGCCTCTGCGCCGAAGTGGCCGAGATCTCCATCACGCGCGGCGAACTCACCGTGCACAAGGTCACGGTCGCCTCTGATTGCGGTGACGTGATCAACCCCGACACGGTGGCGGCGCAGATGCAGGGCAGCGTGGTCTGGGCGCTGTCCGCCCTGAAGCATGAGGCGGTGACGCTGAAGGATGGCCACGCCGAGCAGCGCAACTTCGACACCTACCGCATCGCCCGCATCAGCGAGGCGCCGGTGGTGGAGACCCACATCATCCGCAGCGGCCAGCCGCTGGGCGGCGTGGGCGAGCCGGGCGTGCCGCCGCTGGCGCCCGCCGTCTGCAACGCGATCTTCGCGGCGACGGGCCAGCGCATCCGCCAGCTCCCATTGGCCGGGCAGAGCCTGGCCCGACGGCAAGCCGCATCACCGGCGCCGGGTGGTCTCACCACTCGGCGAAGCAACGGTCCTTGTGGCGCCAGATGGGGGTGCGCCAGATGGGGGTTCGGTCGTCCGGCAGTTCCTCGACGCGGGCCGCCGCGTTCAGCGCGCGTCCTGCCATGACGGCTTCGCCCAGCCGGTGGTCCCCTCATCCGTCTCGATCCTCAGGAAGCACCAGCGCGGCGGGACGATGAAGGTCGGAGCCTGATGATCTTCACGGCATGGCCTCCGCTTGCAACCGGCGCCAGGCGGTGACGAAGGCGCGGGCGTTGCGCGCCACCTCCTCGGCCCCGGCGCCCGGCTTGTAGAGGGCCGAGCCCAGGCCAAAGCCGGCAGCACCCGCGCGCAGGAAGCCCCCCATATTGTCCGGCGTGATGCCGCCCACCGGCAGGAAGAGCGTGTCGGGCGGGAAGACGGCGCGCATGGCCTTGAGGACGGGCGGCGCCAGCAGCTCCGCCGGGAACAGCTTCAGCGCATCCGCCCCGGCCGCGAGCGCCGCGAAACCCTCGGTTGGCGTCGCGATGCCAGGCGTGCAGGCGAGGCCCGCCAGCCTGGCCGCGCGAATCACGGCGGCATCGCCATGCGGCATCACGATCAGGCGCCCCCCCGCGGCGGCCACCTCCTCCACCTGGCCGGGGGTCATCACCGTGCCGGCGCCCACCAGCGCCACATCTCCCAGCGTGCGCGCCAGCACCGCGATGCTCTCCAGCGGATGCGGGGAGTTGAGCGGCACCTCGATGATGGCAAAGCCTGCCTCGACCAGCGCGGCGCCGATCGGCGCCACCTCCTCCGGCGTCACCCCGCGCAGGATGGCGATCAGCGGCAGCCTGGCCAGGTAGTCCCGAAATGGCGTCATGGCGCGTCTCCCCGTCTCGTGATCAGCCCGGCCTGGCGAGCGATCTGCCAGAGCCCCGCGGTCGTGGCCTCGGCCGCATCCAGGATCGGTGCCTCGGGCATGCCCAGCAGCCCCATCGCGCGGCGGTAATGGGCGCAGAGCCCGGGATCGCCGATCAGGATCTGCGGGGCGATGCCCGCGCTGCGCAGCTCGTCCCCGATCAGCAATCCCGAGAGGTAGGGCAGGCTTTGCCCCGGCTGGAGATGCCCGGTGAGCACCAGCGCGCGCACCGAGAAGAGCAGCCCCATCAGCGGCGCCGCCGAGACCGCCGCCACGCCGCGTTCGAAACCCGCCTCGCGCTCTTCATCCCCAAGCGGAGGCGCGTCGCTGGCCAGCCGCCCCAGGATGGAATGGCCGGACAGCAGGGCGAAGATTTCGCCGGTCATGTAGGTCTCAAACCCCGTGACCCGGCCGGCTTCGACGGTGACCCACTTGGAGTGCGTGCCCGGCAAGAGCAAGCGCGCCGCCCCCTGCAGCCCGGGCTGGAGATGCAGGGCGCCAAGGACCTGCGTCTCCTCCCCCCGCATGACGTTGGGCGCGCCCTCGCGCTGGGCCATGCCCGGCACCACCCAGAGCGATGCGCCCGGCACGCGCGTCAGATGCCCGGCAAGCTCCCCTGGGCCGCCGGGGCAATCGATATAGGGCGCCTCGACCCAGCCCTGGGTGCTGCCGACCATGCCCGAGGCGATCGCCTCCAGGGCCGGCCAGCGCGCGCGCCAGGCGCCGACGGTCTGCTCGAAGGCCGCCTGGAAACCCTCGCGCGGGAGCTGCATGACGCCGCAGGGTGCCTCGGCCCGGTCCAGCACCTCGCCCCGGGTCCCGAGAAGATAGGCGCGCAGCGAGGTGGTGCCCCAATCCAGCGCGATGAGGGATGGATCAGCTGTGCTCATGATGGGCGTTCCCCTGGACGGGGCGATCATCCACCCCACCCATGGCGTCTGCAACGCCCGGCGCGTGACGAGGCGTATGATGGCGCCCCCCGAGGGGCGCATCGCGGATGCTGCAAGGCTTGGAGATATCGGGAACAGCAACGGCGGAAACCACCTGGGGGGTGGTGGGCGCTCACGGGCTCGAACCGTGGACCCGCTGATTAAGAGTCAGC
>NZ_JAIEQY010000313.1 GCF_019747315.1 Roseococcus sp. | reverse complement strand
CCGCCGCGCATCATCCCCTTCTGGCCCATCTTGTTCATGCGCTTCATCATGTCGCGCATGTCCTCGAATTGCTTGAGCAGCCGGTTCACCTCCTGCACGGAGGCGCCCGAACCGGCCGCGATGCGCCGCTTGCGCGACGCCTTGATGATCTCGGGCTTGCGGCGCTCCCCGACCGTCATGCTGCCGATGATGGCGGCCTGGCGCTTCAGCATGCCGGTGTCGAGATTGGCGTCCTGCAGCTGCGCCTTCACCTTGGCGACACCGGGCAGCATGCCCATGAGGCCGCTCATGCCGCCCATCTTGCCGATCTGCTTCAACTGCTGGGCATAATCCTCCAGGCTGAACTGGCCCTTCTGCATCCGGGCGGCGAGCTTCTCGGCCTCAGCCTGGTCGATGTTCTCGGCAGCGCGCTCCACGAGGGAGACGATGTCGCCCATGCCGAGGATGCGGTTGGCGATGCGGTCGGGGTGGAAATCCTCGAGCGCGTCGAGCTTTTCGCCCGCACCCAGCAGCTTGATGGGCGCGCCGGTCACGGCGCGCATGGAGAGGGCCGCGCCACCGCGCGCATCGCCATCCACGCGCGTCATCACGATGCCGGAGATGCCCACGCGCTCATTGAAGATGCGCGCCGTATTCACCGCGTCCTGGCCGGTCATGGCGTCCACGACCAACAGCGTCTCATGCGGCGTCACCGCCTGCTTCACGGCCGCGACCTCGGCCATCAGCGCCTCGTCGATCGAGAGGCGGCCGGCGGTGTCGAGGATCACGACGTCGTAGAGTTCACGCCGGCCCAGATCCATCGCGCGCTCGGCGATCTGCAAGGGCGACTGGCCGGCGATGATCGGCAGGCTGGTCACTTCCGCGCGCTCGGCCAGCTGGGCCAGCTGGAGCTGCGCGGCGGGGCGGTGCACGTCGAGCGAGGCGAGCAGGACCTTCTTGCGCTCGCGCCCCTTGAGGCGCAGCGCGATCTTGCCCGAGGTCGTCGTCTTGCCCGAGCCCTGGAGGCCCACCATCAGGATGGCGACAGGGGCCGCGGCCTCAAGGCTGATGCCGCGCGGGCCGGGGTCGTTGCCGCCCAGCGCCTCCACCAGCGCGTCGTTCACGATCTTCACGACCTGCTGGCCGGGCTGGATCGAGCGGATCACCTCCTGCCCCACGGCGCGTTCGCGCACGCGGGCGGTGATGTCCTTCACAACGGAGAGGGCGACATCGGCCTCCAGCAGGGCCACGCGCACTTCGCGCAGCGCATCCGAGACATCGGCTTCGGACAGGGCGCCACGGCCGCGCAGGCGGTCGAACACTCCCTGCAACCTGTTGCCCAAAGTCTCGAACACTGGAAAGTCCTTCTCAACGTCGATTGCGTCGCTGCGCGAAACTCGCGGAGCGACGGAGATTCCGCAGATCGCGGAACCCATGCCAGGGATTCCTGGCCGGCTGCGTTTAGGCCCTTGCTCCCAGGCCGTCAATCAGTCGGACGTCAGGGAGCTGGGCTCAAACGAATCGGAGATGCAAGAGGCTGAGGCTCTTGCTAGGGGCAAAGCCCCTTATTTGGGTGCCAGCACCATGATCATTTGCCGGTTTTCGAGGCGCGGCATCTGTTCGACCTTCACCAGTTCGACCAGTTCCGTGCGGATGCGCTCCAGGAGCTTCACGCCGAGTTCCTGGTGGGCCATTTCGCGACCGCGGAAGCGGAGCGTGACCTTCACCTTGTCGCCCTCGCCGATGAAGCCCTTCGCCTGGCGCATCTTCACGTCATAGTCATGGTCATCAATGTTCGGGCGAACCTTGATTTCCTTGATCTCAACGACCTTTTGCTTCTTGCGGGCCTCGTTGGCCTTCTTCTGCTGCTCGTATTTGAACTTGCCGTAGTCGGTGATCTTGCAGACCGGGGGCACCGCATTGGGGCTGATTTCCAGCAGGTCTAGGCCTGCCTGGAATGCCTTGTAGAGTGCGTCGCGGATGCTCAATACGCCAAGCATTTCGCCATTCTCGTCAATCAGACGAACCTGCGGAACGCGGATTTCCTCGTTCACGCGGGGCCCCTCCCTGGAGGGGGGCGAAGGGGGCATGGGGCCTCGTGCTATGGTCGTCTCCTGTCTCAGTTACGATACGGCGTCAAAGTGAGTTATGGAGCGGCGCGCGTCAGGCCGCAACCGTCTGCGATGAATTTGTCCGCATGTCGGGTGGCGTTGCCTCATTTGCAAGCAGGGCGATGGCGTCTTTCAGTGGCAGGCTCTCCTGCTCACGGCCCGGCAGGCGGCGCAGGACCAGCATCCCCTCCTCGGCCTCGCGCCGGCCGACCACGGCGAGGATGGGCACCCGAGTCTCGATGTGATCCACCACCTTGCGGTTGATCTTCTCGTTGCGGATATCGGCCTCGGCGCGGATTCCGGCGGCTTTCAGCGCGGCCACCACCTGCGCGGCGTAGGGCGCGGCATCGTCCACGATGCTGGCCACCACCACCTGGCGCGGCGCCATCCAGAGGGGGAATCGGCCGGCATATTGCTCGATCAGCATGCCGATGAAGCGCTCGAAACTGCCCAGGATCGCCCGATGCAGCATCACGGGGCGGCGGCGCGTGCCGTCCTCGGCGGTGTATTCGGCGTCCAGCCGCTCGGGCAGCACGAAATCCACCTGGAGCGTGCCGCATTGCCAGTCTCGGCCGATGGCGTCGCGCAGCACGAATTCCAGCTTCGGGCCGTAGAAGGCGCCCTCGCCCGGATTCAGCTCATATTCGACGCCGGCGATGGCGCAGGCCTCGCGCAGCGCGCCCTCGGCGCGGTCCCAGGTGGCGTCGTCGCCGGCGCGGGTCTCGGGCCGGTCGGAGAATTTCACGCGGAATTCGGGGAAGCCGAGGTCGCGGTAGATGTCCGACAGCAGGGCCACGAACTTCACCGTCTCATCGGCGATCTGGTGCTCCTCGCAGAAGATATGCGCGTCATCCTGCGTGAAGGCGCGCACGCGCATGATGCCGTGCAGCGCGCCCGAGGGCTCGTAGCGGTGGCAGGCGCCGAACTCGGCCATGCGCAGCGGCAAATCGCGATAGCTGCGGATGCCCTGGTTGAAGATCTGCACATGGCAGGGGCAGTTCATCGGCTTCAGCGCGTTGATCTTGTGGGCTTCGGCCTGGTCCTCGACGGAGGCCAGGAACATCCCCGCGCGGAACTTCTCCCAGTGGCCCGAGGCCTCCCAGAGCCGGCGATCCACCAGCTGCGGCGTCTTCACCTCCTGGTAGCCCGAGGCATCCAGGCGGCGGCGCATGTAGTCCTCCACCGTGCGATACAGCTTCCAGCCATTGGGGTGCCAGAAGACCGACCCTTGGGCCTCTTCCTGCATGTGGAAGAGGTGCATCTCGCGGCCGATGCGGCGGTGGTCGCGCTTCTCCGCCTCCTCCAGCATGTGGAGATGCGCGTCCAGTTCCTTCTGGTCGCGCCAGGCGGTGGCGTAGATGCGGCTCAGCATCGCGTTGCGATGGTCGCCGCGCCAATAGGCGCCGGCCACCTTCATCAGCTTGAAGGCGGTGCCCACGCCGCCCGTGGTCGGCATGTGCGGTCCGCGGCAGAGGTCGAGCCAATCGCCCTGGCGGTAGATCGAGATGGGGACATCCACCGGCAGGTCGCGGATGAGTTCGGCCTTGTAGGCCTCGCCCTTCTTTTCGAAGAATTCGATGGCCTGCTCGCGCGGCCAGACTTCGCGCGTGAAGGCGGCATTGCGCGCGATGATCTCCCGCATCTTGGCCTCGATCTTCGGGAAGTCCTCCGGCGTGAAGGGCTCGTTGCGCGCGAAATCGTAGTAGAAGCCGTTCTCGATGGCGGGGCCGATCGTCACCTGCGTGCCGGGGAACAGCTCCTGCACGGCCTCGGCCAGCACATGGGCGGCGTCGTGGCGGATCAGCTCGAGCGCCTCGCCATCCTTGCGGGTGATGAAGCGCAGGCTGGCATCTTCCGTGATCTCGCGGCTGAGATCCATCATCTCGCCATCCACCACCATGGCGAGTGCCGCCTTGGCGAGGCCCGGGCCGATGGAGGCGGCCACCGCCGTGCCGGTCACCGCGCCGTCGAATTGGCGAAGGGAGCCGTCAGGGAGGGTGATCGCTGGCATTGCATTCTCTTGCTGGTTTGGACGGCCGGACCATGGGCAGGCCGCCCGCGCCGGTCAAGCGCCGCTGTCTGCACGGCGCCACAATCCTCTGGCGTCTACACGGAGCCATAACCCTCTGGCGTACGGAGCAATGACCGTCTGGCGTTTACACGCCGGGGCCGCGCGCGCGAAGATGCGCCATGTCCGAATTGCGCAGCGCCATTTTCCTCGACTTCGACAATCTCATCTCGGGCCTGCGGGACGGTGCGGGGCCGGACGTCGCGCTCCGTTTTGCCGAGCAGCCCGAGGCCTGGCTGAAACCCCTGCTGGAGGACCGGCCGCGCCGCGCCCTGCTGCGCCGCTGCTACATGAACCCCGCCGGCGCGCTGGAGGATGGCGAGGGCGGGCGCGTGCGCTTTTCCGAATTCCGCTGGGCCTTCATGGCGGCGGGGTTCGAGGTGGTGGACTGCCCGAAATTCACCCGCCTGAAGAACGCGGCCGATCTGCGCATCGCGCTGGATGCGATGGAGGCGATGCTTTCGCCGCTGGTGCGGTATGACGAATTCATCCTGCTCTCCTCCGATTCCGACTTCGTGCCCCTGTTGCAGCGGCTACGCGCCGCGGATCGCCGCACGCGGCTGGTGGCGCATCCCAATCTTGGCCAGGTGGTGCGGGCGGCGGCGGATGAGGTGATCGGCCTCGATCTCCTGGCCGATTGGCTGGGCTGGCAGGCCCCGCGCGACCAGGGGCCGGCCTTTGGCGACGGGAATGCGGCCGATCTGCTGGCCGTGGTGCGGGACATCCTGATGGAGGCCGATGCGCCCGTGCATGTCCCGCATCTGGGGCAGATGCTCCGCAACCGGACGGGGACCACGCTGCGCGGCAGCGATTTCGCCGGCCAGGGCTCGCTGGACGCCATGTTGCAGGCGGCGGGCGGCTTCATTCGGCGCGAGGGGCCGGGGGGCGGGCATGTGCTCCGCCCCGAATGGCTGGATCAGCCGCCCGAAAGCCCCGAAGCCGCCTGAAGCACCGCGGCCACCGGCAAATGGGCCAGAGGCTGGTGGCGCAGCACCTCCACCGCGAGCCCGCGCGGAGCGCAAAGCGCCGGGTCACTGTCATCGCCGAAGAGGGCCAGTGTCGGGCAGCCCGCGGCCGCGGCCAGATGCGTAGGCCCGCTGTCATTGCCGATGGCAAGCGCCGCGCGGCGCGCCACGGCCGCCAATTGCCGCAGATCGGTCCTGCCGGTCAGGTCCAGCGCAGCGGGCGCCAAAGCGAGGATCTCCCGCGCGATGGCGGCCTCCGCCGGCCCGCCGCAGATCACCACGGGGCGGCCAAGCCCAGCGGCCAGCTCCCCGAATTTCGCCGCCGGCCAGCGCTTGCCGGGCCGCAGCGGCGAGGCGCCGGGCAGCAGGAGCGCGAAGCCTTCGGGCAGGGCGAAGCTCGTGACATCGCCCTCCAGCCAATCCAGGGCCGGGGTGGGGAATTCCGTGATGCCCGCGGCGCGCAACTGTCCGCGCTGGCGTTCCATGGTGTGCAGGAGATCGCGCCCTGGATCGGCATCGGGGTGGGAGGCGCCGCGGGCGATGCCGGACCATTCCGCCCGGCCGCCCACGAAAAGCCGGTAGCGCGAGGAGCGGCTGGAGGTCTGCAAATCATAGACCCGCGCGAAGCCCGCCCGGCGCAGCCGCAGCGCCAGGCGCGCCACGGCGGGCAGGTCCGTCCAGTCCGGCCGGCCATCGGCCCAGACCTCGTCGAACCAGGGCGAGGCCTCGGCGAGGGCACGGAAGGGGGGGGTGGTGAGGAGGGTGATCCGCGCCCCCGGATGATGTGCGCGGATGGCCGCGAAGGGGCCGAAGCCCTGCACGAAATCGCCCAGCGCCGCGAGCTTGATGACAAGGATGCGGCTCATCCCAGCCATTCCCGGTAGAGGGCGAGGGTCGCTTCCTGCATGGCGGCCATGGTGGGCACCTGGCGGCGCGCGGCCTCGCCCATGGCGGCCCGGGCCTCGGGTGTCTCGGCGAGGACGGCGCGGATGCGCGCGGCCAGCGCGGCGGCATCGCCGGGGGGCGTGAGCCAGCCGGTCACGCCATCGGCCACCGTCTCCCGCGGGCCGCCGAGGTCTGAGGCAATGATGACGCGGCCCATGGCCTGGGCCTCGATCACGGTCCGGCCGAAGGCCTCGGGCTGGGTGCTGGCATGGATCACCAGATCCGCCGCCAGCAGCGCGGCCGGCATGTCGGCCACATGGCCGGGCAGGCGGAGCGCCACGCCGCGCGCCTCGGCCAGGGCGCGCAGCTCGGCCACATAGGCCTCGCGCCCCTGGGCGTCGCCGGCCAGGACGCAGATGGCGCCTGGGATGTCGGCCATGGCCTCGATCAGCACGGCCTGGCCCTTCCAGCGGGTCAGGCGCGCCGGCAAAAGGATGACGGGCGCGCCCTCGGGCAGGTTCCAGGCGGCGCGCAGGCTGGCCACGCGTTCGGGCGCCACCAGCGCGGGGTCGAAGGCGCGCAGGTCCACCCCGCGAGGAATAAGCCGGGAGGCTACGCCATGCCGCGACTGGATGTGGTCCGCGATGTGCCGGCTGATGGCGATGACGCGATCGCCCCGCGCCATCACGGAATTATAGAGGCGCTTGCCGGGAAACCCCTCGCCATAGGTGCCGTGATAGGTGGTGACGAAGCGCGCCCCGGTGCGGCGCGCCGCGAGCCAGGCGGACCAGGCGGGCGCGCGGGAGCGGGCATGCAGGATCGCCACGCCCTCCTCGTGCACGAGGCGCGTCAGCGTTGCCGCGTTGCGCCAGATGCCCAGGGGCGATTTGGTGGCGAGCGGCAGGGTGATGTGCCGCACGCCCAACGCCTCCAGCGCCGGTACCAGCCGCCCGCCGGCCGAGGCCACCAGGGCGCGGAAGCCGGCGGCCTGGATGGCTTCCGCGATTTCCAGCGTGCCGCGCTCCACCCCACCCGCATCGAGGGCCGGCAGCAGCTGGAGGATGGCGGGAGGGCGGGGCATCGGCCTCCCTGCTATCCTTCCGCATGGACGGCGTCCACTGCACGTGCGATTCCAGGATGATGAGCGAAGAACAAGCCACCCTCGGACATCTCGCCTACCGGCGGCAGCGGGGGCGCGGGCCGGGCGTGGTCTTCCTGGGCGGCTTCCACAGCGACATGACCGGCAGCAAGGCGGAATACCTGGCCGCCTGGTGCGCGGCGCGCGGGCAGGCCTTCCTGCGCTTCGACTATAGCGGCCACGGCGCCTCGGGCGGGCGCTTCGCGGAGGGCAGCATCGGCCAATGGACCGCCGACGCGGAACGGGTGCTGCTGGAACTCACGGAGGGGCCGCAGATCTTCATAGGTTCCTCCATGGGGGGCTGGATTGCGCTGCTGCTGGCGCGCCGCCATCCGGAGCGGCTGGCCGGGCTGATCGGCATCGCCGCCGCGCCCGACTTCACGGAAGACCTGATGTGGGCGCAATTCCCGCCCGCCGTGCGCGAGGCGATCGAGCGCGACGGGGAATGGCGCCGCCCCTCGGAATATGGCGAGCCCTATCCCATTACCCGCCACCTCATCGAGGATGGGCGCCGGCATCTGGTGCTGCGCGAGAGGCTGCCGATCAGCGCCCCGGTGCGGCTGCTGCAGGGCCAGGCCGACCCGGATGTGCCTTGGCAGGTCGCGCTTCGCCTCGCCGAGCACATCACAGGCGCGGATGTCGAGGTAACGCTGGTGAAGGCGGGCGACCACCGCCTCTCCAAGCCCGCGGAGCTGGCGCTACTCGGCCGAACCCTGGGCGCGCTCCTCAGCGAGAATGGCGGCTAGGCCCTCGCGATAGCTGGGGAAGGCCCAGGCGATGCCCAGCGCCTGCTGGGTGCGGCGGCTGGAGACCAGGCGGCTTTCATCCCAGAAGCTGCGACCCATCTCGCTCATCCGCGCATAGGCCTCGGCGAAGGGGGTGGGCGGGGGTGGCGCCACGCCGAGCAGGCGGCAGGCTTCGAGCGTGACCTCGGCCTGGGTGCTGGGTGCGTCATCCACCAGATGCAGCACGCGCGGGCCGGGCCGGGGCGGACGGGCCGCCGCGGCGAGCACGGCGCGGGCGATGTCATCGCGGTGGATGCGGCTGAAGCTGTGGCCGGGCTTCACGACGCTGCGGGCCGTGCCGGCGCGGACATCATCCAGCGCGGAGCGGCCGGGGCCATAGATGCCGCCGGTGCGGAAAATATCCAGCGCCACGCGGGGGGCGAGTTCGCGCCATTGCTCCTCGGCGGCGAGGCGGCGGCGGCTGCGCTCCTGGCCGGGGGAGGGGGAGGTATCCTCCTCCACCCAGCCGCCCTGCCGGTCGCCATAGACGCCGGTCGTGGAGATATAGCCGACCCAAGCCAGCGGGGCCGCGCGCAGGGCCGCGGCATGGGTGGCCCAAACGGGATCGCCCCCGGGATCGCCCTCGGGATCGCCCTTGGGGCCGGGCGGGGCGGTGACGACCAGGTGCGTGACGCCGGCGAGCAGGGCGGGATCGTCGAAGGCGACCACCCCTGGCCCCTCGGGGCGGCGCGAGGTGACTCGGGCCTCCCAGCCGGCGCGGTGTGCCAGGTGCAGGATGGCGGTGCCGGTATAGCCCCGGCCGATGATGAGGAGTGTGTTGGACATGGCGCGGTCTTAGCAGCTTGCCGGCGCCTGCGCAGGCCGATGCACGGGATTTGGCGGGGCCTCTTGCGCGGGCGGGCGCGAGACGGCAGATAGGCGCGGACCGGTTGTCACGGGCGGCGTTCCGGGTTGCGCGATGCGTGGCCTGGCTGGTGCCCCGGGATGATCCGCCGCTGGAGAGGTGGCAGAGTGGTCGATCGCGCCGGTCTCGAAAACCGGAGTGGGTGCAAGCCCACCGTGGGTTCGAATCCCACCCTCTCCGCCA
>NZ_JAIEQY010000077.1 GCF_019747315.1 Roseococcus sp. | reverse complement strand
GGCCGCGGTTGGCGCCGCGGTTGGCGGCTCGGGGGCGGCACCCGTCGCGCAGGTGGTCGAGGCCCGTTTCGCGCCCCTGCGCGAGGCGGCCGGCGCGCCGGTTGATGGCGTGCTGGCCATCCTGAACGACCTTTATGTGCAGGTGGCGCGCCTCGCCAATTCGCCACCCGGCACGGTGCTACCGCCGACTCAGGGTCTGGATCCCGGCCAACGCCTGCTCTCCGAGGCGCAGCGCCAGCCGGACCCGCTGCGGGGCTGGCTGACGGCCATCTCGCAATCCACCGGGCGTGCGCGCTCGGGCGGCGCGCAGGCGGCGATCGCGGCGGCGGCGGGCGGCGGGGGTGGTGGCGGCGGAGGTGGCGCGCTGCTGAACCTCTGCCGCGGCATCGAGACGCGCTTCCCCTTCCGGCGCCAGCCCAATACGCCGGACATGCCGGTGGATGACTTCATCCGCCTCTTCGCACCCGGTGGCGTCTTCGACAGCTTCTTCACCCAGAACCTGCGCGCCTATACCGACACCACCCAGCGCGTCTGGCGGCCAGTCGCGACCGATGGACTGCCGCCGCCCGTCTCGGCGGCCGATCTCGCGCAGTTCCAGCGCGCCCAGGCGATCCGCGAGGCCTTCTTCCCCGCCGGCGTCGCCAATGGCTTCCGCTTCCAGCTGATCCCGGCCGGGCTTTCCGCCGGCACCACGGCAGCGACGCTGGAGGCTTCGGGCGCCCGCGTCGCGCTGCCGGCGGGCGGTGGCGGGCGGCCGATTGACCTGCAATTCCCTGCCCTGCACCCGATCACGCTGAACTTCGACCCGGCCTCCAACCAGGGCGAGCTCAGCTATGACGGCGCCTGGTCCGCGCTGAAGCTGGTCTTCCTGCACCGGCTGACGGCCACGCCCCAGCCGGACCGTTTCCGGCTGATGGTGGAGCGGGGCGACCGGCGGGCGGAATTCATCCTGCAGGCGGCAAGCAGCGTAAATCCCTTTGCGCTGCGGGAGATGCAGGATTTCCGCTGCCCGACCTTCGCGCCCCCTGCGAATTGAGCATGGAGGAAGCGCGCACCGGCTTGTTCGGCAAGCTCCCGGCCCATGGGGATTTCGTGCGCCGCGCCTTGCCGCGCAGTTTCGTCACCCCCTGGGATGCCTGGTTGAGCGAGGGCATCGCCGCCTCACGCGCGGCCCTGGGCGAGGATTGGGACGCCGCCTGGGAGGCGGCGCCGATCTGGCGCTTCCGCCTGGCGCCGGGCATGTGCGGGCCGGATGCGGCGGTGGGCGTTGTGGCCACTTCGGTGGATACGGTGGGCCGGCGCTTTCCCCTCACCCTGGCCGCGGTGCTGCCCGCCGCCGCCATTCCGCCGCCGCCCGAATGGTACGCCGCGCTGGAGCGGATGGTGGAGGAGGGGCGGGCCGGCGCGCTCGATGCCGATGGCCTGGCCGCCGCCCTGCCGCTGCCGCCGCCGGATGACCCGGATGCCACGCTGGATGGGCGCAGCCTGTTCTGGCGCCCCGGCTGGCCGCCGCGGGCCATGCCACCACCGCCCGAATTCCATCGCCTGCTGGAAGCGCCGCCATGAACCCCACCTCCAGCGCCGCCACACATCCAGGCGCCGTGCGCCCGCGCAACGAGGACAATCTGGTGGACCGCCCCGATCTCGGCCTCTGGGCCGTGGCGGACGGGGCGGGGGGCCATGGCTCGGGTGATGTGGCGAGCACCGCCATCGCGGAATCCTTGGGCAGTATCCCACCCGGGCTTTCGGCGGCGGAGATGCTGGCCCAGGTGCGGCTGCGCATCACCGCCGTGCATGCCGAGTTGCAGGCCCGGGCGGTGGCGCGCGGGCGGGGCGGCATCATCGCCTCCACCCTCGTGGTGCTGCTGCTGCGGGGCACGCATTTCGCCGCCCTCTGGGCCGGGGATAGCCGCATCTACCTGCTGCGGGGCGGCGCGCTGCACCGCATCACCCATGACCACAGCTTGGTGCAGGAGTTGGTGGATTCCGGCGCGCTCACCGCCGAGGATGCGGAAAAGCACCCCCAGGCCAATGTCATCACCCGGGCCGTGGGCGCGGAAGGGCCGCTGGACCTGGACAAGGTGGCGGACCGGCTGCACCCGGGCGACCGCTTTATGCTGTGCAGCGATGGCGTCTTCAAGGAATTGGCCGAGGCCGAGATCGCGGCGCATCTGGCGCGCGGCGCCGAGGCCGAGGAACTGGTCCGGCGCGCGGTGGCCGCGGGCGGGCGGGACAATGTGACCGTGGTGGTGGTGCAGGCCTGATCCCAGGCCCGCACCACCCGAACCGGGGGCCGAAGCGGGGGCGAATTGCCCCCGGCGCTCAGCTCAGCTTGGAGGCCGCGATGTCGTAGATCACGTGGCCCGTGGTCTTGGCCGCGAACTTGTCGTCGATGTTCAGGTACTCGCTGTCGATCTTCGTGAAGTTCAGGCTGACGCTCTCGCTCGGGCGGTCACCGCCGGAGGAGACGCTGTAGCCGGAGATCAGCGTGTCCGTCAGGATGTACTTCTGGAAGGCGACATGCTTGCCGCTGTTGTCGGTCTGGGTGATCTCGATCTTGGCTTCGACGGCCTTGCCACCGACCGCTTCCTTCAGCAGCAGCGGGGAGGCGATGTCGAAGGTCTTGGTCACGACGATCTCGCTCACCGACGGGGCCGAGGCCTCGCGCTTGGAGCCGCCGCCCACGCCGCTGGAAATGCCGCGGCCAACGCCGAACTGGAAGGAGTTGACCTCGATCCACTGCTTGTGGGTGAGCTGCGTCGTCTCGCCATTGATCGCACCGTATTTCAGAAAAATCGCCATGACGTGTTCACTCCGAATGCCGCGGGCTGAGCCGATCCTGGCGCCGCGGCGGGCGGCCTGGCCGGTGTAATGGGCGGCGGGACCATCCCGTCACCAAATGCGAGGCCGACGAGGGGGCATGAAACCAGGTTCCGGACGGAGCCTGCAGCAGCAAGGACCGCCTGGAATGCGCCTCGAAAGCCTGATTACCCTACCAAAATCGGGAGGCGCCGGTCAGTCAGATCATGGATGGCGGCGATCGGCACGGCCGATCAGACGTCAGTCCAGATGATAACTGAAACCTCCCGTTTCATTCAATGCCACGCGGATTTTCCCGATCGGACGGCCTTCCGCGAGCCGCTCCAGAATGCCAGCGGAAAGCTCCGGCAGCAACGTCCGGTTGAGAATGTTTTCGATGTTTCGCGCTCCGCTTTCCACTTCGCGGCACCGCTCGATGATGGCGTCGGTCACGGCGGGGTCCACCTCGAAGCCGACATCGTAGGTCTCGCGCACCCGCTTGCCGATGCTGCGCAGCTTGAGCGCGATGATCTGCTTCAGCACGTGATCCGCCAGCGGATAATAGATCACGACGTTGCAGCGGCCGAGGAAGGCCGGCTTGAAGACCTTCAGCAGGTCAGGGCGCAGGGCCTCGGTGAGCGCCTCGGGCTCGGGCGCCGTCTCGGGGTCGGCGCAGAGCTTGGCGATGGTGTCGGTGCCGGCATTGGACGTCATGATGATGACGCAGTTCTTGAAGTCGATGTCGCGGCCTTCGCCGTCCTTCATGTTCCCCTTGTCGAAGACCTGGTAGAACACGTCCTGCACGCCGGGATGCGCCTTCTCCATCTCATCCAGCAGGATCACGGAATAGGGGCGCCGCCGCACCGCCTCGGTCAGCACGCCGCCCTCGCCATAGCCGACATAGCCGGGCGGGCTGCCCATCAGGGTGGCGACCTTATGCTCTTCCTTGAACTCGCTCATGTTGATGGTGGTGAGGTTCTGCTCGCCGCCATAGAGCAGATCCGCCACCGCCAGCGCCGTCTCCGTCTTGCCAACGCCGGAGGTGCCGGCCATCAGGAAGACGCCGATGGGCTTGCGGGGATCAGCCAGGCCCGCGCGGTTGGTGCGGATGGCCTGCGCGATGGCGGCCAGCGCATGGCTTTGGCCCACCACGCGCTCCTCCAGCTTTTCCTGGAGTGCCAGCACGGCCTTCAGCTCATCGCCGGCCATGCGGCCCAGCGGAATGCCGGTCCAGGTGGCGACCACTTCGGCCACGGCCTGGCCATCCACCACGGGATGCACCAGCGGCTCCTCGCCCTGCAAGGCGCGCAGCTCGGCCGAGACCTTGGTGAGCTCGGCGAGTGCGGCGACACTGTCATGCCCGGCGGGAGGCGCCTCCAGCCCTTCGCGCAGCTCGCGGATGCGGGTGACGAAGGCCTTCTCCTGCTCCCAGCGCGTCTTCAGCGCCTCCAGCTCGGCCTCCACTTCGGCCTGCTCGACGATGAGGGCGCCGGTGCGCTTCTCATGGTCACCACCCGTCGCGGCCTCGCGGCCGAGTGCAGCGAGCTCGGTCGCGATCAGCGCGAGGCGCCGTGTGCGATCCTCGATCGGCGCCGGGATGGCCGCCTGGCTCATCGAGACGCGGGCGCAGGCGGTGTCGAGCAGCGAGACGCCCTTGTCCGGCAATTGGCGCGCGGGGATGTAGCGGGCGGAGAGGCGCACCGTCTCGGTCACCGCCTCGTCCAGGATGCGGACGCCATGGTGTTTTTCCAGAGTGGCGACCAGGCCGCGCAGCATGGCATTGGCCAGCGGCAGCGAGGGTTCCTCCACCTTCACCACTTGGAAGCGGCGGGTCAGCGCCGCATCCTTCTCGAAATACTTCTTGTACTCGGCCCAGGTGGTGGCGGCGACGCAGCGCATTTCGCCGCGCGCCAGCGCGGGTTTCAGCAGATTGGCCGCGTCATTCTGCCCGGCGGCGCCACCCGCGCCGATCAGCGTATGCGCCTCGTCAATGAACATCACCACGGGCTGGGGCGAGGATTTGGCGCCGTCGATCACGCCCTTCAGGCGGTTCTCGAACTCGCCCTTCACGCCGGCGCCGGCCTGCAGCATCCCAAGGTCGAGCGACATGAGACGCACCTTGCTCAGCGCCTCCGGAACGTCACCCGAAGCGATGCGCAGCGCGAGCCCCTCCACCACGGCGGTCTTGCCGACGCCCGCCTCGCCGGTGAGGATCGGGTTGTTCTGGCGGCGCCGCGTGAGGATATCGATCATCTGCCGGATCTCGGCATCGCGGCCGAGGATAGGGTCGATCTTGCCGGCGCGCGCCTGCGCCGTCAGGTCGTTGCAGAATTGCTCCAGCGGGCCGCCGGCGCGCGGCGCGCCCTCCGTCGCGGTGCCGGTGCTCGCACCCGGCGGTGCGGCGATGGCGGCCTGCGCCTCTTCGTCGCTGCCCTTGGTCAGCGCTTCCAGGTTCTTGCGCAGCGCGTCGGTGGGGATGTTCAGCAGCGTCGGCGCGCTGTCCTTCACCGTGCGCGCGAGCGCTTCATCACTGATCAGCGCGGCCAGCATGTGGCCGGTGCGGATCTTGCCCTGGTTCGCCTCCAGGCTGGCGATCATCCAGGCCTCGCGCAGCCAGGTCACGATGTCCGGCGAGAGCGCGGGTGCGCGCGCATTGCCGGTGCGCATCTTGTCCAGCGCGCGGGTCAGTTCGCTCAGCACGCGCCCCGCATCCACGCCCGCCTGCTTGAGGATCATCGAGACATCGGAGCCCGGCGTCTCAATCAGCTTTACGAGCAGGTGCTCGATCTCGACATTATAATGGCTGCGCGAGAGCGTCAGTCCGGCGGCGGCTTCCAACTGGCGGCGACCCAGCTCGGTCATGCGCGCGACAAGGGACTTCAGATCGATCGCCACCATGAAGCTGACATCTCCTATGCGCCGCCTCGCGAGCGGCCTTGATTGATGCCGAGGCTAGTGGTGGTCTTGCCCGCTTGTCCAGCGCGCGCCGCCAAGATTCAGCTTGCTGCAACAGCGAACGCCGCGCGCGTCTCAATCCCGACGCGCGGCATTGTGTGGTGAAACTTCCGCATGGGATGAAGCTTGGCAGGCGGGCGTTCCACATCGGCGGCATCCTGCTCTACCATCGGCCTGCGGCGCGGCAACGCCGAGCCACCTGGCGGGAGCGAAGTTTCGATGGCGGATGAGATACTGGATCTGGAAGCGCTGCTGGCCCCGGTCGGCGACACGGGTGGCGGCGAGGATCTGCGGCTCGATTACTCGCCAAGCTCCATCTACCAGAAGCTGCGCGATGCGCGTGCCGAAGCGCGCGCCGAAGAGCGTGCGCGCGACAGCGAGGGCGAGGGCGAGGCCACCATCGCCGAGGGCTGGCGCCAGGTGCGCCGCCTCGCCACCGAGGCGCTGACGTCCAAGGCCAAGGACTTCGAGATCGCCGCCTGGCTGACCGAGGCGCTGGTCCGCATGGAGGGCCTCGCGGGGCTCACCGTCTGCGCCAGGCTGCTCACGGGCCTGCTGGAGCAGCATTGGGATGCGGGCTTCCCGCAGCCGGATGAGGAGGGCAGCGAGGACGAAAAGCTGGAGGGTCGTTCCGCGCCCCTCGGCGGCCTCGCCGGCGGCGACAATGACGGGACGGTGATGCAGGCCTTGCGGCGCGCGCCGCTCTTCCGCCGGCAATCGGGCGACAACCTCAGCATCTACCAGTATGACGCGGCCGAGGAGACGGCGGGCCTCGCCGATGAGGCGCGGCGCGAGGCCCGCTACGCGCAGGGTGTCATCGCGCTCGAAACCATTGAGACCGAGGCGAAGTTCGACCGTGCCCGCCTTGTCGCGGCGGCGCGCCTGGCCGGCGAGGCCCGCGCCGCCTGGCAGGAATTCCAGGACCAGTGCGATGCGCGCTTCGGCTATTACAGCCCGCCGACGCGCCGCGTGGCGGAGGTGCTGGACCGCATGGTGGAGGTGGCCACGCGCCTGGGTGGCGGCGCCGAGACCGGCGGTGCGGCGCCGCTGGAGATGGGCGAGGCGTCCCCCCCCATGGCGGGCGAAGCGCCGTCTCAAGGCGCCTCGCTTGGCGTGCCCGGCTTCAACCCCGCGGGGCGGGAGCAGGCGCTGCGCACGCTGGAACAGCTCGCCGCCTTCTTCCAGAAGACCGAGCCGCATTCCTTCCTGGCCTACACGCTGGCCGATGCCGCGCGCCGCGGCCGCATGAGCCTGCCTGAGCTGCTGGCGGAAGTGCTGCAGGATGACAGCGCGCGCAGCGCGATGCTCACCGCGCTGGGCATCCGCCCGACATCCATGGAGGAGGAGCAGGGTTAAGCGGAACGAATCCATAATTTCGCGACTCACGCATGCAGCGTTGACGCCAGAATTGGCGGTGGCATAGGCTATTGGCGGTTGCAGCGGTCGGGCGCATGCTCGCGCCTTACCTGTCGGATAGCGGCGCCTCAGTGCGCCTCGGGAGAAGCAATGGCCAGCGTCCATGATAAACTCAATCGCGTGCGCAAGCCGCGTGTCCACATCACCTATGATGTCGAGACGGAGGGCGCGGCCATCGAGCGCGAGCTGCCGTTCATCGTGGGCGTCATGGGTGATTTCGCCGGCGATCCGTCCGAACCGCTGAAGCCGCTTGCCGAGCGCAAGTTCACGCAGATCGACCGCGACAACTTCAACGATGTGATGGCCCGCATCGCGCCCGGCCTGAACATGAAGGTCGAGAACACGCTGGCCGGCGATGGCAGCGAGATGGGCGTGAACCTGAAGTTCCGCTCGATGGATGATTTCGAGCCCGCCCGCGTGGCCGAGCAGGTGCCGGCGCTGAAGGCACTGCTCGACACCCGCTCCAAGCTGCGCGACCTGATGAGCAAGGTGGACAATTCCGAGAAGCTCGAAGAGCTGCTGGATGAAGTGCTGCAGGATGAAGCGAAGCTGAAGTCGCTGTCGGACCAGCTCGGCCTCGGCAAGCCGGAGGCCTGATCCCATGAGCGGCACAGAAACCCAACCCGGCGCGGCCGGCACCACCACGACGGAAGAGGGCGGCCTCTCCTTTCTCGACCAGGTCATCGGCGCCACGCGCCAGACCGAGAAGGACCGCGCGCAGGACCTCATCAAGGCCCTGACCGAGGAAGCGCTGAAGGGCACCGTCACCTACAGCAAGAACCTGACGCAGACCTTCAACCGCGCCATCGCGGAGATCGACGCCAAGCTGTCCGCGCAGCTGAACGCGATCATGCATCATGAAAAATTCACAAAGCTCGAAGGTTCCTGGCGCGGGCTGAACCACCTCGTCATGAACAGCGAGACGGGGACGAGCCTGAAGATCCGCCTGCTGCAGGCCAGCAAGCGCGAATTGAACCGCGACCTGACGCGCGCCGTCGAATTCGACCAGTCCGGCCTGTTCAAGAAGATCTATGAGAACGAGTTCGGCACCCCGGGCGGCGAGCCCTATGGCGCACTCATCGGCGACTACGAGTGGTCCAACCACCCGGATGACGTCGAGACGCTGCGCCTGATGTCGAACGTCGCCGCCGCCGGCTTCGCGCCCTTCGTCTCGGCGGCCGGCCCCGGCATGTTCGGCTTCTCGGATTATCGTGAACTCTCCAAGCCGCGCGACCTCTCGAAGATCTTCGAGACGCAGGAATACGCGAAGTGGCGCAGCTTCCGCGACAGCGAGGACAGCCGCTTCGTCACGCTCGTCCTGCCGCGCGTGATCGCGCGCCTGCCCTATGGCGCGAACACCAAGCCGATCGACGAATTTGCCTATGAGGAGGCGCCCTTCAACGCCGATGGCACCGCCAAGGCGATGGAGCATAATGAGTATTGCTGGATGAACGCGGCCTATGTGCATGCCACGCGCATGACCGATGCCTTCGCGCAATATGGCTGGTGCACCGCCATCCGCGGCGCCGAGGGTGGTGGCAAGGTGACCAACCTGCCCACGCATGTCTTCACCTCCGATGACGGCGACATGGACACCAAGTGCCCGACCGAGATCGGCATCACCGACCGGCGCGAGGCGGA
>NZ_JAIEQY010000078.1 GCF_019747315.1 Roseococcus sp. | reverse complement strand
GCCTCGGCCAGGGAGACCGGCGTCAGGGGGGCCTGCGGATCATCCCCTCGGCCAAAGAGCTGAACCTGGCGGATGATCTCGCGGATCCGACCGGTCTGGGCGCTGATGGAACGCAGTGCATCGAGTGTCCGCGGCAGATCCATCTTGCCCTGGCTCAGCTGCAGGTGCGCGACATCCGCGGCCAGCGCGATTGTGGCCGCGGGCTGGTTGATCTCATGCGCGACGCCGGTCGCCATCTCGCCCAGCACTGCCAGCTTCGCGCTGGTCATGGCCTTCGCGGCTGCGGCGCGTTGCTCCGTCACGTCCAGCAGCAGGCCCACCACTTCGCAAGGCTCCCCGCGGAGGACGCAGGGGCATCGTAAGTGGTCGCGTACCCAAAGGGAGCGCCCCCCCTCCAGCACCAGCCGGTATTCGGCGACGCCAGCGCCGCGCTGGCGCGCGTCCAGCCCGGCCTCTGCGCACGCCTTCAGCCCCTCCGCGTCAGTATAGGAGCGCCAGTCGCCCGAGCCCGCGGCGCGGCCGAGCATGGCGGCGAGTGCCGCTGTGGGGCGGAGGCGCGAGAGGCTGCCATCCGGCGCCAGGGTGGCAACGTAGGCGGCGCCTGGCAGTGCGTTGATCATCGCCTGAACGCCGCGGTGCTCGGCCTCGGCCGTCGCGAGCGCCCGGCGCGCGCGGCGCCGTGCCATCATCGCCCAGGTCGAGAAGAGCAGGACGCAACCGCCCAGCAGAAGCGCGCACAGCCCTATCCGCAATTCGCGGCGCCGTGCGCTGATGGCAGAGAGGGCGGGCTCTGTCGGGACGCCGAAGGTAGCGATCAGCGGCCAGCCTGGCACCGCTTCCCAACTCAGGATGACATCCTGTGCCAGCAATGTGCTGACCACACGGCGCGTGCCGCTGGGCTGCGCCAGCATGGTCTCGAGGTTGTCGCGCCGGCTCCGCGTGCCATAGGGGAGGGGGGACGGGGCGCTGCGCGCGAGGAAGGCGCCGTCGTCGCGCAGCAGGGCGCTCACGCCGGAGCGGGAGGCGCGCAGGGTGTCGAGCGTCTCCGAGATCGCGGTGGAATCGAGCGACACGACGACAACACCGTCGAAGGTGCCATCGGCCCATTCCAGGCGCCGCGTCGCCTGGATGCTCCAGCGGCCGGACACGCGGCCGACCACGGGCTTGCTGATGAAGGGCTCGCGTCGCCCTTCCGCGTGGACGCGAAAATGCTCCCGGTCACTGAGATCGACCGCCTCATGCCCGGGCTGCGACGACCATAGCAGAGTGCCTGACACATCGATCAGCGCAAGCTGCCGCACGGGCTGCCCCGGCCGCGCGGTCATCTCTTCGATCTGGCGCTCCAGCGGGGTAACCAATTCGATCCGGCCATGGATGCGTTGCTGCCGAACCACTTCGCCCAGCAGGCCGAGCGTGGTCACCTGGTCAAGGATGCGCTGGATCGCTTGCCGGGTCGCCTCGGTTCCGGCCATGGACTGGCGCTCCAACTGCATGATCTCATGCCGTTCCCGGTCCTCGAGATGCCGTTCGATCCAGATGAAGCAGACCGCGCCCGCCGCAGCCAGGCCAAGCGATAATCCACCCAGAAGCTGGAGGTATCTTCGCATCTCGGTCAATGCGTGGCGCCCTTGCCGGGGCGCGGCTCCGTAGGGGCAGTTTGGCTTGGGGGGCTGGCCCGCGTCGCCCGGGCTGCCTCGCGCCGGTCGCTCGCGCGCCGAATGGCGCGGGCCAGCGCTTCTTTCAGCTCAGCCAGGCCAAAGGGCTTTTGAAGCAAATCCGCCCCGCAGATCCGCTGCGCGATGGTTGCTGCGTCTATGCCCAGGTGGCCGGTGATCATGATGAACGCCAAGGCCTCCGATCCGGGCCGGGCCGCCATCACGCGGGCGGCGAAGCTGAGGCCGTCCTCGCCGGGCATCCGGATGTCGGAGACGACGACCATGATTCCCGGTGTTGCGTCGAGCAACTTGGACGCAACCTGCGCCGAATGCACGGCAACCACGCGATAGCCCAGCACCTCGACCGCTGCGGTCAATTGGGTCGCCAACGCGGCCTCGTCATCCACCACGAGCACGACCGGTCCAGGAAGCCCTTCCCGGCTTCCGTCCGACGTGGCCGCGTTGCTGCTCAGGGATGCCATTGAAGTGGTGTTTCCAGGATGTTGTAGGACTTTTGTTGATCATTTTTGACAATTTAGATCGCCTGTCGGCGATTCACAGAGTCAGAAATGTCTAATTTTGTCTAAGAAACTTTACTATTGTGGCAGACGTGTCGGGTTGCCGGGCGACGCCAGTGGATAGCAGCATGCCGACTGGCCGGGTCGCCGCCCAAAGTGTGGGCGCCAATGCCGAGTTACGTTACCCGCCGAGCGCGAGAGGGACCTCAAGAATCACGGTCTGGCGGCAGCTCGAACCACCGCATCGAGCCCGGGGGGGTGACTTCGGGAAATTGCGCGGCCGAGCTGATGCCCCGCGGCCAAGGCCATCTGCCTCAACCCGGGCTATTCTGCGGCCCTCCGCTCGTTCGCGGAGGTCAGGAAATAGATCACGGGCACGTTTAGCGCGGCCGCTAGCTGGACCAGCACGAAAACGGTGATGCGCGCGCCCCCCACCTCAGCCCGGTGGACCTGCTGCCCAGTGAGGCCCGAAATCTCGGCAAGCTCATTGATCGTCAAACCGCGACGTCGCCGCATGGCGCGGATCTCGCCGCCGAGACGCTCGTCAAAGCTACCGCCCGGGCGCTCGCGGCGCGGACTTGGCTGCGCTTGCTTCTTCAACGTCGACTGTCCTTTTGCTGCTTCCGCCCACTCAGGCTTTGCCTGGGGACTTGTGGAGTGTGTTGGGCGTATGCCGGCTGCGCGTGCCCTCGCTTCAGTCCGTCGGGAAGGTGAGCGTGGCGTCGAACGAGGAATGCAGTGGCGGGTGGAGCTCCAGGACTCCGCCATGCTGTCGCGCGATCGCCGTGACCAGGCGGATCCCCAGAGGCGAAATCTGGTCGGCATTGCGCCAAGGGTTCGAGGCGAGCTCGATCGGTGACGAGAATTGCGAGCCGCTTTTCACATGGAAGGCGACGCCGTCATCGGTGGCGCTTGCGGAGATGGAAACCGCTCTGTCGCGGGCCGTGCATTGAACCGCGATCCAGAGCAGGATTTGAAGCGCGCGGACCACAGGGGCCGGATCTGCCGCGAAGCGTCTTTCCGTTGTTCCCGCCTGGCGGATCGAGACGCCGACCAGCTGCGCAGCGTGTTCCGAGGCTGAGACCGCCCGCTTCATCAGCGGCTCCGCGGCTGCGCAGCCGGGCTTTGGGGCTCCTCCGTGCATCTCTACGTCACGGAGGGTGACGAGGTCGTCAATCATCAGCTGCAGGTGTTGCGCCCCACCCTTGATGTACCCTGCCAATTCCCGGACCTCGGGCTCAAAGCGGTCGGCTTCGAGGATTTCGGCGAAGCCGAGGATGGGAACGAGAGCGGTTCTCGCCTCATGCATCAACGCCCGCCGCAATTCATCCGGCAAGGCAGGTTCGCGGCTGCCCTGTGTCGCCGCGAGAACCTCGTTTGTTGCGGCTGGGCGCGCCCGCGTCAGGGTTGGCGCTTCGTGACGAAATGAACCTGGTCGGAAAGGTTGATTCATGTTGGCGAGCGATTCCTCTTTCGCCGAGATTGTAATTCTCGAAAAAGTACCGATCAATAGGCGCAATAAAAGTCAACAATGTTGTCCACATGGAGAGATTTCTTGACTATGAAATCGACCAATAAAGCCACATCCAATTTGCATTGGAATGTAGAACGGGGGTAGGGGTGGTGATATGTTCAGATTGCGATCGTTGTAAGGTCACCTTTAGGGAAATCAGATAAAAATCTGAGGCATTGATGAGGATCAATCGTACAAGGGTCGAATTGAAGAGAACTGCCACCAGCTTGGTGTCTTGTGGGCTTGGTCGCGCTGCGTTGGTCATGAACCGCATGGGGCGACCTACATGAGCCGCCAATTGACCGTGATCGTTCTGTGCCGAAATCCGCAGGGGCGGTCGACGGTGGTGCATGGCGAGCCGGGTTTTGCACCGGAGATAGGGCTTATGGGCAGATGGAATCTCATCGGACGATGCCGGGGCGGCGCGCCAGCGTCGCGGCGAGCCGCTCGAAGAGCCCTGGGGCTGTACCCGCCGCCTGCTGCTCAGGGCTCGACAGGCCAGAGGACGCCGCCCTGGCGACGGAGGACGACCCGCATGGGCTGCATCAGATCGGTTGGCCGCGCTGACGAGGCGCCGCGGGCCGCAACCCCCGTCGAAGGGGCTGTCGCTCGGCGCCGCAGCTGCGGGGCGTCGGGATGGGTGACCTGATTGGCCAACTCGCCGCCAGCCTGCCTGAGGCCAGGCCAAGACGCCGTTTCTTGCTGCGCGTCCTGGGGGGCTGGCTGTTCCTCTTCCTGGGCGGGGCATGGCTGGTCCACGCCGTCCTGGCGCATGAGGAGGCCGAGCTGGAGGCCCTGAGCCGGGCGCGCAGCGTCGCCATCGTGGACGGCCTGAGGCAGACGGTGCTGCGGACACTGGAAGCCGGTGAAACCGTGTTGGATCTGGTGCAGGGCCGCCACGATCTGCTGCGGCAGGGCAACGAGCGGGGCGCACAGACCATCGCCGATCATGTCGTGGCGATGACGCAGCGCAGCGGCCTCGGCCTCCTGCAGGTCACCACCACCGATCGTGACGGCGTCATCACCTGGTCCACCACTCCGGGATGGGAGCCCTTGTCCCTCAGCGACCGGACTCATATCCGCGTACATTTCGACCGGCCGCCGGCGATTTTCTTCAGTGAACCGCTGGTGGGCCGGGTGTCGGGGCGATGGAGCGTCCAGCTGACCCATCCCCTGCTGGATTCGGCCGGGAAGCTCGATGGCGTCGCGGTCGTGTCGCTGGATCCGATCCTTCTCTCGGGCCGGTTGGGTGAGGCCGCGTTCGGCGAGGGCAGCGTCGCGGCCCTGCTGCGTCTGCCGGATGGCGTCCTGCTTGCCCGAAGCCAGGATGCTGATCGGCAATTGGCGCGGGAGCGTCTGCCGGACCACCCCGCCGTTCTGGCCGCGCGGCACCAGGACCGGGGCGTCCTCCGCACGCGCAGCCCAATGGATGGGCAGGAATTGATCATGGCCTTCCGCCGCGTGGGGGACGACCAGCTGGTGGTCGTCTATGCGGAGGACTGGGCGGCCTCTCGCCACGTCATGGAAGTTCTCACGCGTTGGGGGTGGATGTCCTTCGCGGCGGGGATGCTGTTGCTGCTCGCGGCGGGCATCGGCGCCCTGCGTGTGACGGAGCTGCGTGAGGTCCGGCGGCAATTGGCCGAGGTGCAGGCCAATCGCGCCGCGAGCATGGCAGCGTGGTCCCGCCTGGAAGCTTTGCTGGCGGCATCGCCCGTGGTGATCTACGCGTGGCGTCTCGGGGGGGCGCCGCCGTCGCCGCGCGCAGCTTTTGCGCCGGACTTCGTCTCCCCCAACCTCCAACGCATCCTCGGCTGCGGCTCTGACAGCTTCGTCGACCCTGCCCGCATGCGGGCGCTGATGGACGATCCGGGCTGGGCGGAGCGGAGCGCATTTCTCGAGCGGACGCTGCGGGACGGGCAGGCCTCGGTCGAATATCGCTGGCGCTGGCCCAATGGAACCTGGCGCTGGCTGCGCGAGGAGGCTTGCCTCGTGGATCCCTCCCCGGCGGCGGGATTCGACTTGGTGGGCTACCTGCTCGACGTCACGGAAGAACGGGCGGCGCGGGCGCAGGCCGCAGCCAGCGCGAGGCTGAACATGCTCGGCGAGCTGACGGCCAGCATCGCACACGAATTCACCCAGCCCCTCGCAGTGATCTCGATCGCGGCTGAGACGGCGGTGGCGGTGCTGGAATCGGGCGCGGGCGATGGTGTCGAGCGTGCGCGGGGGACGCTGAAGCAGATCGCTGCTCAAGCGGAGCGCTGCAGATCCGTGGTGCAGCACCTCAGGGTGTTCAGCCGGCCCGATGACCGCCAGCCGGTCGGCCAAGTCGCGCTGCGGAGCGTGGTGGATGGGGCGATGGTCCTGATGCGCGGCGCCTTGCACGACGCGGGGGTGATCCTGCGGCTAGCCCCGCCGGACGGGCTGCCGATGATCCGCGCGAATGCGGTGGGGGCGGAGCAGGTTCTCGTGAACCTGCTGCTCAACGCCCGGGACGCCCTGGTGGAGTTGCCGCCCGGCCGGCCGCGGTTCATCTCCATCAGCGCGGTGCAGCGGGCGGACCGGCTTCACGTCACCGTCGCCGATACCGGAGGGGGCATCCAGGCCGAGCTGCTGGAGCGCGTGTTCGAACCCTTCGTTACCACCAAGGACAACGACAAGGGTACCGGGCTGGGCCTGGCGATCTGCCAAGCGACCATGCGCGCCTTTGGCGGGAACATCACTGTGCGGAACGGTGCAGACGGGGCGGAGTTCCTGCTCGACTTTGCAGTGGCCCGCGAAGACGCGCACTCCAAGGGCGCGGCGTTTGCGTAGATCCTGCTGCATTCGCTTGAGGTGGGTGCCGATGGCCTGGCCCCTGCTGACATGCTCATCCACCGTTCGTGGGGATCCGCCTCAGCGCACCGCGGCCTGCGCTGTTGTGCCTGAAGGTCTCTGAGGGTCCGGGCCGCGAATGACTGAGGCTGGATCACCGCCAGGGCTCCTCCGGGTCAGATTTGCCGTGCCCTGGGGAACGCCGCTCCCGGATACCCGTGAGGAGCTTGGGTGGCAGCCGCTATCCGATGCTTGAGCAGGTTCTTGGTAAAAGACAACAAACCTCAACGAAATATGCGCTTGTATCGTTCTTACTCTAGGATAAATGACAACGCAATCCTACTTTCTATTGTAACTGCATATATTTTTAAGCTTTTATTTTCGCATATAAGTCCATGTGCATGAGGACGGTCCTGATATGAAAGAGTATGTATCTAGCGATGCGTATTTGATTGATGGAGTTCAGCCCCATTTCGTGGACTTCGGCGCCGGGACGGGCGGCTCAATGCGCATCGGCGAGCAATTTGCGCGAGGGCCAGGCATTGGAATTGAACGCGATCTGGCCCGGGTGCAGGCGGCTACGTCGGTCGGCCTGGCCGTTGTACAGGCCGACGCTCTGGAGTTTCAGGTGCGTGGCCTCGCCGCAGCGGCGATCTGCTTCGACATGATCCCAGAGTTAGCCGGGCGTAAGCAGTTCGAAATGACCCTGATCAACATGCTGAGGACTGCTCGTGATTTTGCAGTTATTCAGCATCTATGCTTTGACACCTCAGACACCCTTATTGCGTCAGGGCGGATCTCACATGCTTACTTTGAGAGAAATATAAATATACAGCCGCGCTTGGTAGATTACTTGCATTTTTATCATGTATACAAGGAAAAATTGAACCTGACTGGACTTTCTGCCTATGGTGTTGGACATCCAAAGGTGGATGAGCTTCCTCCAGCGGGTGCCCGAGGACAATTTCTCGATAGCCTCAGGTCACGGGCCCTATATCGGTCGGTCCGGGTGATTTTTGGCAGGAGACAGATTGAAAGGTTCGAAGGAGGCCTGCGGCGAGCGGGCGTCGGGGACATGGTGTTGATCTGCGACCAGTGATCCTAAAAGTTAGAGTTAAACATATAGGAATTGCATCTCCCTCAGCAGGTTACGGAAATTTGGTCTGATACCAATCGCACTATGTGTTGACCTCTGCGACCCACCCGAGGTTGGTCAATGATTGGACGCGTCCCGCCTCTTCGAATATGAACAGGGCCGCGCCGGTATCACGCGCGGGACAGACCGCGCGAAAGATGTAGGCGGAGCGGTAGCGCTGGTCCTTCACCATCCGTGGCCGCATGCCGCGTTGATACCAGCGGCGCACCATGCGGCCCTTTTGGCCTACTCGGGCCTCGTCCTGGAACCTGACCTCGAAGCGCTCGGCGTGCGGGTGCTCGGCGACGATCTAGGCAAAAGCGGCCGGGAAGCCCTCTTTTGAAACGCTCCTGCGCCGCAGGATCGGTCTCGGCGTGTCGGGGCCGTGGTGTCTGCCAGGAGAGGTCCAGGCTGCGCATCAACCGCGCCGTCCCGGTCTCTGCATAACTGACGCCAAACCGCTCCCGAGCGATCCGGCACAGGTCGATCAGCCGCCAGGTGGAGACGCCCCCCAACCTCCGGATCCGGCCCTGCCAGCACGATGGACTTCAGCGACGCCTGCTGGCCCTCCGTCAGGCGGCAGGGGCGGCCAGATCCCCGATAGTCCGACGGCGCGGCAGGGCCCGCCCGGTTGTAGCGGATCACCCGGTCCCGCAGCGTCTGACGGTCCATTCCCGCCAGCCGCGCCGCCGGCTCGCGGCTCGGCCCGTCCAGCGCTCGGGCTATCGCCAACAAGCGTCGCGCCACGCGCGTGTCCTTCTCCGAGCGCGCCAGACGACGCAAATCCTGCGGCGCCACATCGTCCCTGATCCACAGCCCAGCCATGTACCGCTCCACGCAGCCATGCTCAGCGATGAATCACGCCACGCCGCGTCGGAGCAACACAAGAGTCAGAACTTCACGCGCTCAGACTGCCCGGCCTCAGCCGAGATTCGGTACTCCGAATGCGCTTCCGGGGAGGCGGTGTGATGCAAGGGCGCGGTCAGAGAATCCCTGCTGAGTTAAGCGGACCCGCAGCGGCGGGTCTGCCAACACCATCCAACAACAGTCCGGCGACGAACCTTCCTGTCCGACTTGATGAGAGCCACGCCAGCGCCGCCCATTCAGTCCGTAAAGAAAAAGATACAGAGAAGGTTGGATTCCGGTTCCCTTTCCCACGCCA
>NZ_JAIEQY010000178.1 GCF_019747315.1 Roseococcus sp. | reverse complement strand
CTAACGCCCCAGCCCGTCCCAGAACTCCTTCACCTTGGCGAAGAAACCCTCGCTCTCAGGGCTGCTCTTGCCGCCCTGCACCGCCTCGGCCTCGAAGGCCTCCAACAATTCGCGCTGCTTGGCGGTGAGGTTCTGCGGCGTCTCGACGACGACCTGGACGTACATGTCGCCGCGGGCCGGATTGCGCAGGACCGAGAAACCCTTGCCGCGCAAGCGGAAATTATCGCCCGTCTGGGTGCCGGCCGGGATTTTCACGGCGGAGCGGCCGCCATCGATCGAGGGCACCTCGACGCTGGCACCGAGTGCGGCCTGCGTCATGCGCAGCGGCACGCGGACCATGATGTTGGGCCCCTCGCGCTGGAAGATCGGGTGCGGCTTCACGCCGATATCCACATAGAGGTCACCAGCGGGCGCGCCGCGCAAGCCGGCCTCGCCCTCGCCGGTCAGGCGGATGCGGGTGCCGTCCTCGACGCCGGCCGGGATGGTGACGTTCAGCGTGCGGTCGCGCTGCACGCGGCCGGCGCCCGCGCAGACCTTGCAGGGGTTCTTGATGATCTTGCCCGAGCCCGAGCAGGTGGGGCAGGTGCGCTCGATCAGGAAGAAACCCTGCTGCGCACGCACCTTGCCGGAGCCGCGGCAGGTGCCGCAGGTGGTGGCCGCCGTGCTGCCGCCCTCGGCGCCCGAGCCGTTACAGGCCTCGCATTGCACGCTGCTGGGCACGCGGATGGTCTTCTTGGTGCCGGCGAAGGCCTCTTCGAGGCTGATCTGGACCTCCTGGCGGAGATCGGCGCCGCGGCCGGTGGCCTGGCGGCCGCCGCGACCGCCGAAGCGGCCGAACATCTCCTCGAAGATGTCCTCAAAGCCGCTGCCGCCGAAGGGATTGCCGCCGCCGCCACCTCCGCCGCCCTCGAAGGCGGCATGGCCGTAGCGGTCATAGGCGGCGCGCTTTTCGGGATCCTTCAGGACCTCATAGGCTTCGCTGACTTCCTTGAACTTGCCCTCGGCCTTGGCATCGCCCTGGTTGCGGTCGGGGTGGAACTGCATCGCGAGCTTGCGATAGGCCTTCTTGAGGTCGTCCTCGGTCGCCTCGCGGCCGACGCCGAGCACTTCGTAATAATCGCGCTTGGCCATGGTGTCTCCTGGGCGGAATTACAGAGACGCCCGGATCATCTCTGATCCGGGCGCTTTGGCAGGCTGGCTGGAGCGATGCTCAGCCCTTCTTCTTCTTCGGGTCCACTTCCTCGAACTCAGCATCGACCACCTTGTCGTTCGGCTTGGTGGCCTCCGGACCAGCCTCGGGCTGCGGTGCCGCCTGCTCGGCCTTGTACATGGCCTCGCCGATCTTCATCGCGGCCTGGCTGAGCTTCTCGGCCGCCGCATTGATGGCCTCGGCATCGCCGGTCTCCATCGCCGCGCGGGCCTCGGTGATCAGCGCCTCGGCCGCCGCGCGCTCATCCGCCGGCACCTTGTCGCCATTCTCGCGAATGGTCTTCTCGGTGGAGTGGATCAGCGTGTCGAGCTGGTTGCGCGCTTCGACCGCCTCACGGCGCTTCTTGTCCGCTTCGGCATTGGCCTCGGCGTCGCGCACCATCTTCTCGATGTCGGCGTCGGAGAGGCCCGACTTCGCCTGGATCTTGATCTGCGTCTCCTTGCCGGTGGCCTTGTCCTTCGCCTGGACGCTCACGATGCCGTTGGCGTCGATGTCGAAGGTCACTTCCACCTGCGGCACGCCGCGCGGCGCGGGCGGAATGCCCTGCAAGTCGAAATTGCCCAGCAGCTTGTTGTCCGCCGCCATCTCGCGCTCGCCCTGGAAGACCTTGATGGTGACAGCCGTCTGGTTGTCATCCGCGGTCGAGAAGGTCTGCGACTTCTTGGTGGGGATCGTGGTGTTGCGGTCGATCAGACGGGTGAAGACGCCACCCAGCGTCTCGATGCCGAGGGAGAGCGGCGTCACGTCCAGCAGCAGCACATCCTTCACGTCGCCCTTGAGGACGCCGCCCTGGATGGCGGCGCCGATGGCGACCACCTCATCGGGGTTCACGTTGCGGGCCGGCTCCTTGCCGAACAGGCCCTTCACCGCCTCGATCACCTTGGGCATGCGCGTCATGCCGCCGACGAGGATCACCTCATCCACTTCACCCGCCGTCATGCCAGCGTCCGAGAGCGCCTTCTTCACCGGCTCCAGCGTGCGCTGCACCAGGTCATCCACCAGCGCTTCCAGCTTGGCGCGGGTCAGCTGCATCACGAGGTGCTTCGGGCCCGACGCATCGGCGGTGATGAAGGGCAGGTTGATCTCGGTCTGCTTCGAGCTGGAGAGCTCGATCTTGGCCTTCTCGCCGGCTTCCTTCAGGCGCTGCAAGGCGAGCTTGTCGCCGCGCAGGTCGATGCCGTTCTCCTTCTTGAACTCATCGGCCAAGTAGTCGATCACGCGCTGGTCGAAATCCTCACCGCCGAGGAAAGTGTCGCCATTGGTGGACTTCACCTCGAAGACGCCATCGCCGATCTCGAGGATCGAAACGTCGAAGGTGCCGCCGCCCAGGTCATAGACCGCGATGGTGCCAGCGGTCTTCTTGTCCATGCCATAGGCCAGCGCGGCCGCCGTCGGCTCGTTGATGATGCGCAGCACTTCCAGGCCCGCGATGGCGCCGGCTTCCTTGGTCGCCTGGCGCTGGGCGTCGTTGAAATAGGCCGGGACGGTGATGACGGCCTGCGTCACCTTCTCGCCGAGATAGGCCTCGGCCGTGTCCTTCATCTTGGTGAGGACATTGGCGCTGATCTGCTGCGGCGCATACTTCTTGCCGTCCACCTCGACCCAGGCATCGCCATTGTCGGCCTTCACGATGTTGAAGGGGGCCAGGCCCTTTTCCTTCTGCACCATGCTGTCGTCGAACTTGCGGCCGATCAGGCGCTTGACGGCATAGAGCGTGTTGTTGGGGTTGGTCACGGCCTGGCGCTTGGCGCTCTGGCCGACGAGACGCTCGCCATTCTTGGCGAAGGCAACCATGGAGGGGGTGGTGCGCGCGCCCTCCGCGTTCTCCAGCACCTTCACCTCGCCGCCTTCCATGATGGCGACGCAGGAATTGGTGGTGCCGAGGTCGATACCGATGACTTTGCTCATGCGAGCCTGCTCCTATGCGGCGACTTTGTCCGGCCCCTGTCAGGCACCGGGCACAGCCCCTGTTGGCTCCGCGCGGCTGCGCGGTGATCCGCGCACCATGCGCGGCCTCTGATGCCGATGTATTGAGCAGCGGGCGTGCGGACAAGAGGCGACGCCCAAGTCTTTGTCGGGAATCTGATCGGACGCAAAGCCTTGGTCTTGCAAGCCAGACGCTGCATTTTCGTTTACAACCCGGCGTTATCCGAATAGGCTCCCGCCATGGATGAAATTGACCGGAAAATCGTCATCGCAGTGCAGCAGGATGGCGCGGCGGGGCTTTCCGACCTGGCCAAGGTGTCCGGCCTTTCCGTCTCCGCCACGGCCGAGCGGCTGAAGCGGCTGGAGGAGCGCGGCGTTGTCCGCGGCTGGCACGCCGAGCTGGACCCGGCGGAGGTGGGTTGCCCGCTGCTGGCCTTCCTCCGCGTCGCGGTGCGGCCAGGCAAGGAGGATATCGCCTTCCGCCGACTGGTCCGCAAGCTCGACACCGTGCTGGAATGCCATCAGCTCACCGGCGAATGGTCCTACCTGGTGAAGCTGCGGCTGCCCGATATCGTGGCACTGGAAACCCTGATGGCCGAGGAAATCCGTCCACTGGCCGGGATGGAGCGCGTCGCGGTGGAGATCGCCATGGGCAGCGTGAAGGAAACCGCGCTGCTGCCGGTGATCCGCAAGCCGGAGGAGGAGGAAGAATGATCCGGCGCAGGGGCGTGTTGGCCAGCCAGGCGCTGGCGCAGGCGCCGCTGGCCCTGTCCTTGGCCACTGCCACGCCAGGCGGCGGCTTCCCGGCCTATGGTGCCGCCTTTGCCGCCGCGGTGATGGCCGCCGACCCGATGCTGGTGATCGAGCCACGCAACATCGCCGGCAGTCTGGAGAACGTGAACCTCCTGGCCGAGGGCCGGGTGAATCTGGGTCTCGTCGCCGGTGAAACCGCCACTGCCGCGCGGCGCGCCGCGATCCTCAGCGAGAATCCGGCGCGTCTCTGCGGTTTATGACCCGAGTTCAGGGGGGCCTCACCCGCGCAGCGTGGCCCCCGTCGCCTTGCCAACGGCCGCCACGATCTTGCCGGCCACTGCCTCGATCTCCGCATCCGTCAGCGTCCGCTCGCGCGGCTGGAGCGTGACCTGGAGGGCGAGGCTCACCTTGCCCTCGGCCACGCGCTCGCCCGCGTAGCGGTCGAAGAGCGTGACATCGGTGATCAGCGCGCGCTCGGCACCGGCCGCCGCGCGGACCAGCTTATCGGCCGGCACGCCGGCATCCACCAGGAAGGCGAAGTCGCGCCGGACCGGCTGGAAGGCGGAGAGCTCGGGCGCCGACTTCTTGCGGCGCTTCGGCTCGGGGATGGCATCCAGGAAGACCTCGAAGGCGACGGAGCCGCCGGGCAGGTCGAGTGCCGCGCAGAGCCGCGGGTGCAGCTGGCCGAACTGCGCCAGAGCCACCTTCGGCCCCTGGCGCAGCACGCCGGAGCGGCCGGGGTGGTAGTAGCCCGGCGCGTCCAGCGTGACCTGCAGGGCGGCCATGGGGACGCCGAGCGCCTCCAGCACGGCCAGCGCATCGCCCTTCGCGTCCAGCGCCTCCACCGGCCGCGCAGGTGCCGCCCAGTTCGAAGGCGTGGCGCCGGCGCGCAGGCCGCAGGCCATGGCGAGCTGCCCGGCCGGCGAGGTGTCGCGATAGCCGCCGCCCACTTCGCACAGCGCCACATCGGCGAAGCCGCGCGCGGCATTCTGTGCCGCCGATAGCGCCAGCGAGGCGATGGGGGTCGGGCGCATCTGGTCGAGGTCGGAGGCGATGGGGTTTTCCAGGCGCAGGCTCTCGGGCGTTTCGCCAAAAAGACCGGCGATGCGGGATTCGAGAAAGCCGTAGGTCACCGCTTCCTGCATGCCGCGCGAAGCCATGACGCGGCGGGCGAGGCCGCTGCGCACCTGCTTCGCATCCAGCGCCGGCAGCGGCACGGGGGAGGCGACGGGCAG
Source organism: Roseococcus sp. (assembly GCF_019747315.1). Lineage (GTDB taxonomy): Bacteria > Pseudomonadota > Alphaproteobacteria > Acetobacterales > Acetobacteraceae > Roseococcus. The sequence continues at coordinate 3,665 of NZ_JAIEQY010000178.1, read as the reverse complement.
CGAGACGGAGGGCACAGCATCGAGACCGCCCAGGCGCAGCACCTCCTCCACCAAATCGCACTCGGCTTCCACGGCGGCGCAGCCCTCGGCCGCGATGCGCGCGCGCTCGGCATCCAGCGTCGGGTCCTGGTCGAGATGGATGGCGGCGGCGATGTCGTTGCGCCAGGGCGGCACGGCGACGGTGACCTGCGCCTCGTCACGCTCGGTCACGGTGAAGCCGAGGCCCTCCAGGCGTGCTACCGCGAGGTCGGGTGCCACGGCAAGGCCGCCCAGGCCCGCCAGCCGCTCGAAGCGCAGCGTGGCGGTGCGGCGCCACGCGGGTTCGGCGCCGGCTTCGCTGACCGTGCTGGCCTCGCCGCCGCAAAGCTCCATGATCATGGCGGTCGCGGCGTCGAGCGCGGCCGGCAGCAGCGCCTGGTCCAGGCCGCGCTCGAAGCGCGCGCGGGCATCGGTGAAGACGTTGTGCCGCCGCCCGCTGAGCGCCACGCGCACCGGGTCGAAGAGCGCGCATTCGATGAAGCATTCGGTGGTGGTCTCGTCGCAGCCCGAGGGCTCGCCGCCGATGATGCCGCCGAGCGCCTCGGGGCCCTCGGCATCGGCGATCACGCCATCCTCCGCGGTCAGGGCATAGGTCTTGCCGTTCAGCGCATGCAGTTCCTCGCCCGCGCGGGCCATGCGCATGGAGAGCGTGCTGCCCTTCACCTTCGCCACGTCGAAGACATGCAAGGGGCGGCCAAGCGCGAAGGTGAACCAGTTCGTCACATCCACCAGCGCCGAGATGGGGCGCAGGCCGATCGCCGTCAGCCGGTCCTGGAGCCACTGCGGGGAAGGCCCGTTCTTCACGCCCCGCACGGCGCGGCCGAGGGCCCAGGTGCAGGCGCGCGGGTCCTCGATGCGCCATTGCAGGGGCGTCTCGTAGGCGGGCGTGATGGCGGGCGCAGCCCAGGGCTTGAGGCGGCCGAGGCCGGCGGCGGCGAGGTCTCGCGCCACGCCGCGCACGGAGAGCGCGTCGCCGCGATTGGGCGTCACCTTGATCTCGATGATCGGGTCATCGAGGCCCGCATAATCCACGTAGCGCGCGCCCAGCGGCGCGTCCTGGGGCAGGTCCACGATGCCGGAATGGTCGTCGCCCAGGCCCATCTCGCGCGCCGAGAGCATCATCGCCTCGCTCTTCACGCCGCGGATCTCGCCGGCCTTGAGCGTGATGCCGGTGCCCGGGATGAAGGCGCCGGGCAGGGCAGCGACGCCCAGCATGCCGGTGCGCGCATTGGGCGCGCCGCAGACGACCGAGCGTTCCACGCCATCGCCCACATCCACGCGCAGCATGCGAAGCCGGTCGGCATTGGGGTGCTGCACCGCCTCGATCACGCGGGCGATGCGGAAGTTGGCCAGCGCCGCCGCGCGATCCTCGATGCCCTCCACCTCGATGCCGATGGCGGAGAGGGTGGTGCTGATCTGATCGAGCGTGGCCTCGGTTTCGAGGTGCTCACGCAGCCAGGAGAGGGGAAACTTCATCACACGCCCTCATGCAGGCTGGCGGGGGAAAGAGGATTGGTGCCGTAGTGGCTGAGCCAGCGCGTATCGCCCTCGAAGAAGGGGCGCAGATCGGCCATGCCGTGCTTCAGCATGGTGATGCGCTCGATGCCCATGCCGAAGGCGAAGCCCTGCCATTCGCGCGCATCCAGCCCGCAATTGGCGAGCACGCGTGGGTGCACCATGCCGCTGCCCAGGATCTCCAGCCAGTCATTGCCAGCCCCGAGTTCGCCCGTCCTGCGGTTCCAGCCGATATCCACTTCCATCGATGGCTCGGTGAAGGGGAAGTAGCTGCTGCGGAAGCGCACCGGCAGGGTCGAAATGCCGAAGAAGCTGCGCAGGAAATCCGTGAGGCAGCCCTTGAGGTGGCCGAGCGTGATGCCGCGATCGATCACCAGCCCCTCCACCTGATGGAACATGGGCGAATGCGTGGCGTCATGGTCGGCGCGATAGGTGCGGCCGGGGGCGATGACGCGGATCGGCGGGGCCTGGCCGATCATGGTGCGGATCTGCAAGGGGCTCGTTTGCGTGCGGAGCACGGTGCGGCGGCCGTCGATCTGGCCGGGAAGGTAGAAGGTGTCCTGGTCCTGCCGGGCGGGGTGATGGTCGGGGATGTTCAGCGCGGCGAAGTTGTACCAGTCGCCCTCGATGTCGGGGCCTTCCACCACCTTGAAGCCCATGGCGCCGAAGATCGCAGTCAACTCCTCGATGGTGCGGGAGATCGGGTGGATGCCACCCGTGCCACCCGGGGCATAAGGCCGCGGCGGAAGCGTCATGTCCTGGGTTTCGGCCGCGAGCTTGGCGTCGAGTGCCGCGGCTTCCAGCACGGATTTGCGTGCCTCGATCGCGGCTTCCAGTTGCAGCTTCAGCGCATTCACGGCGGCGCCGCGCTCCTTGCGCTGTTCCGCCGGAATGGCGCCCAGGCCCTTGAGCAGCGCGGTCAGCGCGCCGGACTTGCCGAGCACGGCGACGCGCACCGCATCCAGCGCGCGCAGATGGGCCGCGGCGGCGAGGTCGGCCTCGGTGCTGGAGGCGAGTGCGGAAAGATCGTCGGACATGGGGTGGTCCTCATCACAAGAAAAAGGGCCGCAAACGCTCTCGCGTCACGGCCCCTTGGAAGTTTGCGACCAGCCAGATCTGCTGCGAGACCGACTTACGCTTTGGCAAAGGCGCCAAAGCGGTCGGACTCGGTCAGGCGGCGGGGCGCGCGGCCTTGGCCTTCTCAACGATGGCGGCAAACGCCGCCGGTTCGTCGAAGGCCAACGCCGCGAGGACCTTGCGGTCCATCTCGATGCCGGCGGCCTTGATGCCGGCGATGAACTGGGAATAGGTCATCCCATGCTCACGCGTCGCGGCGTTGATGCGCTGGATCCACAACCCGCGGAAATCGCGCTTCTTGTTGCGGCGGTCGCGATAGGCGTATTGCAGCGCCTTCTCGACGCGTTGGAGCGCCGCGCGATAGGTGGTGGAGCTGCGCCCCACATAGCCCTTGGCGAGGTCCAGGATCTTCTTGTGACGGGCATGGGCGGTAACGCCGCGCTTTACACGAGCCATATTCTATCTCCTTCCGTACTTTGCCGGGGCTTTACCGGGGAAGCCCGTAGGGCAGCCAGTTCATCACCGTCTTGGCATCCTGCGGTTCGAGAACCTGGGAGCCGCGGTTCTGGCGCTTGGCCTTCTGCGTGCGGTTGGAGAGCATGTGGCGCTTGCGGCCGGGGCCGGCCATGACCTTGCCGGTGGCCGTGATCTTGAAGCGCTTCTTGGCGCTTGAAGTGGTCTTCATCTTGGACATTCGGGCCCTCCTGTCGGTGGGTTGGGGCTGCCCCTGGCTCTCGCACCATGCGAGGGAGGCAAGCATTTCCGCTCGCCAGGCTGTCCAACGGCCATGGCAAGGGAGGCGGGTGTTTAGCGGGGCTGCCCAGCCGAGTCCAGGGGGCGCCTTTCTGCGCGGCAACGCCAGGCGGGAGGACCAGCCGCCCGGATGTGGCTCAGGGCGCCGGGTTGGCCTGGCCGGCGATGGGGGGCAGCGGCGCCGGGCTTGCGGCAGCCGGGGGTGCTACCGGCTCAGGCGGGGGCGGCGGCGCGGATTGCGGTGCGGCGACCGGGGGCGGGGCGGGATCGGGCGCCGGGGC